>PMUK01000242.1 GCA_003166915.1 Candidatus Cybelea palsarum
GCATTTGCAAACATCGTCGGGTCGACCGGATAGCCAATCGGCATGTGCATGTAGATGGCGGTCTGGGACGGCTTGCCATCCGCGCCCAGCTGGGAACTGGAAACGTAGTTCTCGATTTGATCGAGCAGATTCAACATCGCCTGCGTGATCGCGCCAGCGGTATCCATCGAGCTCTGCATGTTTGCGGTCATGACGTCCTCCGTTAAGGGTGGCGACTTCGACGAGGGGAATCGCGGCGTACGGTCTCTCCGCGTCAGTTGATGATACGCCCGTACAGGGGTAGAAAACAAGCTAGGCCTTGCAGCAAAAAAAAAGCAAGCTTCCACCCAGTTGAAAGCTAAGATATCCAAGTCGAGGAGTGAAATACTTAGCTGGCGCTATCCAGCTAGTTAGCCGGCCTAGACTACGGGCAGCCGCGCCAGATCTTGGGAGGTTCCCCATGCTCGTTTCACGCGTGATCGACACCGGCCTCATCTTGACGGCCATTTACTTTGGACTCAGCGTCGCGGTTTCCAACATCAACGAACAGATCGCGGCATTGCTTCGATGGCGCGGCGCGAAACTGTACAGCGGAATACTGAACTTATTAGGCGGCTCCCTCAACCTGACCGAGGCGCTTTTCCACCATCCGCTGATCGCATCGGCGCAATGCGACCCCGACGGCCAGGTCAATCCCAACGAAAACTATCGGCCGTCCTATATTGGCGCGCGGGATTTTTCTCTGGCGCTCTGGCAGTCCGTCGCGTCGGCGGCACCAGCTCAGGGGGCGGCGGGCGCAAATGCTGCTGGTCAAGCGGAGGGGCAAGCCGTTAGCTACGCGTTGAGTGCCGCGGCCGCCGGACCTTCCCTCGCCATCGACGCACTCCAAAACCAAGTTGCGATATTACCCTCGCCGCATCTGCGGGCCAGCCTCTATGCGATGCTCAGTCAAGCAGGGGGCGACTACCAACGTCTGCTTCAAGCAACCGATGCTTGGTTCAATCGGCAAATGGATCGCGTCTCGGGTTGGTATCGAAGAAAGTCGCAATTCGCCGTTATCTTTATCTCTGTCTTGCTCGTAGCGCTCTTGGGCGTTGATACCATTCGCATAACGACGCGAATCTACGCGGACGATGGCTTGCGTACCGCCGTTGCGAATCGGCTCGCAGCTGCGCTTCCGAGCCCACCGCCAAACAGCGCGTCCGAAATGCCCAGCGGGCCGGTACAGCAAAGCATTCTAACTGCACTCGACGACACTAGCTTTGTTGGAGCCTTTACGAGCGGCCCCGTTTTCCTCGACGCCACCATATCGTCGGTTAAGGTAGGCAATGGATGGCCTTTCGCGATGCATCTTTTGGGAGTTCTCATCACGATAATCGCCCTATCGCTTGGAGCGCCGTTCTGGTTTGACGCCCTGCAGTTCTTCGCAAACTCTCGTCTTGCGGGGCCGAAGCCAACGAGCGGCACAAGCACCCCACCCCAAGGGCCGTAAACCCGATGAAAGTGGAATCACTTCGAAAAGGACGACACCCCAGCCCGCCCTGAAGGCGTCCAACTAACCACATATCAAGGAGGCATACATGAGCGCACAGACCGCGACCGGTCAACTTACGATCGAATGGGACGACGACTTCGTGATGGTTTTCTCGTTTGCCGGAGCGTCGGGAAAACTCTACGCTGGCTTTGTCCACGCGATCCAAGCCACGCAGATTGTAACCGGAAGTCAGACGCAGACGAGCCCGACCGTTCAGCAAATCAATCAGATGGGAATTCAGCTCACGCTCGATCCGCAAACGTGGGTCGAGACGGTCAAGAACGGAGCTCGAAACAGCTCCGGGGCGAAAATAGTATACGACGATTCGACCTCGGTCAACTATACGACGGCCACTAACCAGAGCTTTGCGCTACAGATATTGTACAGCATTAGCGGCTGAGTGAAGCGGGAGCAACTATAAATGGCGGTATTTCAGCAGGCAAACTGGCGTGGACCCGTGCCGAACTGCAACGCAGGCGGTATGGTGCGGCCATTTCAGGGTCTGGTTCTCCATATCGAGGTCGGAACGGAAAGCGGAACCGATTCATGGTTTCACGATCCCTCCTCACAGGTGTCGGCTCATTTCGGTAACCCGAAGAGCGGAGGTCTGGACCAGTGGGTCGACACGAATGACGTCGCGTGGGCGCAAGTCGCCGGTAATAGTTCGTGGATCAGCCTCGAAAACGAAGGTAACCCCGGCGACAGTCTGACCGCGAGCCAGCTTTCGAACGCGGCGACGCTTCTTGCGTGGCTCAACCTGACCGAGAAAATTTCGATGCAACTCGCCGAAACGCCGAGCGACACGGGGCTGGGATACCATGCAATGGGCGGCGCAGCCTGGGGCGGTCACACGAGTTGCCCGGGACAACCGATCATCGATCAGCGGGCTGCGATCGTGGCGGCCGCGCAGAACCTCGTGAGCGATCCGATCGTGTCGGCCGTGTCACCGGCGACCGGCGCAGCCGGGGACGCGGTCACGATCACCGGTTCGCACTTCACCTTTGCGACGTCCGTGGGCTTCGGAAACACGTCGGCTACGCAGATGAGCGTCGATAACGATTCACAGATTACGGCGACGGTTCCGACCGGAAGCGGGACCGTCGACGTCGTGGTCACGACCCTCGTCGGGTCGTCTGCAACCAGCGCCGCCGATCAGTTCACCTATACAGGCTAGCTAGCTCAGCAGGTTGCCTGCGGGGAATCGCCGACAACCGTATAGACGACGGTTTCAGGAAACGTTCCGCCAGCGGGAGCAGGTGGAAACGACAAACTGGTACCCGCCAAAAGGTTCACGAGTGTTGGCCAGTCTTGATTGTGGACGCGAGTGCATCCGTCGGTGGCGCAAAGGGGCTGCATCGCTGCGAACGGGTCGGGCGCGTTGCTTCCGCCGCCGTGCACCATGATCGCCGCCCGTTGATTCTGCGCTAGACCATTTCGCGCAAGCGCGAATCCGCCAATTACCAGATTGTCGCCGGAGATCGTGCAGAGGCCCGCGTCGACCAGGCGTTGCTTCGTACCGTCGTCGATGTCGACGACGTAAATCTGGCCGTATCCCTCGCTCGCGACCGCTCCCGCCGTTCCCCATGATTGCCACACGGTAAGAAGGTAATGTCCGGGAGGGATCGGCCAGAAATGCCCGTGGGGGCCGTCGCCCGGGTTTGTCGTCCTGCCCCAGGCATCGCCCGTTGCCTGGAAGCTCCCTCGTTGTGGTCCTCCGGGAGACGCAAAGACCTTCAGCTCTCCGCTTGGGCGATTAAAAACGCAATGAATCATGCAGTGCTCCTTGTTTAGCGAAGCGACGTTTTTCTGCTTACTAACTGGAAGAGGCCACTCCCTTTGTTTCTCTTCGGTGCGCGGCAAGAAGTTGTCGCTTCTGAACGATCGCTAGGTTCACGCGAGCGTGTCGGAGCGTTTGCCGTGGAAACTCGCAGGGTCTTGCACCGCGCCTTCGAGCGCATCGCGCTTACAGTGCAGCCCAGTGTGGGAATGACCAATCCAGCCGTCGTACCGGGAAGCCAGAACACCTTGCCAAACGGTCAGCGGTATACTCCGGCATGTGGTTATCGCTGAGAAGAGGAATAGTACAGATTACAACGCTTAATTTCGCATTTGCTACTTGTTTGGAGACCCGACTGAAGAGATCGCGCTTATCTAGGCGGTTACGGCGTTCTCATCCGATCGGCTTACGGCCTCGAACTCCAGCACCGCTGTCGGCCGGTAAGAGGGCCACTTGTCGGCCCAAAGCTACTAAATGAGCTAGGAGGCTTCTAACGCGTATGGCAATGCTTACCATCCCGTCTAACGAAAACGGCACCGTATACGACCCGACTCTCAACGACGTAATCGTAACCGCGATTTCGTCGAGCCCCTTTGGCTTTGAGGACGTCTTTCTGTACTCGCACGGGTGGTCGACTGACGCGGATCGCGCCCTGGTCGATTACGATGTCTTTTCGATCGGTCTCATGCGACGGATTCTGCAGGAGCCGCAGAAACCGCCGCTGCCTCCGCGCTCGACGCTGGAAATGGGCGTGCATTGGCCGTCGGAGATCACCGAAGACCCGAACAGTCCGCTCAACGCCTTGCAATTGGCGACATTCTTTCAGATGGAGCAACGTGCGGATGCGGTAGGACAGAACCTCGTCTACAGCATGCTTCGCCTCGCGTTACAGGCGCAGCACGCACCGAATCTGCGCTTCTGTCTGCTGGGACATAGTTTCGGCTGTAAGGTAATTTGCGCCGCTCTTCAGGATCTTCAGACCGACATCGCTGGCGGCACCATCGTCGTTCCTCCAGGCACAACCTGGAAAGTCATCCTGTTGGAGCCCGCGACCGACTGGGACAATCTCGAAGAATCCGATATCTACGGCAACGTCGGCAAGATCGTCGACCTGCGCTTGCTGATGACGAAATCGGGCCTCGATCAGTGCCTGACGAAATGGTATCCGGACGCATCCAGGATTGCGAACTTCTTTCATGGAGCGCAGCCGACGCCGGCCCTCGGTGCACAGGGGCCCACGCCCGCCACCGTCACGTACTTCGGGGGCGCCGCCGATCTTTCGGTAGACGTCGGCTTCGCGATGTCTGCAGCGGCCGCAGAGTCCAACCCAAAACTCGTCGTCGCGGATTTGACCCCCGTACATACCGCTCGCGCGCAGTCTCAGCCGCCGGCGTACGACGGCGGTATCTGTGGTTCGCACTCTGACATATTCTTTGACGAGATCTACAATCTCGTCGCGGGCTTCGCGTATTCTTAGAACGTGGTGGTGTCCCTGGACCGCTATCTCAGACCAAGCAAAAGTAGAATGTTCAAGTGAGCGCATCCCGTGTGACTCTACCCAAATTCCAGCCAAATCAGAAGTTTTTAACACGTATATAAGATCGGGACTGCGCATAATTGTCGCGGATTGCGGAGCTTGCGAAGCTTAAAATCTGCGAACTCCCTTACAGAATCGCCCGTCGCTAGCGCACCGTGCACTTGGTAACATCTAGCACTGGGTCGGCACCAATCGTTACGGGCACCCATATTGCCTCGATAGGCCTGTGATCCGCCACGGAAATTCCCGCATGGGCTTCGGGAGCACCCTTTACCGTCATCGGAGTTCCTTCGCCAACGATTGCGATCAGGCGGCCTAACTTGCCGTTCATAAATGGGTGCTCGCGAACATTCAGATCATCGCATGCAAAGATGGGCGCTAGGGACCTCGCGGGAATTTTAACGGCGTTGGTTTCCGCCGTTTCTATGTCAAGCCCTCCGCCTGGCTGGCTAACATCTTTTGGTGCGTCTCCGATAAAGACCCAACCGACAATAGGTTGCACGTTTGGCAAAGCTGCGGCGAGTTTGGCTCGATCCTCTACGGCCGCAGCGCCGGTAGTAGTTAGGGAAACATCTCCACCTGTTGACGGTGCCGGTGTGGCGTGAATACCATTTTTTGGCGGTGCAGACGGAGTTGGCGTTACCGCATCTATTGCCTCGATTTGCGACTCAACTAGAGAGTTAATTGCTGTAGCAACCTTTTTGTCGCGCCCCTTGGGGTCTTGAATATCGTCGTCGACGCTTATCAACGTTGCAAGAGCTCCGAGTGCTTCAGTCTGCTTGGCCTGCGAAAGAATTTCGACGAGGACGAGCTTCCGCTGAGGCGTTTCTGCCAAGGAGTAGATCTCAGCGGCCTCGATCATGGCTGGCGTTGCGTCGCGGCTTGATGAAAGATCCGCGCGGACCTGGTAAAGCGAATCTGCGAACACCTTATTCACCTCGGAAGTGTGCTCAATGGACGATATCCGGCTGCTATTGTACCCGCCTAGTATGGTAGCAAATACGGCAAGTACGGACACGGTCGTGGCCAGCACGCCCCTTACGATGGTCAGCCAGGAAGGGGGCGCGGGGTCCGGTTTGACGTCATCCTCGGCCATGTTTTGATGCCTCCGTGTGGCTCCTAGCCTCTGTGCGTCAGCCATTTCTAGCCAAGCTAGCAGGGGCCTTCTATCTCGGATTCCCTGGCGAGAAACTAAAGCTCCGCTCTGCCAGAAAAAAGGCGGACGGGCGATTGCTTAGTTGCACCCATAAATAGTGCTCGTTTTGGGGGGTGATGACGTGGGGCGAATATGCGGTTAGTGTTGAGCTCGCTTGGCTGCCCTTGCACGGGAGGGGCCTGGTTGCTACGATGACGCCGAAAGACGCCGGCACGCGCTTTCGAGTTGCCGGACAGCATATAGCTTGTAAGAAGAAGGGCCTTATCGATGCCAAACGGACTTAGAGGATTAGACGTTTCCTCTTATCAGGGGCTCGTCGACTGGGCAGGGGTCGCGAGTTCAGGTCTCTCCTACGCCTACGTCAAGGCAACCGAAGGACTCACGGTTAACGACGCGCAGTTTACCAGAAACTGGCAAGTGTCGAAGCAACGCGGAATCTACCGTGGAGCATATCACTTTTTTCACTTTAGCGACGATCCGATTGCCCAAGCCGATTTCTTCGTTGCTTCCGCCAACCCTCAACCTGGCGACCTTCCGCCGGCCGTCGACGTTGAAACAACCGACGGCATCAGCGATGTTACCCAGTTGGTCCAGAAGCTGTCTGCCTTTATTACCGAGGTCGAAAACAACCTTGGCGGTAAGAAAATGGTGATCTACACCTACTACGGGTTTTGGAATGCTAGCATGAACGGTAGCGACGCTTTCTCTGGCCATCCGTTTTGGATTGCAGAATATAACAACGATAATGCTCCTACGCTTCCGCACGGATGGAACGACTGGCTGATCTGGCAATACGCTAGCAACGGTACGGTTACAGGGGTCAATACTTCGGTGGACCTGAATGTGCTCAACGGGGATGCAAACACTCTGTCCGGTATCTTGCTTTGACATTGATAGGCCCGGGCCAGCAGATCTGCCTGGGCGTCGATGTATTTGAACCTCATCCGCTGCTCTAACGTTCAACTGGGTTACCCGACATGTCGATTGTTTATCGCTATTCCTTCGCCGAGTGAATCGTCTTCGCAATAGGGAGTTTTTCATGGAAGGTCGTGGTAGGCTAGCTATAGTTTCCCGTTACGCGCTTGTTTTGTTTCTTTGCGTACTCTTTGCGGCTATTGTCGGCGTCGGCTTGACCAGCGTTGCGCGGGCTGGTTCGCCTTCACCTTCTCCAGTTGTTTCATCGATTCCAGCGGCAACTGCAGGTACATCCTCGAACCATGCATTGCCTTCATTCAATGATGCGGCGACACGCTGTACGCCGTCCCTGCCCAGCACAATTTGGCTCAGCGTGTTCGCGCTGGTTCCTGTCGGCTTAATATTCTTGTGCGTCGTCGTGACGATGTGGACTCTAAAAAAGATTAACGCCAAGGCGTCGACTGGATATCTTGATAAGTTGGACTGGAAAGGTATATTGTTAAGCCCAGCCATCGGAGTCGACGGCCGACTAAGCCTATCGAAGGTGCAGTTCTATGCGTGGACGGTCACGATTGTCTACTGCTACTCCGTCTTGGCCTTATATCGCTTTGAGGTAGCATGGACACCGCAATGCATCCTAGATGCGGTTGCGCAGCTTGGTGCGCTTACGGTGCCTTCAAACGTATGGATCGTGCTTGGGATGAGCGCCGGTACGCTCGTTGGCGCGAAGGGGATTACGAATGCGCAAGTGCGGAGTAACCTTATTTCTAAGACTCGAGTTCAACCGCGCGTGAGAGTCTCAGACCTATTTTGGGACGATACGTCCAATTCATTTAGCCTTTCTAACCTACAAATGCTCGTTTGGACGTTTGTTGCGATTTCGGTATATTTACTTGCGATATATTCAAGCATCAATGGGCAGAATGCTATCTATGAGCACCTCCTGTCTCAAACGTCGTTTCCGCCTGTGTCAACCGATCTCATTAGCCGGCTATCCGCATATCCTGGATTGCACTTTGTTCAGGGGATTCCTGATGTTGACATAACATTACTGGTGCTAATGGGACTATCGCAGGCGACGTATCTCGGCAACAAGCTAACGATCGTGACTCCACCAGCCATCTACTCCCTTTCCGCGAACCCCGTTCGTGCGGACAGCACCATTTCCATCAATGGAAACAACTTCGGTAACACGCCAACGACCGGTCAGGTCATTCTGAACGGTTCGATCCTGCCTGCGAGCCAGATTATGGGATGGGCGGATTCGCAGATCTCGTTCGCGGTATCAGACTGGAGCCAGATCGTATCGACCGAAGGAGGGCAGCAGGCCCGATCAGCAATCGCTGATGCGGCCGAGGTGAGCGTCGCCGTAGCCTCTTCCGGTACGCCGAGCAACGAAACCATGTCCTTACAAGTCCTGCGGCCAAAGATTTCGACCGTGGTTCCGCAACCCTCAAATCAATCTCCGCTAACGATCCGCGGAACGGGTTTTGGTGCGACGAATGCGAACTCATCGGTGTCGTTGAATGGTAGAGCGATAAACACAACGAGCTGGTCCGACACCCAAGTGGTAACGGTCGCAGCACCGGCACTTCAGTCCGGATCCAGCATTGTCGTCCGCACTAACGGTTTGGATTCGGTTCCTTTCGGCATTTCGTAATGCTTGGAGCTCACATTGGGATTGTTCGTAAGTCGTGCCGCCGCAGCCGGAGGACATTCAAATGAGATGACGGTTCCACGGCACGCAGCTCGCCACAGGGGCTTTCTGCTCCTCTGTGATCGTTGCCACAGATGTGTTTCATAGGAAGGTTCAAAGGCGAGTCTCCTCGCTAGGCTCAGGCTCATGGAAAGTGTGCACGGAACCCGGGCAGCTTCAGAGTTGTTCATTTACTCAATCACTCTGACGGTCGGCCGACCCTGCGTCTCAGAGGGAGCGCTACTTTACGATCCATTTGGCAAAGAATAAGGCGATGATGTACTGCGCGGCCGATAGTAGGGTGCGTTGGTAATCGGGTTTGCCGCCGAAGTGGTATGTCCACTTCGAGGTGCTATTTGCGCGTGACATTTCGGCGCTCACATCGGCGAAATAGATCGTTATTGGCGTGGTGTTCGTGGGTATGATCGCGACCTGCCCATCGATTGACCGCTTCGTGTCGGATACGAAGACTTCCAACTTGTTCACGTCAGCCTGTCCGCTGCCGACCATAACCGCAACGATCCGGCCGTCATCTTTGCAAACATTGCTTGAGAGTTGAAGCCTGCGGAGATGCAGACAGGCTTTCCAGTGTCGCCTTTGATTCCAACTTGTGGCGTCAATTTCGCGCTCATCGCAAAGCCAGTTGCTTCGACCAAAGCGGAAGACGGCACGGGCGCGCGGCGCACGATTGGGCGGCGTGCGAGATAGAGCGCGACCGCGGCGGCGCCGACTGCCGGGGCGCTGCGCAAAGCGCCGAATCCAATTGGGCCAATCCGCAGAATGGTCGTCGCGTACACCGGCAAGAGCGCGGTCGCGCCGCCGAATAGTACGGCGAACAGATCGAGCGAGATCGCCCCGAGAATTACCGGATGTCCGGCGATGTAGCGCACGCCGTCGATCCACGACCCAAGCTTCGGCCGCTCGACGTCGCCCCGACGCGGCGTAAGGAACCCGAATGCGATCGATGCCAGCCCGTAGAGCACCGCTGCCACGACGAATGCGGCAGGCACCGAGAATGCAATGAGTACGCCGCCTACCGCCGGCCCGGCAATCGTAACGACCTGCATCGCCGATGTCGTAATCGCCTGCGCCGGTGCGAACTTTTCGGACCGAACGATGCCGGCGAGCAAGGCCCGTTCTGCAGGGGTACCGAGACTGTGGGCGATGCCAACGAGTGCTACCGCCGCGAGATTCACGGCGACGGAATGCACGTGTTCGAGCACGAGCCCGAGGAAAACGAGTTCGGCGAGCATTTCGCCTGCCGTGCACCCAACGCAAACGATCCGCCGATCGAAACGATCGGCCATCGCCCCCGCCGGAATGGCCAGCAGTAACTGCGGCACGAACAGCACGAGACCCACAAGCCCGATGTCGAAGGGGTTGTGGCGCAACGTATAGATCTGCCAGCCGATCGCAACGGTCTCGACCGAATAGGCTAAACCTGCCGTCTGTCGCGCCGCGAAGTACGCGACGAACTCCCGATCGCGTGCGAGTTCACGCATCTTAGGTGATACCTCGCCCATTGCAAGGTGGCCTCGGTAAAACGAGAAGTAGGCTCGATGAGTCGCGCCATCGTTACGGGAGCTTCTGGGGGTCTGGGGCTTGAGTTTGCAAAGCTGCTCGCCGCCGATCGATACGATCTTGCGTTGGCCGCACGCTCGGGGGACAAACTCGAGGCGATCGCGGCAGAGCTGCGCGATCGTCACGGGGTGAGTGTCGAGACGCTAGCGATGGACCTGAGTGGGCCCGGAGCGGCGGCGGATGTGCTCGCGCGCGTGCCGGAGTGCGACGTGTTGATCAATAACGCCGGTTTCGCGACCAATGGACGCTTCGACGAGATTGCGGAGGAGCGGATCCGTGAAGAGGTGATGCTCGACGTCCTGACCCTTACCGAACTCACGCGCGCCTACTTGCCCGGCATGCGCGCTCGTGGTTCGGGCCGGATCCTCAACGTTGCTTCGACGGCGGGGTTCCTACCGGGTCCGTTCATGGCCGTCTACTATGCCGCCAAGGCGTATGTGATCTCGTTTTCGCAAGCGGTTGCCGAAGAATCGCGCGGCACCGGCGTCACCGTGACGTGCCTCTGTCCGGGCGCGACGGCGACCGGCTTTGCGGACCGCGCCAATGCGAAGGAGACGCTGCTGTTTAAACGGCACGTCGCCGACGCGGCATCGGTTGCGCTCGCCGGTTATCGCGGCATGATGCGCGGCCGCGATCTCGTGATACCAGGCATTTCGAACAAACTCGTCCCGCTCGCCGCGCGGTTGAGTCCGCGCCGTCTGCTGCTTTGGTTCTCCCGCAAGAGCGTTGAATAGTAGCAAGGTCATCCTTCGACAGGCTCAGGATGACAAAGGTTAGCGCTTTATCTTTAATACGTCAGGGCGCGGTCGGAGGCCATATTCGACACGTGCCAGCGAACGTTGTCGAAGAGAGTCTGCTGACTGAGATCGCTCGCGGCCGCGCGAAAAGCCGGGTCGGTTTGGTTCCAATAGGCCATCAACGAGGTGGCGTATGCGTACTCCTTGACGATGTCGGAGTGTTCGACCCCGTCGGCGTCGGTGCCCAAAAGGCAGCGCACGCGTGACTCGAGCAAATACTTCAGTGACGCATCGCCGAGAATGCCGCCGACTTGCGCGACGTTGCTCGGATCGTTGACGAGGGTGCCGAGGAGATTGTTGAGCTCGAAGTTCGTCGCGGGATTTTCCGCGACGGGATCGATCTCGTCGGTAAGAATCCTCGCACCGCCCAGCGGCATTCGGGCGATCGGATACGCGCCGGTTGCCACGTTGCTCTCGAGGTTGACGTCGGCCTCGACCCCTTCGTCGTGCATCGTCTGCGCTTGGGCTTGTGTCGCCCACGTATCGTGCGCCAGGCGAAAGAGAACGTAGTCGTGCACGTCGGGATGGGTTGCCTCGAACTGAGCAATCGCCGCCAAGAGGATCGAGATATTCGCCTGCGCTTGCCCCGAGTTGGTGCGCATCGGCGGAAGTGTGGAGAAGAGCGCTTGGAACGTCCACGGTTGCGCCGGCGCAGTGGGTGCATACGCGATGGCGGCACCCTCGCCGACGTGCGTGTGTACGAGCAGCTTACCGTGCCACCCCGCCAATCGCCGGGCTTTGGCCGCGTGGTACACCGCGGCGATGAGTTGCTCGTAGTATCGCATCCCGTCGGGCGTGAAGCAGGTCGTCTCAGGAGCCGCCGTGTCGATGCCGACGACCGCGTCGAAGTACTGCGTCGCGGCCGCGCCCGAAACGACAAGCCGCCCCGCGCTCCAACCCATTAGCCCGTCGTAGACCATCTTGGGCGTCGTCACCAGCGCGCGAGGAAGCAAAACGGCGGCGCACGCGCCGGTCTTCGACCATTCGCTGTACTGCGTGTTTCCTGGGAGCGCCGCGAGTTGCGCGGTGTGCGTCATGAGCACGACTTTGATCGTTGGCATCGGCTTGTCCATCGCGCGGAGCGCCGCGGCGAGCCGCGCATCGGACGACGCGTCGATTATGCACTCGATCGAATCGAGCGGCTGCGATTTGCCGTCGACAAACCTCCATCCGCCGACGAAAGGCACGGATTGTTCCGAACTGTCGATGTGCGTCGCGGCGAGATCGAGAATTGTTGCTTTACAGAGGTCCGCGCTCAGTCGCTCGTCGCTTCCAGCGTAGAAACGCGACTGAAGATACGACCAGGCCGGTCCTCCGCGGAAGGCGTACGCGCTGTCGAACTCGGACCACGGCGTTGCCGTCAACACGCGCTCCAAGGTGCCGTCGAGCGCCACGGCGCTTCCCGCAACTTGGTTGC
>PMUK01000213.1 GCA_003166915.1 Candidatus Cybelea palsarum
GGGTGTGTTGCAGAAACTCTTTGCGCCGCCGCCCGGATAGAAGTTCTCGATCGTGTCACGGAGGTTAGAGCGGTAGACGGCAACGTCGAGGTTCGACGTACTCGAAAAGAGATGCGAGAAGCCGAGCTCGTACTCTGTTGCATGCTCCGGCCTCTCGTTCGGATTGCCGTTAACGATGACGCAGTTTTGATCCGGCGGCGTCTGACCGCCCACTTCGAAGTAGCGCTCGGCAAGCAAAGGTGCTCGAAAGCCGGTTCCCACGGAAAAACGAACGTCGCTCGACGAGCCAATGTCTTGGCTCAGACCTAGGCGCCAGTTCAAGTCGTTGCCGAAGGACGAATACTGTGCGTCGTAGAGGCCGCCCGAGAGCCTTAGACGCCCGAACTGTTGGGATCCGCGGAAGAAATACGAGTCGATGCTCTGCGAGAGCGTGATCGGCTCGCTCGCAAAGTTGATGATGCTGGCCCCGGCAAGCGATTCCTGACGCGCGTAGCCGCCGAAGGAGAAGTCGCTTTCGTCGAACGTTCGGCCCCACTGCAAGCCCTCGCTGTACCGCGTGTCGACGTGCTCAACGTCGTACGGCGAGACGGAGCCACCTTGGAAGTCGATGTTATCGTCGTCGGCGAAGAAGCTTGCGGAGAGCGTTCCCGCTCCCAACGGTGTACGCGAATATCCGTCGTATGCCCGGATGCTCTGCGCAAACGTCGCACTGCCGGCACCGACGTTGTAGCCGTACACCGGATTGGCAACTTCGTTCGGCTCGCCTTTCGTCTGCGAAAAGTCGCAAGCTGCGCCGGGTCCGCTGAACACGCAGGTCGGGTCTCCTGCGATCCCGTTGACGGCGCTCGACTCGTCCCGGTTATTGCCGAGCGTAAAAATGCGCAAGCCGACGTCCGAGCGCTGCGAGAAACTATAGTCGAGATTGACCAGCCCTAGCATTGCCGCAATCGACGACCCGAGACGCACGAGGGTCGGACAGTTCGGAGTGGGGCTACTACTGGAAGACGGCCCGCAGAAGATCGGCGTATTGTTAAACGGCACGACCAGAGCGGTCTGGTTGACTTGACCGGCTTGCTGGAAATCGTCGCCGGCCAGTGCGTACCCGAGCTTACCGATCGTGCCGGTCGCGTTGAGCCACGTCTGCGTGGTACCGAACGAGCCGATAGAGCCCGATAGAGCGAAATGTTCTTCCAGCGTCGGCCGCAGCGAAACGAAGTTGACTGCGCCACCGAACGTGTTGCTGCCTTCCAAATCGGTCGGACCCAAACCCTCGGTTACGTTGATGCTGTTGAAGGCCGGGACGGCAAACTCGGAGATATCAACGTCACCGGTGTTGCCGTCGTTGATCTGCTGACCGTCGAGCGTGACCATCGCTTCCGACGGATCCGGCCCGCGCAGCGAAACGACCATCGGTGCAGTCGGGACGCCCGAGTCGGGATGCTGAAGGACCACCGACGGAACCTCTTCGAGCGCCTCGTACGCTTGCGAGTATCCAAGCGCATCCATTTGCGCGCGCGAGACGTCCACCTCGGGGACGACGCTGCGATCGAGCGTAAAGCCGCCATTGACGGTTACCTGGCCGATTGTACGCAGTTTGGGTGTGTCGCTCGGTTCCAGAATCACCGAGATACGGGCCCCGTCGTTCAGTTCGCCGGTATTGACGGTGGCGTTGGCATAGCCTTTAGCAACGACCGTGAGATCGTATCTCCCGGCCGGAACCACGACCGAGAAGGTACCTTTCGCATCGGTCGACACCGTTGTCGATTTCGGACCGCGAAAGGTCAGTTGCGCCTGCGCGATCGGAGCGCCGGCGGGGGTGCGGACGTTGCCGCCGACGAGACAGCACGCCGCGACGAGTATAGGTAACATAGATGCCCTCGCAATGTGAGAGTGACGTTTTAGGATGGCGAAGGGCATCACAGGGAGGGGCGCGCTTGCCGCGCCGCAGCGCGGAGAGCCTGCGCGGGCAGATCGGAGCGCCGGCAAAGCTCCGCGACCGCCGCGGGCCCGTATACGCTTGCGAGCGGAAACGGATGATTCCGACGATCGCGGCGATGATACGATCGCGATGCGAAAGAATCCAGCGCGCGAAGGCAAACACCACGATCGCAACGGCGGCGGCGCACGCGAGCGTGGTGGTGAGCCCGAGCAGCACCGACCCGCCAAACGCGTCGTCGAGGCCCGCGAGCGTCGTTCCGGCCAGTCGCGAGTCGAGCAGTTCCATCGCGGGAACGGCTATCGACGCGAGCAGCATCGTAGCGCCGACAAAGAGCGGCGCGCTCCGCCAACTCGGTGCCGGCGACGACGCAAGCGTTCGATTGGCGGCCGCGTCACAGCAGAGCCGCAGGCCGTGCAGCGCGACCGCACCGGCGACCATGGCGGCGAGCGCGACGACCAGCCCACGCGAGTCGTGACTGGAAACGTCGTCGTAGCTCGCGTGCGCGACCAGATAGTCGGCAATGATGTCGATCGTGCCGTGCGCCACCACGGCCGCGGTGGCGGCAGCGGCGATGACCAATGCGACGAGCGAGCGGGAAACGACGGGCATTGGTGCGCGCATTCGGGCCCTTTGGCCCCTCCGCCTCGCGAAACGGCGCCACGTCACCAGGCCTTCTTTTCCGCGGGCGCCGTAACGGCTGCTTTCTTGGTGGGATGCTGCCTTAGACTCCGAGCGGAGTCGAAGGACGACGATTCGAAATGCTATCAAAATGTCAGCCTACGTCATCGTCAACGTGGACACGAAGCATCCGCAAGAGTTCGAGCGTTACAAGGAAATGGCGCAGAAAACGGTTGCGCAATACGGAGGACGTTACCTCGTGCGAGGGGGCCAGATGAACGTAGTGGAGGGTTCGTGGAAGCCTACGCGGATCGTCATCCTCGAATTCCCCTCCTACGAGAAAGCCCACGAGTGGTGGCACTCGACCGAGTACGCTCCGGCGAAGGAGCTGCGCCAACGGCTAAGCGCCACCGATCTCCTAATCGTCGAGGGTTACAACCCTGCATTAGGACTATGACGGAACGGAACCTCGCCGCTGCTGCGCGGCATGCGTTGGTAAATCTGGATAACGAGCGGGAGCTTCGGTGCAACCCGCTCGTACGCGGCGAGTCCTTAGCCTATGGCAATCTGCGCCTCATCGTCCTGACCGCACTGGAATCGTTCGGTTCTACTGGTCCCGCCACCAACAAACGGGACCTACGTTACGCTATACTCGTGCGATGCGATCTCGGCGGTGAGAGCCATCAGTCCGTTATCGCAGCTATGGAGATCTCGCGTCGTCAGTTCTATCGCGAGCGGCGCGAAGCGCTGTTGTGCGTTGGCGATTCGATAGAACGACGAGTGGCGGCTGCAACGAGCGGGCGTCTTCCGGCAGTGGCGGTGGCTGATTTCGGCGATGCCGGGGAGGCGTACGTAGAGGCGCTGCGCGCCGCCGGTCAATATCGCGACGTATGGCGGGAGGCGTCCGCGCTGGCACCGCACGCCGAGCGCGACTCCAAGGCGATTGAGTTCTGGCTGGTTGCATCGGAGGCGGCGCGCTACTTTGCGGAGCACAGTGACGCCGAAGAGGCGCTGCGCATGGCACGCAGCTGGAAATGCACCGACTCGTATTGGCATTCACTTTGGCTCGCCAGCAGCATCGGGAGTCTTCAGTGGGTCGCCGGTAATAGCTCGGATGCAAGGGCCACCGTCGAGCGAGTGCTAAAGTCCGGCGCTGAGGAACGCACGCTGCACGGAAAGGAAGCCGTGCTAACGGCCATCGCATTAGTCTCGGCAGCCTTCATGGAAGTCGACTGCGGACTTTGGGAGCGAGCCCGCTCGTTACTTGCGCGGGCATCAGCGCTGGCACAAAACGGCACGGGGGCAAAGCACCAGTCGCGGCTTCGTCTGGAGACGATACTCCTGCGTCTATCGGGCGACGTGGCGCTCCACGCCGATGGAGACCGTGCGCGTGCAATCGCAGCATATCGTGGCGCTTTGGAGATCGCGCGAGTTTCCGGCGATCTGGGTGCCGGCGCCATGAACGCCGTGCACCTGGCGGTCGCACTGGACGAAGCGGACGTTCAACAGGCGCTCTCGCTAGCAGACTATGGCTTGGAAATCGTACGCCGCTTCTATCCCGGCGATCGCTTAGCGGAGGCAACGGTATCGCTGGTCCCGCTGTTGCTGCGTGCCCGGGGGCGGGACGCCGCGCGCGAAGCCATGGCCAAAGCTCGACGCCATACCCTTGGAATACGTGACTCGTTGTTCATGGATTTTGCTGAGGTAGCGGTCGCGACACGCTCAGGTGATTTCGAAGTGTCGTTAGAACGTGCCGAGGAACTTTCAACGAAGTTTCGCTGCCACGGTATCGGAGCATGGGCATGCGATGCCCAACTCGTCTTCGCAAATTGGGGTTCGCAAAGACGATGGTCTCGCGCTCGAAGCCCTGCGCCGCGCGATATTGACGTAAGTTGACGAGCTCGTGGATCGCCTTCGAATCGACAAACGTTACGTCGGTAAGGTCTAAAACGATTCTTTGAATATCGCGTACGCGGTGAAGATCGGCTCGCAGCCGGTCGGCAGTGGCGATGTCGTACTCGCCAGTGAAAACCATGACGGCCATTTGGGGAGCGCTCGGTTCCGGATCGCTGCGAAACGGGATCGTTGATCCGGATGTAGGCGCTTTGGAGATAGGTTGAATGATTGGCGTCCTTTCACGGAGCTTTTAATAATGGTAAGCTGCGCGCGCCCGGATATACAAGAAGTGTTTGAGTGCGGGCCTAGGGGCAGGTTATTCTCTTGCCTGCGTGGCGTGATCTACGGTGTTACGAATTACTCGGCGCGCGATGCAAACGATCGAACTGCGGCCATCAACCGAACTTGAATCGACTCGAGGGGTTGGTCCCGCAGGAGGACGATCGGAATCTGGTCGTCGAGGTGGGGATTTGCGCCATGAAACCACGCGCCGGCCATGTGGCGAGACGTCACCGTGGAAATCATCATCGCCAATTGCAAAGCGAAGCGCAGTACGTGGGAACGTTGGGGCTCGCGCTCACCCGACGCCCACTGCTGCACGCGCGAGTCTCCTTCACGCCGGCGATCTCCGCCACGGTCGTGGCGCCCAAAAGGCCCACCAGGGTTTCGACGACGGTCGGGGTCGGCAGCGACATGGCTTCATTGTGCGCTTCCGCCGCCGTAAGTGTCCGCGTCTCGAGTCCCCGCGCTGACTGCATTCCTATCCTCCCCTCTAAGAATACAGGGAATATAACAGGCTGAATCACAGGAAGCAACGCCGGGGGCGGCAGAGCGAGACGACGATCAGCACCGCCATGTTGGCAGCCAGGCCCGCGAATCCAGGGTTGATGCCCCAGGGCGTGACGTTGAGGGCGGCCAGGGGAATTGCCACGGCCAGGCCGGCGGCGATTCCGGCACCGACGCCTAGCGCGGTGGCGCGCCGCCACAGAAACGAGGCCGCGACGCCGGGTGCAAACTGCGTAATTCCGTTGTAATAGAGTAAGAGCAGCTCGACGACCGTGCGCTGCGCGGTCAGCCAAAAGCCGAGCGCGAGCAATGCAACGACGATCACGAGAACGCGGGTCAGCCGAGTGCGCGCCGCGTCGCCGGTTGCGATGCCGAATGCATCGCCTGCGACGTTCTTGGTGATGACGGCCGCGCCGGCGAGCAGCAGGGCCGAGGCGGGAATGAGCGCGGCGAGGGCGCCCGCCGCTGCGACCAATCCCAATATCCACGGCGGATAGTAGTGTTGAACGACTAGCAGAAACGATTGGTCGACGGCCGTCCCTTTTAGGCCCGGCACGATCATGGCCGCGGAAAGGCCGGCGAAGATCATCAATGACACGAAAACTTGATAGAGGGGCAAGAGCACGGCGTTACGGCGGAGCGAATCGCCGCTGCGAGCACTGTAGATTGCGCTGAAGCTGTGCGGCCCCATGAAAAAGCCGAGCGCCGTCAAGAGTACCGTCGAGGCAAACCAAACCGTTCCATGAAAGGCGCCGCCCGTGGGAAGAACGAGCATCTGCGGATGCTGCGCTACGACTCGATCGAACATCGCGTTGGGCGACCCGAAGAAGCGCACCGGAATCGCAATGCCCGCGAAGAGCACGGCCCCCAGAACAAGGATATCTTTGACGACGCTGGCCCATGCGGTGCCGCGCAGGCCTGCGGTAAAGACGAAGAGGGCCAGCACGAGAAAGGCGATGCATACCGAGACGGTAGCATCGTACGCGCCATAGCCCGCGATGCGCAGCAGAATCTGCAGCCCGCTCAGTTGGAGCGCAACGTACGGAACGACCATCAGAAAGTAGAGGATCGCCGTCGCAACGCCCAGCGCGCGGCTGTTGTAACGGGTCTCGAAGAAATCGGCCCCGGTGAGAAGGTTGAACTCTTTGCCGACCTTCCAGACGGCCGGCGTGAGGAAGTAGCCAATCACATACCCGCACGTGCCGTAAGCGATCACATAAAAGGCCGGTGCGCCGGCCGAGTACGAGAGGCCGGCGATCCCGAGAAACGTGAACGTCGTGTAAATCTCGCCCGCGAGCAGCACCCAGAGAAAGATCGTGCCGAACGAACGGCCGCCCACGATATACTGCGCCGGATCCATCTTGATTCGTCGCACGGCCAGCAGCGCGAAGACGATCGTGCCAGAGACGATCGCCGCGACGATGGCCAGCGCGATCGGCGAGCCGCTCACCAGCGCCGCTCCAAACGGCCGATCGTCCAGAGGAAGGCCGGCGTCAGGAGCGCCCACCCAACGACCCAGCAGAGTAGAAAGGGAAGTCCGAAGATGCGCGGCTCGACTCGATTCACGAGCGGCACGGCAATGCTGAGCGCGACGATCGGGATTGCGGCCAGGAGCAGGCGCAGCATTGGGCGCATTTGCCCCGCCACGCAACAACGTCCTTTTAATGCGGCGGTGCAGGCTGCTTGAAACAAGCGAGGACGCCACTCGGTACGGCTTTTAGAGGGCGAACGAGATGACGATTTCCAGGGCCCGAACCACGGGCGTCGCGTACTTGCTCTACTTTGTAATGGTCATCGGCGCCGCCGCATTGATTGGCCGCACGCCGGCCGCGCTAAGCAATGCCGCTAACCTCATCGCGAATGCAGGCTACATTGTCGTGACGCTGCTTCTCTACCAGCTATTCAATCGGGTGAGCCGAAATCTGGCTGCACTTGCCGTGACGATCAGCGTGGTGGGATGCGTGATTCAATCGCTAAGCTTGTTTCATCTCGTTGCCGCCCAAAGCGCCCTGCCGATTTTTGGTCTGTTTAACCTCACCATCGGCGTCCTCATCTTGAAGTCGACCTTCCTTCCGCGCGGTCTGCGCGTCTTGATGGCCCTCTCCGGTCTGGGCTGGCTAACGTTTCTGTCGCCCGAGCTGGCAAAGCATATAAGCTCATACGTCGAGATTCTCGGCATCGCGGCTGAAGGCTCGCTGATGCTGTGGCTGCTTGTCGAGGGCGTGAACGTGCAGCGATGGGAGGCGCAGGCGCGCGGATGAACGTCGGGGCTTGGGCGTTGGGATTCTGGCAAGCCTGGATGTACTTCGCCGTCTCACTCGTTTCGGGCGTCGCCATCGCGGCCTATCTCAAGCGTGTCGATCCCAAACTGCTGGAACGCCGCTTACGCGGACCGGGC
>PMUK01000229.1 GCA_003166915.1 Candidatus Cybelea palsarum
AGCTTGAAGTGGCCGCCGGGGATCGATCGCAGGAAAAACGCGCAATGATTGGATGGAGTGGCAGGCAGCATACGGGGGTGGCGCTATTCTGATGCCCTTCGACGCGGTAAAGAACGTCGTTGGTAAGGTCGTAGGGGCATCGGTTACCGCAATGCATCCTGATTCCGACGTCGCTGAGCGCACATGCTCGGCCATCTGCGAAGAGTTCCAAGTTTCGCGTCTGGCTGCGACGGTACGCCTTGAAAAACTGGGCGTATTGAGTCGCGCAACCCCGCTAAATATCTAGGAGCCTATCGTTATAAGAATGTGCCGCAAAGCGTTCGCGCCAAATTCTGAGCGCGGCTCCCTCGCGGCACGCAGGGCACGTCCCTTCGCGGGCTAGTGCGGAAGCGGCTCCATTTTTATCCGGGCGCTGAAATTGGAGAACGGCACGGTTGCGGTCCAATGACATACCTTGCGCATCTGGGATTCCAAGTTTGATCGTCTCTGCTGCCAGCAGCGTTCCCGCTGCGACGGAGGCAAAGCCGATGGCGAAGCGCGCCGCCCTTTCTTCAAACGACACGCGCATGACTGCTAGCAGTGCCTCGCCGGCTTCCCCGCATTTTCCGGTTTTCATATACTCTTCAGCATCGTTCGGACCGACCTTGGCTTGATCCGTGAGCTCGCGCAGGGCGGACTCAGATAAGTTACCTATTTTTTTGCGGAGGGTTTCGTCCGATGGTCTGATTACTGGCGGATTATAGCAGCGTAGGCAGGCCATCTCTCCAGGTCGTACGCTCCGGAGAATCTCTGCCCGCATATTGTGCGTCGAAGCCATTAGAGCGACGGGGCGATACTTTGACTGAACGATTCCACGCGCTTCGTTGGTATCGGCAGCGCAAATAACTATATCGCGGACGCCTTCTTCGTCAAGCGTTTCGAAGGGAATGTCGCGAGCCACAAGATTAAAGCCGGCTCGCGAGAGTAGCGCCGCGGCCGCATACGCTTTCTTTTTCCCAACGTCGCCCACTCCAAAGAGCGAATAGCGGTTAAGGTTCGTGTCGTCGATGCCTGCTTCATCACCATCGCAAGCTAGGCAGTCGATCTGTGCGGCGGGCGCGGCCCACATTGCTTGCAGCCACGCAGCTCCAACAACCCCGACGCCTACGAGTGTCACAGGTGCTAGCGCGAACGGCGTGAGCTCGCGCGGGCCGAGATCGCTTAAGCCGTTATGGGGTGCGAGATCCCAGCAATCGTAATAGGCGCTGCTCGCTGGCTTATAGCCACGAAGCCTTTTCATTCTAAAAACTTCTGCGGCGAGGAAGCACGCCGCGATGTATGGACCGAACGGCAGTGTCGAATCACAGTCCCACGCCGAATAACCTGTCAGCGTAATCCCGCCGGACCAAGCCAGGCCAACGGCCCGCGGACCGTGCGCATCTCCTGGGCCAGCATATACCGTCATGCTAGAGTGTTCGGGAGTAGCCAGCGGAATCACCCCGATGCGCGTAACGTATCGCTTGAGTTCTTCTTTTAGCGGCAACCCTGGAGTAGATCCGGGAATGATACCATCGCGGAGCATCGCACCTTCTGGAGTATCAACGCTAATTGCACTTACGACGTTCTTCAAGCGCGAAAGCAAATTACAGGTCATAGCCACCGTATGCTGCACCGAGGATGTCTCGGCCCCGGCTTCAACTTTAACGCATACGGAGATTGGGCTAATGGAATCGGCGTCGTGAAGTTGCCCGCCGATGGTTCCCGAGTGCCTATCGCCGAAGTCGCTCATGCGAGAATCACGGATGACGGCACGGTCAGAATCTCTTTTGCGATCTCGCCCTCATCTAGGCGAACCCAGCCAGTTTCGCGACGTATGTGCACGCCGCATTGCGTAAGTCGCGTCACGTCACGTCCGTGACACGGAACAACGATCGATAGGGATCCAGGTCGTTGCGAGTACGCCCAGCCGTCGTCTGTCTCTGAGTGGTCTACAAAGGTGTCGCCATGCGAATAAACTTGGGCAAGCCGTTGAAGACCGTGCTCAAGTAAATGCTTGCCTGCGGCGCTCATATCGGCTGCTGCTACGCGAAAATAACGTGGGTGGCGTTTCGCGCGGGGCACAGTAACGGTCGTAACAACCCCTGCGCCGCCGGCTCGAACACCGTCGAAATAGGCGACGCGCTCTAAGTTTGTTCGGTCGGTTAGGAATCGATGCAGAAGAGCATCCCAGAACAGCTGCGGAACGATCATCATGATGATGATGGACGCTCATAGTAGGGGTCACGCAACATCGCTGCAATGCGCGTAATGGTAGCCGCGACAGTGTGCCGCCCCTGCTGCCAAACGGCGTCTTGAGGCGGATTGTGCTGAGTTCGATAGTACTCTGCCGTGAATGACATGCAGATCATTTGGCCGGACGAGCCATCTTGAAATCTGTAACTGTTATGCAGAGCTCCCCACTGAGGATTTTGCTTGAGGTGCGGCCACCACTTTGAACCTGCCTCCGCAGGCTTACGCGTTGCCGGATCGACGAATGCTGCAGCTGGCGGCCATTGGTCGTAATATTCCGCCCCGAGAAGAACAAAATAGGGGTCAACAGTACCATCCGCCCGGATGGCTTGAAACTCCACGAGTTCGTGAAGGTCATCGATCTTCGTCCGCGTTAGGCCGAGTTCCGAAGGAAGGGGGCCGCGCCAGATACGCTCAAGATGCTCGGCAAAAACGGCACTTGCGATTGTGGGATCGACCTTCGCCGGATTGCCCAGCACCTATGCGCCGCCGGTCTCCGCGGCGAATGCCCACTTCAATTCGCGACAGTGGCCCCGATCGAGGTACTCCCCGAGGGTCAGCTCGCTGAACTGAAACACGTCAGCGCCCTCCCGATTACGGCAGTGAAGCCGATCGCCAGGCTTCCGCTCGAGACCGAAATCCTTGTACATCTCGACCATGATCTCGGAGATCTTGGTACCGCGGTTCGCACCGATGTCCGCGTCGCTTCCGTCGTCTTCGTTCGCGATGTTGACGGTATAGCGGTCGTGAATCTCGTGCTTGGGTTCGTTTTCAATTTTCGCGTTACTCACTGGCGGGCACCCTTCTGTGGCCTTAGCCACTGCAAGTACGCGAATATGCGAACCTGCGTATAATATCATAGAGCCGAAAGTCGATCAAGCGATCTTTCGTCTGCTTGTCTTGTCGCGGGAATGCTTTTCATGCTGAATCTGCGGTCCCAAGCCCAATGGGGGAACTTCGCCTTTGAACAATCGAACACTTGTTCGCCTCATGGAAGGGGCTGTGCTTTTCTAGCTTGATCGATTTGACGTTTGTCAGGTTCTTGGACTATAATCTTGACATGACTGCAATGGGCCTGGTCCGTGAAAGAGTTGCAAATCTGCCTGAGCGCGCGTTTATACGAGTGGCCGACGTTCCTACAGCAATTCAAGGCAAAAACACCGGCGCGAAAGAGCAGGCTTTCTCTCGTCTTGCAAAAGCCGGCCAGATCGCTCGAATTGCTAAGGGTCTCTACTGGAAGGCTCCCAAGAGCCGGTTTGGCGTTGTGCCGCCGCCGAGGCTTGAAGCAGCGCTTGCTATAGCAGCCGATCGTGCACCTGGTCCGAGCGGTCCCACTGCGGCGGCCTATCTGGGCCTGACAACGCAGATTCCGGCTGTGCAAGAACTCGCCGTTATTGGTCGAGAGTCCACAAAATTTGGCGGAACGGTATTTCGCGAACGCGTCAATCCCAAGCGTGACGGTCTGAACCCTGCGGAGATTGCGGTGTTAGAGATCGCTCGAGATCGCCTGCGTTACTGCGAAACTGGTCGTAATCAAACCGTTGCGCGCCTTAGAGACCTCGCGGAACGCGGAGCGATTAATCTCGGTCAGATCAAGAAAGCCGCTGCAGGTGAACACCGCATTGTTCAGGATTTCGTCGCATTGATCGCCTGAACACACCACGCCTAAGAGAGAGCCGCGATGACCTCGCGGCTCTGGTACCACTTGCCGCTGCGGCCCTCGGTCTAAGTGAAGAACTAATCGAAAAGGACTTTTGGGTTACGGAAGTACTTCGAGTTCTTCAGGCACCTCCCGATGTGATCGCCGTGATCTTTAAGGGTGGCACAAGTTTGTCTAAAGGATTCCGGCTCATCAGACGGATGTCGGAGGATGTAGACGTTCTGCTGCTAGGTGAGGGGTTCTCTAACACAGGACGCGATCAAGCGCTCCAAGCGCTGACGGATAAGGTTGCCGCTCATCTCGGTGTTACCGCAAATCAAGAGCGCGTTGAAAGGGGTCGCAAAATGGTGACCCGCTTTTCGTATAGCGACAGACCAATGCTGGTTGGCAGCGCTGGCGTACTTCTAGAGCTCGGCTTTCGAGGTCACCCTGAACCGTCCAGATCAGTCAGCATGACATCGTATCTGGCAGATTACATAGCGACTCGCGAAGACAAAGAAACAATCATATACGAGGAGCTCGATCCGATAGAACTTGATCTACTCGCTCCGGAACGAACGCTCCTCGAAAAGATTTTTGCCCTTCATGTGGCGGCGACGAACTTCGAAGCTAACCCTGACGAGCTTTCTCGTTTAGCGCGTTACTATTATGACATAAAAATGTTGCTTGATAACGACGACGTCTGCAGCTCCATTTCCCTCCTTGGCGATATGCAAGCCTACAGCGAGACTGAGCTCCTCAGTTCTGGAATTGGTGGTCCTTTTGTCGGTCCCGCACGCCCAAATGGCGGTTATGCGCAAAGTCCAGCTTTCCGGGTATCGCCAGGTATGCTTGCTGTGCTTGAGCCTGCGTACGATGCATCAATGGCATTCCTGTTTTTAAATGAACCTAAGCCCGTTCTAGTGGATTGCTTGTCGGCTGTGCAGCGTAGAGCCGATCTGCTGTAGGCTCGCGCGAACGTTTCGAAGACCCCATTTGTTTACTAGGTGGTTGTCAGTCCGGGGCTCGACTTTGGCAAAGAGAAAGGCCTTCACGTCCACCGATCCGATCGGGTCGTATGCGCTAGGGCGGCTGCGACGCAGGGAAGCTGGCGGGCCAGATCGCAGCAGCACTGGAAAGACAAGAAGTGGGAGAGCCTCGCCGACGATATCGCCGTCTGAGGCCGGACCCCAGTAGCGGGAGTCCCAGCTCTGGCCATTGGCAGCGTAGAGCCAGACTTGGCCAGTGGACAAGCGGTAGTGCCCGCCAGGCCACCGCGTCAGTTTTCGTCCAGACCGGTCGCGTGCAGCTGACCGACTGAGATCCAGCTGGCAACTGTTGACGCTGACGCCCGCAGGCGTAACATCAACCTCGTCGCCGGCGATCGCCACCACAAACTTGAGCAGCAGCTCCGTGCCGTCCGCGCAAGGAGCTCGCCCCGCAATACCTGACCGAGTTCGTATGATGGACAAACTCTTCGGCGGCGACGAGCATGGTTACACGGACTATCCGACGATGGCGAAAGAACCGACTGCAGCATGACGGAAACACGCCACCCGCTTGCTAGCGCTGATGGCAAGGTCATGGAGGCCATCAGGGCCGCATCTGCGCCCGGCAAAGGCCACATCGATCGAGCGCCTTTTGACGAGGTCCTGGAACAGACACCCAATGCGACAGGAGTGACGTATGAGACGGGCGTCGGCGGCGGCGTGCAGGGCGTGTGGTGCCGGCCCGCGGGTGCGCGGAAGGGCGCCGTTATCCTCTACCTTCACGGCGGCGCGTATGTCGCTGGGACGGCGCGGGCCTTTCGACATCTCGCCGGGCACATCGCCTCCCGTGGCGGCACAGTGGCGTTCGTTCCCGACTACCGCCTAGCTCCGGAGCATCGCTTTCCGGCGCCCGTCGAGGACGCGAGAGCGGTGTACCGGGGACTGACCGAACATGGAACATCGGCGATAGCGATCGTTGGAGACTCCGCCGGAGGTGGTCTAGCTCTCGCCCTGCTTTCGATCGCGCAGGCCGAAGCTCTCGCGGAAGGGGGCCTTGCTCCATGCGCCGGCGCGGCCATGTCTCCGTGGGTGGACCTCGCTTTGGCAGGCTCGAGTCTCAAGGATCGAGGGGTGGCCGATCCGTTCTTGACGGTCGACGCGTTGACACGCGCGGCAGAGCAATACTGGCTCGTCCTATCATCGGTAGGAAACCTGATAGTAAGCACGCTTTTGGCTGTGCTCGGTATTCTCATGGCGCCGTTGCCCTGGGCTGTTGTCGGAGCGGTCCTCGCCGCAGCGGTCGCATTCGCCGTCGTGCTTGACGTACTTAAGGTCCCTTTGTTCAAACGTATGAAGTTCTCGTAACGCTGGTGTTACGAGGCGCACCGGTAACGATGATATCGAAGAGGTTGCGCAAGCCATGCGACGCGCTCTCTACAGCCGCTCACGCCTACCATCCACGATTTGGAATCGGCGCCGCCCACGCTGTTCCTCGCTCCAATACCCACCTCTTAACAAGGAAGGGACAACCGTGACCATCCATTCGAAGCGATTCCGCGTGGTGCCTGGAAAGAAAGTCAGCCTTAAGGAGTGGCCAACGATTGAGGCGCCCATTTGCAAGTCAAAAGAGCGATATCAACAACTCCTAGAAGAACATATCCAGGAGTTGAGTTCGCTGCAGCAGATTCACTATGCGTCTAACCGCTACGCCCTGCTGCTGATTTTTCAAGGCATTGATGCCGCTGGCAAGGATGGCGCTATTCGCCACGTAATGTCCGGCGTGAATCCGCAAGGCTGCGAGGTTTTCAGCTTCAAACAGCCGAGCGCTGAAGAATTGGAGCACGATTTTCTGTGGCGCACGAACCGGCACCTCCCCGAACGCGGGCGGATCGGCATCT
>PMUK01000179.1 GCA_003166915.1 Candidatus Cybelea palsarum
GATGATCGTGACGATCTTGATAAGTGCGACTATGCCATCGGCGTCAGTTGGTTGAGGAAATTCGATTCGAACAACGCGGTCAAGGCTCTCCCATCTCTCCCTCCGGTGGGGACGGTTTGTCCCTTGAACCAGCCGGAACAACTTGAGGCCCTGAGGCTAGCATTCGTCCCTAAGGCGGAAGACGACCACTTGTGAAGTAACGGCTCTATCCTCAAACCATTGACTGAGCGGCTAAAAAGAGAATAGTAAAGATGAATGAGCCTTGTTTTCTGTGCGGTCAGCCCGCGCAGACGTACGCGATGATGTTTGGCGGATTTTCAATGCCCGCGTGCAATGCTTGCTTCCTTCCCGACGATGCTCCATGCGCACGTTGTACACACACTGTGTTTCAACACATGGGTGTTCACGGACCGGGACTACCCGAGCAGGTATTGTTTAGCGATTGCGATGTTCCCGATTGCGATTGTCCGCAGTTTAGAAGATCGGCGGCGCAGGTGTACTACCATGCGACACACCGCTGCGGGCATCAAGCCTGGTGGAGCAATCCGGAGCTAGCGGAAGCTACTAGGAACTCTGATTGCCCGTGGTGCGGCGCCGAAACAAAGAATCAAATGCCGCCGCTTGTTCCAATCGAGGACCCGAACATCGGTGCGACGATCCTTCCGAATCTCGATGCCGCGCCCATCGGCGGGGAAGTCCTTGTCCTTCACCGCGAGGACGATCAGTGCTGTTCAGGGAGCATCATTACGAGATCGAGCCGGAAGAACTAGCCACCGCGGGCAAGCAAGC
The DNA here is from genome assembly GCA_003166915.1 of Candidatus Cybelea palsarum. GTDB lineage: Bacteria > Vulcanimicrobiota > Vulcanimicrobiia > Vulcanimicrobiales > Vulcanimicrobiaceae > Cybelea > Cybelea palsarum. Next base: position 790 of record PMUK01000179.1, read on the forward strand.
AAACAACCCCGGACCGGACGTTGTGGCCCCTTGTGTACTATCCCGCGGCGAAGTCGAGCGTCCCCATCAGGCACTGAACAGCGGTTGCGAAGCGGCGCGATCGGTGGCGCCAAAACGGTAAATGCCGTGCGTGATGCACTCGTTGACTTGCTCCGAGAGCGGCAACTCGCGAGCCCCGGCGTCGCATGGAAGATCGGGAGTCTGATTTCGTGGAAACCGATTCCGATCGCGAGCCCAAACGGGACGCCGTCAACGCGTTCGAACGAGGGGCTGATCTCGACCGCAACCCCATACAGGGCGCAGGAGAGCGTGCTGAAAATCCAGTGCACCGTCATCGCGGCGCGCGGCGCTCGACCGGAAAAGCATCGGTGATGAGGGCAGCACTATTTGCAAGCAGCAAGGCACCGCCGACTCCTTGTAAGAGGCAGAAGCAGAATCTCCATGGCGCCTAGGCTGCCCTTGTTGGGTCCGAAAACCAATGGAGCAAAACATGGTGAAGATCACGAACCCGAGGTTGTAGAGCTTCACGCGGCCGAACATGTCGGAAATGCGACCACAGGTAACGAGCAGCACGGCGGTCACGAGCATGTAGCCCATAAGGATCCAAAGCAAGAATACCGATTGTCCGCTGGCAAGCGGATCGACACCCAACCCTCGAAAAATGGCCGGCAGTGAGATCAAAATGATGCTGCCGTTAATGCTAGCGATCAACGTTCCGAGGGTGGCATTGGAGAGAACCACCCACGGGTAGCGTGAGTTTATTTGCACAGGGATACAACAGGGATACGATGATTCACAGGCATTTCCGCGAGCGTCTGACTGTTATATCATCGACCGTGGATTTAAAGCGACTCGACATAGGCGGCGATGTCGGCGGCGTCTTGTTCACTGAGCGGCGAAGGGTAGAGTTTGGGCATCGGTGGGTTCGGATTCTTGATCCACGCAATCGCGAATTCGGTGTCCATCTTGCGACTCTCGTGCGTGAGCGACGGCCCGAAACCGCCTTCGCGGCCGGTTGCCCCGTGGCAGCGCGCGCAATTTACCGTAAAAAGCGCCGCGCCGTGCACGGAGTCGGCAGGCAGTTGCGGCTGGGGCGACTGCGCTACCGACGAAGTCCGCGACGCACTAAGCGAAGTGCAATCCGCCAGCACGCACACACAAACGAGAAGGATGCAATAGAATTGACTATTCATCGTGTCACAGCCTAACGGCTCTCCCGCCCGAGACGGAAGAGCCCAAAGAGCAGCAACGCCAAGCCGAAAGCGGCAAGAACTGGGAAGATGGCTAAGCCGAGCAATAGCAGGAAAGCGCCGAACGCGACGGTGATCGGCCAGGGTGATGCCACGGTGAAGACCCCCAGCGGTTCGCCGCTCGCATCGGCGTTTGAGGCGTTTGCTCGGTCGCCCACAAGACGCGCCGCACGCTCTGCAACGAACATGTAACCCGCGGCAAAGACGAGCGCCACGGCCATCAGGCCGAGCAGAACTGCCCCGTCCGGGTTGTGCGCGCTGAACCAATAGGCAACGGCAATCGCGATTCCGAAGGCCGCGGACGAGACGAACAGACGACGCCCGGTGGTCATGAACTGCCCGACCTCACGAGCTCAGGATGCTTGGCATCGAAGACCGGCCGCTCCGAGCGAATGGGCGGCAGCGACGTGAAGTTATACTCGGGAGGCGGCGATGTCGTCCACCACTCGAGACTGTATCCGCCCCAGGGATCGTCAGGCGCATGCTTGCGCGAGAGTGATGCCGTCACCACGTCCCACGCGAAGACCAAGACCCCCGCCGCCATGATCAGAGACCCGATGCTCGCGACCATGTTCAAGTTGCCCCAGCCCGGCAGCGCGGGATACGTGTAAATCCGCCGCGGCATTCCCATGACGCCGAGGAATTGCATTACGAAAAAGGTCGTGTTAAAACCGATGAAGAGCAGCCAAAAGCACCACTTGCCGAGTCGTTCGGAGAGCATCTTCCCGAACACTTTAGGGAACCAAAAGTAGATCGCGCCAAAAATTGCGAACAGGCTCCCGCCGCCCAAAACGTAGTGAAAATGCGAAACGAGGAAATAGCTGTCTTTGGCTTGGAAGTCGATTGGCGGGGAGGCGATCATCACTCCGGAGATTCCGCCGATCAGGAAGTTCAGCATGAAGCCGATCGCGAAGATCATCGGCGTGGTGAAGACGATCGAGCCTCGCCACATGGTTCCGACCCAATTGAAAAACTTGACTCCGGTCGGTACGGCGATGAGAAACGAAACCGCAGCGAAGAATGCGTTGGTAACCACGCCGGTCGTGAACATGTGGTGTGCCCACACGCCCATCGAGAGTCCGGCGATGGCGAACGCGGATAGCACGAGCCCAGTGTAGCCGAAGATCGGTTTACGCGAAAAGACCGGAATGATCTCGCTGATCACGCCGAAGAACGGCAGGATCATGATGTAGACTTCCGGGTGCCCGAAGAACCAAAAGAGATGCTGATACAGCACGGGGTTTCCTCCGGCGGTTGCGTCAAAAAACTGCCCGCCGAAATGCCGGTCGATGAATAACATCGCAAGGACCGCTGCCAACGACGGGAAGGCCATGAGAATCAGGAGGGATGTGGCGACCATCTCCCAGGTGAAAATGGGAAGGCGCCACATCGTCATTCCGGGCGCGCGGTAGAGAAAGATGGTCGTGATAAAGTTGACGGCCGTCAAGATCCCGGAGATGCTGCTCATGAGCAGTCCGACGATCCAGAGGTCTTGGCCTCCTCCGGTCGAGACACTAATTTCGGAGAGCGGCGCGTACGCGTACCAACCCGTTGCGGCAGCTCCGCCGTTGACGAAGACACCGCTGAAGATCGTAAGCCCGGCGAAGAAGAACAGCCAGTACGTGAAGGCGTTCAGGCGTGGGAAAGCCATGTCGGGTGCGCCGATTTGCAAAGGAATGAGAAAATTGGCGAGCCCGAGCGCGAATGGAACGACAAACAAGAAGATCATCGCGGTGCCGTGTAGAGTGAAGATTTGGGCATACTGATGCGGTCCGACAAGTGTCATTTCCGGCTGCGAGAGTTGCGCCCGAATGACGAGAGCCAACAGACCTGCCACAAGGAAATAGAAGATTGCCGTGCACATGTAGAGGATACCGACGTGCTTGTGATCGGTAGACGTCAACCACTCGATAATACCGTGGTGCGCGAGGGAGGAAGGAGCGGTGGTGGCCGTGTTCACAATGTGGATCCTTCGGCAGAAGGGACGATCGAAGACCCTCCAGCGCGCAGCCATCGGACGTAGTCCGTTTGGGAAACGACACGAACGGTAAAGGTCATCAAGGCGTGGTCGAAGCCGCAGAACTCAGCGCACCGGCCCAGGTACACGCCTATGTGGATCGGCCGCAAATCGAAGGAGTTTTTCACACCCGCAATAGCGTCTCGCTTGAACAAGAAGGCCGGCACCCAGAATTCGTGGTTGACGTCACTCGAGGTCAAATTGATGCGAGTCGTCTCGTCTACGGGCAAGATCAGTTGCGGAGGGGCGTTCGGCGTTCCCTCGATGTTGATGGCGGTACCGACATAATGAAAACGCCACGACCATTGAAAAGCCAGCACATCGACGGTGTTAGCTGGGTGTGCGCCGAGGTGCTCGACGATGATCTCGTCGCGATAGGTCACGGCGAAGAGCGCGATGACCATTAGCAGTGGAATAATCGTGTAGATGAGTTCGAGCTTGGTGTTTCGCGAAAACTGCACCGGGTAGTCGTTGCTGCGACGCCGCCAGGCAAACAGAGGAAACAAAATCAATCCAAAGACGACGACCGCAACGAAGAGCCCGGCGAGGGTGAACACAATCCAGTCCTGACGGAGGACCTGCGCCTGCGTCGTGGCGCCCGCCGGCAGCGCGTAGACGCCGCAGCCGGTGGTAGACAGCAGAAGAGAGGTTGCAAGCACCGGTCGCGTGTTACGCATTGGTGCCGATCAGCCGAATGATAACGATTAGGGTGCCCAGTCCCAACACCCAAGCGACGAGACCCTCCGCGACCGCACCCAGACCGAGCAACGGCAGGCCACCCGCATTCGGAATATTGGTCTGCAAGACGTTCACGTAGCGTACGATGTCATCGACATCGCGGTCCGAGAGCGTATGCTCGTCGAATTGCGGCATCACGCCGGGTCCGATCCGTATGGCTTGCGCAACTTGGGTCACGGTGGCTCGATCCAGAG
>PMUK01000195.1 GCA_003166915.1 Candidatus Cybelea palsarum
CGAAAGCCGGGCAACTTCAAACTGTGCCATTATTATCTCTGGGGTGGTCGGAATCCAACTTAGACGGAGTTACCCACGCGACCGTAGGAAGTTGGCCGATTTGAATCGTTGTTAGTATTCTAGAGCTAGGCCACTTTACGTACTCATGGTAATGCGGGTTCTTAAAGATCTGCTCGATCGCGTCGGGGGCATATTTTAATCCGGAGCCGTTAGTCTCCTGAAAATATTTCCACGTATATGAAGGCGACCCCGCTGTAATGAGGTCCATTAACGTTTGACGCTCAAAGCACGGATATACGCTCGGTCCCGTAACCCCCGTGTTTATATTGATCGACTCCACGCTACTACTTGGTTGCGAATTGCACCCACCGTTCTTCGAACCGCTAAGGTTGCCCGGGTTATTGTCCGCCACATATACGCTACCTTGGCTTATCGTAGAGGTGCCGCTAATCAAATACTGGTGCGCAGGAAACGTAGGGCCCTCGTTAGACTGAAACATATGATCGGCAAATGCGTATTGCTCCGCCATGGTATAGTATGGTTGAACCTGTTCCTGCGGAACATATGCAAACGGTGTCGCGCGAACGCAGTTTCCAGCGCACCCTACGAGCTTCCATCCATCCATTGCGCCACCAGCGTACTGCGTCAAAAAATCTTGATGCTGATGATTCAAATCGAATGGCGCGGTTATGCTCACGGCTCGCAGGTTGACTTTTTCGCCTTTAGCGTTATATCCCCAACTCTGCGTGTTAGCTCCCGGTAAGAACTGAAATAAATTATCGACAGAACGATTTTCCTGCACGATGATAACGACGTGTCGAATCGGACTGCTGCTAGTACCACTTAGCCGAGGCGCTGACGTGCGCGCTACCGGACTGCCGGTCAGCCCAGCGGGCCCGCTACACGCCACAAACGCCATCAGCAAAGCCAATCGCTTCACAAAATCGCCTCCCGTACGCCGCTTAACGATTCGGAGGGACGGGACCTCCCTACGAAGGCGCCGTTGGGCCGTCCAGCGGCCGTTCGGGAACCATCTCCGCAACGACCGTCGTGCGGCGTACCGACGGGCGTAACGTCAGCGCATCGAGACCGGCAACGCGTCCGGTTGGAAGCACGAAGCTTAGCGCCGACAAGAGCATTAGACAACCGTCAATCGAGGACCACTCGCTGAGCGTCCCGAGCGCCCCTCGAGCGGCGAGATAGTTGAGAGGCAAAAGAATTCCAACGAGCCCGCCGAGGCGCGAGAATAGACCGAGCAACAGCGAGATGCCGACGCAAACTTCTCCGAAACGCACGAGCTCGGCGAAAAGCGATGCATTCGGCGCAACCGTGTTGACGAGAAAGTCGTGATAGGGCCCCGTCGCTTTGACGATCCCATTCTGCAGGTACGTAGCGAAAGCACCCGCGGGCGGCATGAACTGCGCGCTGTTGAGAAACTTGGGAACGCCGTGGAGGAGCCAGATGGCGCCCGTTAGGAATCGCGCCAGTGCCAGCCATCCGCCATAAACCCGCGACGAGGGGAGCTTCACGCCACTACCTCCTTATCCGTCTGCACCAATCGCGTAATCATCAACGCCGCTTCGCTTGCGGCGTTCGGCCGCGCCAGGCGCCTCGCTGCTGCAATCATCTTCTCTCGTCGATCCTTATCCCCGAAAATGGCTTCGAGCATCGCCGGCAGCTCGCTCGTTTCCGACGTGCGTACGGCGGCTCCGGCCTCAACAAGCACGCGAGCGTTCCGTTCCTCCTGGCCGGGTAACGGCTTGCAAAGAACCAATGGCACCTGGGCGACAAGCGCTTCCGCCGTGCTAAGGCCGCCTGGCTTCGTCACGAGCACGTCCGCGGCGTGCATGTAGTCGTACACGTTATCCACAAAGCGCAGTACTCGAACGGGTAGGCGGACGCTTTCGGCCGCATCGGTAAGACGGCGTCCGATTCGCGCATTTTTCCCGGCGACCACGACTGCCGCAAGGGGTGCGCGAACCGAATCGAGCGCACAGAGCATGCTCTCGAGCGGAGCGATCCCGAGGCCTCCTCCCATCAGCAGCGCTACGTAACGATCGCGCGGAAGATCGAGCCGCTCCCGCAATGCGTCGCGCGACTCCTGCGATCGCGCGAACTCGGGGCGCACGGGGATTCCGCTCACGGCGATCGCTTCCGTCCGGACGTGGCGGGAGAGCAACGAATCCCGCATTGCGTCGGTCGCAACGACGTACCGGTCGATGTTGCGATGAATCCAGAATCCGTGCACGGCAAAATCCGTCACGATGGCGACGACGGGCGGTGCGTCGCTAAAGCGGCGTTTGTATTCGGCCATCGCTCCGCACGGGAAGGCATGCGTGCAGACGACCGCGTCGGGACGTTCGCGCAGCATCAGCGGTCGCAAATTATCGGCAGTAAACTCGTGCGCCCAGGCCCGAAACCGCCCGACTTCCGTGGCTCGCTCGGCACGATCGTAGATGTAGCGGTACATCTGAGGAATGGTCTTGACCATTCGAAGATAGCCGTCGGAGACGACGCGTGAGACGACCAGCGCGGCATACCTGTATGAATCCACGACTCGCGTCTTTGCCGTCGGGTCGCTTCGCCGTATTTCGTCCGCGACTGCGTTTGCGGCCGAGACGTGGCCGACACCGACGTTGGCGGAAAGGAATAGGACGCGAATTAGCTCCGCTCCTCGTCCGCTGCGCCGCCCTCGTCGCCTTCGTGAACGTATGTCAAGAAGTCGTCGAGAATCTCTTGTGCGAGCGCGTCGTTCTCCAAGAGATTTCCAGCGAGATCGGTCACGATGAACTGCTCCTCACCCTCGGTT
>PMUK01000130.1 GCA_003166915.1 Candidatus Cybelea palsarum
GGACGATTTGCGCGGCGGACGACGCCGGCGATAACAGCTTTCCCGACGCGACCGCCTCGATCGACACGCTGAGGTCCGTTATGTCGGTCGTCTCAACGGCGCCCTCGACGGTGGTCCACGACGGATTCCAAAACGTTGCCTCCTCATAAAACCGCGCGCCGGATTTGATGCCCAACGACTCGCGGCGTTCGGAGGTGAACGCGTGCAAGACGGGCTGCGGAATCTCCGGCGTCGTCAACGCGCCGGTCTGTTTGAGGCCCATCGGTTCCAAGACGTACGTGCGTATCGCGTCGGCGAGCGGCATGCCGGCGATCCGCTCGAGCACCCGGCCGAGGATGACGTAGTTCGTGTGCGAGTAGCCCCAGTTCGTCCCGGGCTCGAACTCCATTGGCTTCGTGATGCCGATCTGCGTGAGTTCTTCGGGGCTCCATTGGCGGAACGGATTGGCGTAGAGGCCTTGAATCGTCTCGGGCTGATACACGTAATCGGCGTAGCCCGACGTCATTTGGGCAAGATTCCGTAGCGTGATGCGGCCGGCGTTGGGAAAGGCGGGAAAGTAGGTGGAGAGCTTGGTATCCAGCGTCACCTTCTTCTCATCCACGAACTCGAGCAGCAGCGTCGCCATGTACGTGAACGCGAGCGCTCCGTTGCGAAAGTGCATGTCCGGCGTCGCCGGAACCCCGGTCATCGAGTCGCCGAAAGCGCCGGTGTAAACCTCGGTTCCGTTCGTACGCACCTGCACGATGACCGCCTTCAGGTGGTTCTCCGCCATCGAGCTACGCACGATGTTCTCGACTGCGAAACTCGAGCAGAGCAAAAACGTCGCCAGCATGGTGGTTTCCTCCGCCGAGGCCGTTCGCATGCCGCACGACCTCCGCCTGCGTCGTGCTGGACCAGGCGAAACAACAACTGCCGTAGTAGAGTCAATCATGCCCGATCATACAATGGACGCGCAGATGAGCGACAAGCCCGGCTTTATCGCCGCACTCGATCAGAGCGGCGGCTCGACACCCGGGGCCTTACGTCTTTACGGTATTCCGGACAGCGCTTACAGTGGTGATAACGAGATGTTCGCGCTCATGCATGAGATGCGCGTTCGCGTCATGACGGCGCCGGCGTTCACCGGTGAGAAGATCATCGCAACCATCTTGTTTGAGCGCACGATGGACGGCACCGTGGGCGATACGCCGGTTCCCACCTTCTTATGGAAGGATCGCGGCATCGTCCCGTTTCTGAAGGTCGATAAGGGGCTGGAAGACGAGCGCGACGGTGTGAATTTGATGAAGGCGATCCCCGGCCTCGACGCGTTGCTCGCTCGTGCTGCCGGATTAGGTATCTTTGGCACCAAGATGCGGTCGACCGTTAGGCTTCCCTCGACGAACGGCATTGCAGCCGTTGTCGATCAACAGTTCGAACGGGCCGCGCAAATCGCAGATCGCGGGCTCATGCCGATTCTCGAGCCGGAGGTCCTCATAAAGAGCCCCGACAAGGCGGCGGCGGAAGCTATACTCCTGGCGGCGCTCGTCCGTCAGCTCGACGCTCTCCCGGCGCATCGCCGGGTCATTTTGAAGCTGACGATTCCAGAGGTGTCGAACTTGTACCAGCCTCTAATTCAGCACGAGGGCGTGGCGCGCGTCGTCGCGCTTTCCGGCGGCTATTCACGCGATGAGGCTTGCGAACGCCTCTCGCATGATCGCGGTATGATCGCAAGCTTCTCGCGGGCTTTACTAGAGGGTCTTACGCACGATATGAGCGATGCCGCCTTCAACGCCGAGCTGAAGCACTCGATCGATGAGATTTACACGGCTTCGACCGTGAAAAGTTAGGAGTCTGTCGGGCTTGGGCCTTTTTCGGATTCGGTGCCGAACTTTGTTCGAAGACGAGGCGCGAAGAGGGAGCGAAGCCGTAGCTTCGTGACCGATGAGCAACGAAGTATTCCGGCAAAGCGCGGTCCGAAAACGGAAATGCGCCTAAGTCCGACAGGCTCCTAGGCTGCGCCGGCCTTACTCGCCTCGTACTTGACCAACGTTGCGCCAAAGTGATGTGCCGTTCCGAGCGGCGTCATGCCTATAGAGCGCATGACGCCTATTGAGCGAACGTTTTCGGGAAACGCGACGGCCACGATTCGCAAGATATTCAGTCTCAAAAAGCCATGGTCGATCATTGCCCTTGCTGCCTCGGAAGCATAGCCTTGCCCCCAGTAGGGAGAATCGAGGACATATGCGACCTCGATCTCCGGCGTTTGTTCGAGAAAGCCGAGCCGGCAATGTCCGATGATCTTTCCCAGGCTCTTGACCACGACTGGATAGAAGCCAAATCCCTGTTCGACATCCAGCTCTCGCATCCGCGCTATCACACGGGCCGTCCGTTCGGGACTCCATACGCCACCTGGAATGAATTCCATGACCTCGGGCTTGAGGTAAATATCTTCTACTGCCGCCGCGTCTTCATCGTTCCACTTACGAAGTAGTAGGCGCTCGGACTCGAGGACCACGCAGCTCATCCCATCATCTCTTGCTCTCCAAGTATAGCATCGGAGGCGGAGTGGATCCACAAACCGAGGAAGACCGGTCTTCATGAAATGCTCTTGCCTCGTCGTCCTGGCAGTGATCTTTGCGCTGTCAAGCACCGGCGCCGACGGAACCGCGGCCACCACTGCGCTTAGTCCCGGCATTCAGAACGCGATCGCTACCGCCGTCAACAAGGAGCTTGCGGTTTACGGCGGCTCGCAGCCCGTACCCGGCGCGGTCATCGGAGTTTGGGTACCGGGGAAAGGCGAGTTCACCCGAGGGTTTGGTTATGCGAAACTCGCAACGCGTAGCCCGATGGCCCTCGACGACCGCTTCCGCATCGGCAGCAACACGAAAACGTTCGTGGCGACCGTGTTGCTTCAACTGGTCGACGAGAGGAAGTTAAGCCTTGACGACACGATCGACCAATTCGACCTCGGCGTCACCGTACCGAACGAAAAGAGCATCACGCTCCGCCAGTTGGCCGAGATGCGCAGCGGAATCGTCGACGCGTACTCCATTCCGGCGGTTCAGAAGCAGAGTGAGGGTTGGTGGTCGAGCCGGACGCCGCAGCAGTGGATCGCGGTCGCCGCAAAAGAACCGCCCTTGTTCGCCCCAGGAGCGAAGTACAACTACAGCAATACCAACTGGTTCTTGCTCGGGCTCGTCATCGAGAAAGTGACCCACGACACGATCCAGAACGAAATCCATAATCGGATTCTTGCTCCGATGTCCCTCAGTCACACCTCGTTTCCAACGACGCACTGGGGGATGCCGACCCCATACGCCCACGGGTACTCGCTGAATGAACGTGGGCAGTGGAGCGACGAGTCGGCAGCTCTTGCTCCTTCGGTTTCATGGGCGGCGGGAGCCATGATTTCCGATATGCGCGATATGAAGCGATGGGTCAAAGCGTATGTGACCGGAACGACGAACAGCGCCGCTTCGCAACGGGCGCGACTCACGTGCCTGCCGACAGGAGAGGGAAACCTCTCATTCGGTCTGGGCATCGGCTGTTCGGCGGGTTGGTTCGGCTATACCGGCGGGATCACCGGTTACAATACCGGAGCGTACTACATGCCGGCTGCCGGTGCGACGATCATCGTCTTCGTCAATAGCCAACGGGAGAAACCTTTTCCCGGCGTTGCAAACGCCATTTTTCGTGACATTGCTAAGATCATCACACCGGAGAATGTCCCCTTCCTAAAGTAATCGAGGCTACGCAGCGAACGTTTGGCGCACGTGGCTGCCGTAGAAAAGAACGCACGACGGTTTGTGCGCATTGCGATGCGGGCGTGACGCCGTGACCCACGCCGGGAAAGACCAGGAGTCGCGAGTTGGGGAGCATCGCCGCGGCAGCCTTGGCCCACGGCAACGCCGTGACGGCATCGAAACTCCCGGAGAGGATCAACGTCGCAATCGTACTGTGGACTGGTTCTCGCAGCCTCGCAGGCGCTTTCGGGACACCCCAGATGCGGCAATCGTCGGTGACGAACGTAAATTGCGGCGGCTCCCTAAGAACCGACGACGGGTAACCCGGCAGTACGCGTCTGCCCTCGGTCAGGATTTTCGAATACGTGGCAAACGGATACCACTCACTGCAAATGACGCCGAACGTAAGACCATAGCCGATGAGCCCTGGCGGCGTGACCGAGGCCGCGCGCGAAGCCGCGATGCTCTGCGGTTTGCCGGCTGCAAGTTGGCTGATCCACGACGGAACGTCTTTGAACTGGGCAGTAGCAAAGCTCATTCCGACGAGCCAATTCGCCAGCGCTCCGCCGTCCGTCGTTACCTTGACATCCCGATGAGTAATCGGATCGGGAACATTGGTCGTCATGGGATGGGACTCGAGCTTTACTACGAGCCTCGCGAAGCGCGCCTCGAGATCCCGATACGTTCTCTGGCAACCTGGCTGCGCCGCACACGAAGCAAAAAGTCGGTCAAAGCCGTGAGCGGCCTGCGGCCAGAACGCCGGCAACGCAACCAGATTCGGCGGTACCGTCGAGTCGAGGACGACGCTGCGGATGCCTGAGGGATCGATGCGCATCAGGTTGAGCGCGAGATCGGTCCCGTACGAGATGCCGTAGACGTTCCATTGTTTGTATCCGAGCGCCCGCCGCAGGTCCGCAAAGTCGGCGGCGTTTTCCGTAGTGTTATACGCCGCGAGATCGACGCCGCTTGCAACCAACTGCGCTCGGCACGCACTCGTCGCGGCGACGTGTTCGACCCGCGTCGACGCAGCGTCGTAGACGAGTCCCAGCAGCCGCCCGAAGAACCGATCGAGCACCGGGCACGTCAACTGTGGTTGCGAGTAGTACGTCCCGCGTTGGTCGACGAGAATCAGATCGCGGTCGGCGTTGAGATGCTGCTCGACCGGAAGAGAAGGCGAAAGTATCGATGCACCGCCCGGGCCTCCGTCGAGGTATACGAGCGGGGTCGGCGCCGGGTGCTTCGAAACGGCCCGCATGATTGCGACCGCAACGCGGATCGTCTTCCCGTTTCCCACAGCGCGGTTCTCCGGCACAACGAGGAATCCGCAACGAGCGGAGACGTTTGCTGGAATGGTCGACCAACATGGCGCGGACTCGAAGCGCGGCACGCGTGCGAGCGGCGCCCTGTTGTGAATTGACGGGGTGCAGCCACTGACGAGTGCACCGATCGCCATCGCGAGGAATGCGCAGACGAGCCTTCGCTCTGCGTTGTAGCTAGGAGAACCAACTGAGCCTAGCAAAATCCACTCTCCCTTCTCACCTGCTTCAAATTGGAGGCCTCCCATGGAGATACTTCTGCGCCGTGCGCTGTTAGTGGCGGCGCTTTTTGGATTTGCGGGATGCGGTGGCACAATGACCTCGCAACCCTCCTCGCTTTCTTCGCAGGCGGCATCCGCCTTCGTGCATTCGGGCTTGCCGGTCGCTCCGCCGGTTGCACTTCGCGCGTTCCCACACGAATCGGCTTCTGGAAAATACCCGACGAAGAAATCGCTGCTCTTTGAAGGCGATCAGGACGAGGCGGCGGTCAACATCTATAAGACCGCAGATCTCGCGAGCAATCCTGCGCCGATCGCGTCGATCCACAACGCCCACGGTTGCCCGTACGGTCTTGCAGCCAACAAAAAAGGCACCATCTACGTGGCCGATAACTGCCCCTCGGGCTCCTTCCTGGGCGACGTCGAGGAGTTCCCCAAAGGGTCGACGACACTAAAAACCACGATTACCAACGGCATTAGCGATCCGCTCGGGATTGCGATCGATAAGAGCGGAACGCTCTACGTGACCGGCTATCCGGCGGCGTCGATTAGCGAATACCCGGCCGGAGCCACATCGCCGTCGAAGGTAGTTACCGGCGGCGGGATGAGCGAGCCGTTCGGTCTTGCGCTCGACAGCAGCGGGAATCTCTACATCGCGGACTCCGGCGCTAGAGCCGTCTTCGAACTTCCGGCAGGCGGATCAAGCGTCACGAATTTGGGTCTGCAAGGTCTCGACGAGCCGATCGGTCTTGGAATCGATCTGAAGACCGGCTACCTCTGGGAAACCGGCGGCTCAGGGAATATCGTTAACGTGTACCAACTGGGCGGATCGACCAGTCCAATAGAAACTATCGCTGGGAATGGCTTCCCATACGCGCTCAGCTTGGAGAACAAGGGCAAACCCAACGGCGAGGTCGTCGAATCGGATATCGACACCCACGCCGTTTATGTTTTCGCGCCTGGCTCGTATACGCCGTATGCAACTCTCACGAACGGCGTCGAACTGCCCACCGGTCTTCTCGTAACGAGACCCTAGGGCATTACAACGGTCCCTTGTGACGACGAGCCCGCTCCGGCGGGCTCGTTCGTTATGGAAACATCGCTAGGTAGTCGCGGCGAGATCGAACCGACCGAGGTTCATGACCTTTTTCCACGCGGCGACGAAGTCGCGAACGAAGTGATCGCCCTCAACGGCGTAGACCTCCGCGAGTGCGCGGAGCTGCGAGTTCGATCCGAAAACGAGGTCGTAGTTCGTGCCGGTCCAGGTAACCTCGCCATTGCGGCGATCGCGGCCCTCGTAGGTGTAGTCGCTTCCGTTCGGCTGCCATTTCGTCGTCATGTCGAGCAGGTTCACGAAGAAATCGTTCGTCAACGTACCCGGCCGCGTCGTAAAGACGCCGTGTTTAGATCCTTCGGCGTTCGCGCCGAGGACGCGCAGGCCACCGACGAGCGCGGTCATCTCGGGAGCGCTCAGGGTAAGCAGTTGCGCGCGATCGATGAGCCGCTGTTCGGGCGAGCGCGAGTGTCCGTTGCCGAGGTAGTTGCGGAAGCCATCAGCGGTGGGTTCCAGCACGGCGAAGGAGTGTGCGTCGGTGTTCTCTTGCGTCGCATCCGTGCGTCCCGGTGCGAAGCTTACCTTCACGTCATGACCGGCGCTCTTCGCGGCCTGCTCGATCGCCGCGCAGCCGCCGAGAACGATGACGTCGGCCAACGAGACCTTCTTGCCGCCGGAGAGCGAGGCGTTGAAATCGGCTTGAACCTTCTCGAGTGTTTGAAGCACCTTCGCCAACTCGGCGGGCGCATTGACGCCCCAATCCTTCTGCGGGGCGAGACGAATGCGCGCGCCATTCGCGCCGCCGCGCTTGTCGGTTCCGCGGAACGTCGATGCGGACGCCCACGCGGTCGTGACCAACTGCGACACCGTTAGTCCCGACGCAAGGATGCGGCTCCTGAGTGCTTCGACGTCCTGCGCGTCGATCGGCGGATGGTCGACGGGGGGCAGCGGGTCTTGCCAAATCTGTGGCTCGGTCGGCACTTCAGGACCTAGATAGCGTGTGATGGGACCCATATCGCGATGCGTGAGTTTGTACCACGCCTTGGCAAAGGCATCGGCAAACTCTTGCGGGTTCTCGTGGAAACGCTTCGAGATCGGCCCGTAGACTGGGTCGACCTTCAAAGAGAGGTCCGTCGTGAGCATGGTCGGCGCGTGCCGCTTGGACGGATCGTGCGCGTCGGGAACGCTGTCCGCCGCGGCGCCGTTCTTCGGCTTCCATTGGTACGCGCCGGCGGGACTCTTCGTCAGCTCCCACTCATAGTTGAAGAGGTTGTCAAAATAGAGGTTGCTCCACTGCGTGGGCTTCTGGGTCCAGGCGCCTTCGAGGCCACTGGTGATCGTGCCGTCGCCGTTTCCGTTCCCGAATGAGTTGCGCCAGCCAAGGTTCTGCTCTTCGATGCCGGCACCGGCCGGAGCAAGGGCGACATACTGCGCGGGATCGGCGGCGCCGTGCGTCTTGCCGAAGGTATGGCCGCCGGCGATCAGTGCGACGGTCTCCTCATCGTTCATCGCCATGCGAGCGAACGTTTCGCGAATATCTATCGCCGCGGCGAGCGGGTCGGGATTGCCGTTGGGGCCTTCCGGGTTCACGTAAATCAGACCCATCTGCACGGCCGCCAGCGGCTTATCGAGATCACGTTGGCCGGTATAGCGCTTGTCCGCGAGCCAGACATCTTCGGGACCCCAGTCCGTCACTTCATCGGGTTCCCACGCGTCGACACGGCCGCCGCCGAATCCAAACGTCTTGAATCCCATCGATTCGAGTGCGCAGTTTCCCGCGAGGACCATCAGGTCGGCCCACGAGATCTTTCGGCCGTACTTCTGCTTGATCGGCCACAGCAAACGGCGCGCTTTATCGAGATTTGCGTTGTCGGGCCAACTGTTGAGCGGCTCGAAGCGCTGCTGGCCCGAGCCCGCACCGCCGCGGCCGTCGCCGATGCGGTACGTGCCCGCGGCGTGCCAGGCCATGCGAATCAAAAGCGGCCCGTAGTGCCCGTAATCGGCAGGCCACCAATCCTGCGAAGTGGTCATCAACGCGAAAAGGTCGGCCTTGACCGCTTTAAGATCCAAGCCGTTGAACTCACGAGCGTAGTTGAAATCGGGACCCATCGGGTCGGAGAGTGCCGATGGCCGATGAAGCACCGAAACGTCCAATAACTCTGGGAACCAATCGATGTTCACCCTCGGGCGCAGGGGAACGTGCTTTACAGGACAGCCGCGGTCGGCGTCCGACAGTTCGGCGATCGTATTTTCCATCTCGCGTTACTTCTCCGATCCAGGGGGAAGGTTGGTGGTGCCAACGAAGGGCTGAAAGTGATTTTCACTTTCACACTAGGCGGAGTCCTGCTACCCGGGGCCACCGTCACGTAATATGGCGTCGTCCGTGCGGCCAAAGTTACCGAAGAACTATCAGCTCATTTACGAAATCGTGCAAGCAAGCGGGATCGGTCGCCACCTTACGCCCTCGGAGATCTTCACGAAAGCGCACAAGCGGCAGCCGGGCATCGGATTCTCGACCGTCTATCGCGGCCTCGAGCGGTTGCGCGAACTCGGTCTAATCTCCGAGTTGTACGTGCCGGGCGTCGATGCGGCGACCTACGAGCCTTCGGGACCGTGGCATGCACACTTTCGCTGCAGCGCGTGCGGCGCGATCGAAGACGTTGCGTATGCGATTCCGCCGCGCACGCTCAAAATGCTCGCGCTACAGCACGGCTTCAAGATTGCGAGCGAACGCGTAACGTTCGAAGGCCGCTGCGCGGCTTGCGCTTTCTGACGTCTACTCTGGCGCTACCTGCTTCTGAAGCTCCAGGGCCAGGCCGACGGAGATGTAGTCTTCGTTACCCAGGCCCGTCTCGACGACCCTTTCGAACTCTGCGAGTGCGCACTCCATCAGCGGCGCATCCACGTGCACACTCTGCCTGGCTACGCGAGCCAGCCGCAAATCTTTGAGAAGCGCGCCGGCCGAGAAGCGCGGTTGAGTGTCACGCTCGATGAGTTGCTGGCGCTTGGTAGCGACGCGCCCGAGCGCCTCAACGAGCGCGTCGACGGCGAGGGTGCGATCGACGCCGGCTCGCCCCATGATCCCGAGCAGCTCGCCAATCGCGTCGGCATTCACGCACAGCATCGAGTTATAAGCGAGCTTGAGATGCCCGCTGGCCGCCGGCGAGCCGGTAAACTTAATCGTCGAACCCATCGCGCTCAGTAGCTCCCGGCCGCGGTCGAAGGCCCCGCTGGTGCCGCCCGGCAAGAGGGTCAGCGTGCCGGCGCGCGCGCCGTCGACGCTGCCGAGGACCGGACACGCGAGAAAGTCCACACCTCGCTGCGCTGCTGCCGTCGCGAGCGTCTCATACATCTGCGGCGAAAGCGTCGACAACTCGATAACGAGCTCGCCTTCGCGTGCAGCGGGAATGATCCGGCCGAGCGAGATTTCTCGCGCGACTTCATCGTCCCAGAGCATCGCAATCGTCGCATCAACGCTCGCGACGAGCCGTTCGAGGTTCTCGAACGGCGCTGCGCCCGCGGCGACCAACGGATCCATCATACCGCGATCGATGTTCCAAACGGATATCCGATAGCCACGATCGAGAAGATTACGCGCCATCGCGCTTCCCATTTTTCCCGTGCCTGCAATTCCAACATGCATCGTCAACGTCCTCACAAGCCCCCGACGGCGCCGGGAGCCAAGAGTGCGATAACGGCAAGTGCACCGAGAACCATGCCGACCGGCGCAACGACCCGGTTTCCCAACGGCGTCGCCTTCTCGACAAACATAATCACCGCGAGCACGCCCATCCAAGCCAAATGGGCGACTCCCGCAGCAAACATCACCAGCATGAGCGCCCAGCAGCAGCCAACGCAGTAGAGCGCGTGACCGAAGCCTAGGCGCAACCCGTTGAGTGCGCCCCGCCGATAGTGACGCATGAGATAGATCCCTGGATGACGGCACGATTTTAGGCAGGCATCCTTGAGCGGCGTGAACTGATAGATGGCGGCGAGACCGAGCGTCCCCGCCGGTATCAGCGCCGCATGCGTCGTCAGCCAGGGCCATGCGTCGACGACTCGATGCACCTGCATGTCTCCGGTAAACGCAGCCAGCGCAAACGCCGTCCAAACTGCGAAGTAGCCGCCCAAGAACAAGATCAGCGCGAGCGGGAAGTCCGGCGCGCGGGCGGCGGCCGTCGCATAAAGCCGGATGAATCCGAGCGAAGAGGGCAGCATCATCGCAGCGGTCATGAACTGCCACGCGGCAACCACGATAAGCGCCGCGAACCAATACGGCCGCCCACTTTCGTACAGCGTATGGTGGTGAAAATGCGCGGCGTTTCCGGTCAGCTCGGCCCACGCGCAGACCGCCCACGCGGCCGCGATCGCGCAACCGAGAACTCCGACGGCATTGAAGCGCACGTGCCGGGACGCGGCTTTCGCGGCCATAAAGCTACGCTTCTAGCAGAAAGTCGCCCTGAATCGCATTGCGATCCTTAAAGGTCCAAACCATTCCGTGTTCGGGAATGTTGACGACGTGTTCGGAGGCCTTAGCAATATATGCGGGTGCGCCCGGGATGGTACTGAAAATGCTGTCGCGCAACGTCGTGACCGCCCCGTATGCGCTGCGATACGGCGCCATGGTCGCGCGAATCTTATCGCCGACAACAAGGGTACCTTCACCGCCCTTGAGGTTGTGTTCGATCGGCGCCGTCTCAACCGCGACGTCTTCCCCGACCAAGGCGTTGAGGTCCGCTAACGGTCCGCCTAAGCGGCCGTGCCAAGCGTCGAGAATCGCCGCCCGCTGTTCGTCGGTTGCTCGCGCATCGACGTAGCTCACGCGCTTCCAGCTCTGCGGTGTGAGAACGTTTCCCGGAATCTTGACGACTTCAACGTAGGTCAGTCCGGTTACGTCGATGCCGTTGATCTCACCCTTCTCGATGTTATACGCAAGGAACGAATCGCAGGAACCGCCGTCTGGATCTTCACCGATCCAGCAGCGACACAACGTCCGACACGAACACGCTTCGAGCAGTGTGCCCTGCAAGGCGTAGACCTTTGTAGAAGTCTTAGTCGTAGTTTGAGTCTGGGTCACAGTTTGCTCTCTCCTTTGTTGCGTCTCTACCAGGAGATGACGATCTTCCCGTTGCCCGAAGGCGCTACGCCTTGCAGGTTTTTTGACGTGGGTGGCGCCTTTCTCGACGTACGACGAAGCTCCGCCACCGCCACCCCGCCGCTGACGCCGCTCGTGCTCAGCGAGCCGGCACCGCCACCGCCGCCGCCGTAGTAGCCGCCGCCCGCGCCGCCGCCGCTCCCACCGCCGCCGCGGCCGCTACTACTGGGGCCGCTGCCGCCGTGGCCGCCGCGACCACGACAAGAACGACTGCAGCGGCTGCGCGCCGACGAACCGGTTCGAGGGGTCGTCGGGGCCGCTTGGTTGTGAGCGGTGGCGAGCTCACGGGCCTTGGCCCTGTGGGGAGGGGCACAGGGCCAGCCCAT
>PMUK01000105.1 GCA_003166915.1 Candidatus Cybelea palsarum
TGCCGATCTTCGTGGCGCTGGTCGTCTATGCGCAGTTCATGTTGGCGCGCAACATCGTTGCCGGCATCAACGGCGTGGATCGCGCCCAGGTGGACGCCGCGAGAGGCCTGGGAATGTCGCCGCTGCAGATAGTACTCCGCGTCGAGTTTCCGCAAGCGTTGCCCGTGCTGATCGGCGGCGTGCGCATCGCGGCGATCGCGATGATTTCGATCGCTACGCTCGGCGGCTATGTCGGGGGCGTAGGCTTGGGCGTCCTAATTTTCAACGGGCTGACGTTGCATCAGCCCCAAATGATCGTGGCCGGAAGCCTCGCCGCCTGCGCGCTCGCAATCACCGTCGACGCAATACTGCGCTTAGCAGAACGTCGCGCCGCACATCGCTAAACCTGGAACACGAAAAGGCTCATATTTAGTTCAGATCGAGGAGCCGAGGTCCGAAGTTTACTGCTGCTGCTTGTCATCCTGAGCGCAGTCGAAGGACGACAACGACATGAGCTAAATAATGGCTTCCTAGATGGCTTCGATTTTGGCCATCATGCCCTCATCCTCATGATCGAGTATGTGGCAGTGAAAGAGAAACTCGCCTCTGATGATCGGGGAACGGAAGTCCATCAATAGATCGAGCGTGCCGGGAACGCTCTTGATTCCAACCGGATAGCGATGTGGTAGAACGAAGCTGTCGGCCCAAAACGGATGGGTAACCGGCACGCCGTTGACCTTTTGGACCAAGAAGTGAATCTGATGGATGTGAAAGTCGTGGATTTCTTGGGTGACGTTCACAAGATGCCATTCCTCGACCGTACCGACGTGTACCACGTACATCGGCTTGGACTTCATCGAGAACATTTTTCCGTTGATGAAGAACTGCGGCTTCGCGTTCTCGCTGAAGACGACCACGCGTTTGACCGCAGGCGGCGGAAGCTTGGTCGTATAGCCGTTCTGAGGCAGCGGCGAGCCGACGGTTAGCGGCTGCGTCGAGAAATCTCCGCCATCACTCTTGTGCTTGGGCGCGTCGAGGTGCGCGAGGAACCACGGCGGATCGGCATCGCCATTGGGACCCGAGTTGTAGCAGAGCGTCCTGAACCTGCCGTGGCCGCTTGCGGGACCGGTGACGATGAACTCCGCCCGCGACGCCGGTGGAACGATGAGGTACGGCAGCGACTCCGTTGGAGGCGTTCCGGGATAGGTATCGAGGGCAAATCCGTCGACCGCGACGAGCCGGACGTTCTCGCCTTCCACGTTGAGCTTAAGCGTCTTGTGCCCCGTGGCGTTCACCACGCGGAAGAACTGCTTCTCTCCCGGCGCAATCGTAATCACCGGTTCGTAAGCGCCGTTGAGCGCCACGTTGAGCCCGTCGTGGAAGAGGCACGGCTGCGTGTTGCTATTTTGCGGCCGCGGCGTCACCATCGGCATTGCGCCCATGCCGTCATCCGAATCCCCCTCCGCATCGGCGGCGACTTGAGGTGGCGCGTTGATGCCGATCCCCGTCGCGCGAACGATGATTATGCGCTGCTTCATCCTAGCAAGCTCGGGCAAGTGTTTTTCGATCCCCAGCACGACGATCGCGCCCGACATGCCGCCTTCGCCAACTTGGTAGCTGGTCTCGCCATGCACGTGCGGATGGTACCAGTAGAGGCCCGGCTCTTGAGTGAGCGGGACGTGCACTTCGTAGTGAAGCTTTTGCCCCGGCTTTTCGAGCACTCCTATGACGTCGTCGCCGGGTTTTCTCGGCGCCGAGCCGAGCCCGTGAAAATGCAAGTTCATATCCGACGCCAGGCCGCCGGTGGCCAGCAAGTCGTCGGTAATGTCGACGACGAAGCGTTGCCCCGGCTCGACTTCAATCGTCGGGGCGATCCCGTGAATGCCCTCGTACTCGAAGCCCGGCAAGCCCGTGGCCGGATTGATGTCGGCGATCAGCGAGACCCTCGCGACCCCGTTGACCGCTTTGACGACCGGCGGTTCCGGAAGCTCGTTAACGTTGGTGTCGGGCGACAGCTTCATTGCGGCGGGCGGCTGCGAAAACGCTTCCGGCGCCGCTGGAATGGCGCCCGTTGGGCCGCTCGCTCCACGGCAGCCTGCGACACAAGCACAGACGAAGGCAAAAATTAGATAACGACGTGTCATAAGGGGAAATACCTCGCCGGCTACTTCCCAAGACGAGCCGGTGTTCCCTATCGTTTATTTATTGACGAACGAGGAGGTGAACGCCGAACCTTTTCGCGCCGTCGTGCCATACCGATTGTGGCCGGAAGCCGCCGACTTCAGCCAGCCGCGCCACGTCTTCATCGGCAAACTTGTACGACGATTCCGTATGAATTCGTTCGCCCGCGTCGACGGTAATATGAAGATCCGCGCCACGTATCCGAACGGCCATGCGCTCTTGCGCTTCCAGAAATGAGTCGACGGAACCGCGCCGCTCGTCGTAGTGCACGACGTGCCGGAATTTCCCGAGATCGAAGTCTGCGTCGAGCTCGCGATTGATCCGCGCGAGCACGTTGCGGTTGAAAGCCGAAGTCACACCGATGCGATCGTCGTATGCCATTTCGAGCGTCGCGCGATCTTTCCGCAGATCGGTTCCGACGAGGAGACCATCACCCGGGCGCAACGCAGAGCCGAGCAACGAAAACAGCAGCCGCGCTTCATCCGGCTCGTAGTTCCCGATGTTCGATCCCATGAGCATGGCGAGCATTTTGCGATCCGAAAGCACGGGCTGCGACTCGAGCACGTCGAAATAATCGCCGGCGTAGGCGCGGACATGCAATCCGGGAAAACTTTCCACAAGCGCTAGCGACGACGAGCATATCGCCTCCGTCGAGATATCGATCGGACTGTAGCGCAGCTCGTCCTGCACGCGCAACGCTTCGCCGATCAGCAGACGGGTCTTGATTGCGCTCCCGCTTCCGAGTTCCAAGAAATCGAGGGGTGCATCGAGCAATCGAACCATCTGCCAGCCCCATTTGGAGAGGATCTCGGTTTCGGCTCGAGTCAGATAGTATTCCGGGAGACGCGTAATCGCGTCGAAGAGCGCCGAGCCTACGTCGTCGTAGTGAAACTTCGAGGGCAAGCGCTTCGGCGTTGCGCTCAAGCCTGCCGCGACCTCCTGTGCGAACGAAGGAACGCCCTTCGCACGAGGCACGGTAACGAGTTCGAAGCGGTCCAAGACCGCGCTATCTATGGCCACGTGCCCCCCCTCATGCCCGAGTACGTGCTCTTATAAACGGCTTTCCGCTGGCGGGTTGCACCTTTTTGGGGAGGCCTAGGGCTCGATCAGCTCGAGCCGCAGTCGCGAATTGCGAAAACCATAAAGGGCGTAGACTAAGATCCCCACGGCGAACCAGATCCCGTACCGGATCCAGGTCGCTACCTGCAGGCCGCTGACCAGATACAGGCACGCCGCTCCCCCCGCGACCGAGAAAAGCGGCAGGAGCGGGGCGCGAAAAGGCCGCGGCGCGGTGGGGTTGACGATTCGAAGCACCAAGACGCCTGCACAGACGATTGCGAATGCGGCCAGCGTACCGATATTCACCAGCGTCAGTAGATCGGTCAGCGGCAAGACCGCGGCGAAAACTGCGACAATTGCGCCGGTGATAACCGTCATGCGCGCCGGCGTACGAAATACGCGATGGATGCGAGCGACGCCTGGGGGCAACATTCGATCGCGCGCCATGACGTAGAAGATGCGCACTTGGCCCAGCAGCGACGTGAGCATCACCGTGGCGTTGCCGGCCAAACCGCCGATTGCGACGATCCAATAGAGCGTGTGGCTTTTGCTCACCGATCCCAGCGCATCTAGCATTGCCGCTCCGTCGGAAAGGCGATCGAAGCGCAGAACGCCGACCGTACAAAGCGTCAACGCGACGTAAAGTATGCCGCCGAGCGCGAGGGCGAGGATGATTCCGATCGGCACGTTTCTTTCCGGCCGCTTTGCTTCTTCTGAGGCGACGGTCACCGTGTCGAAACCGATGTAGGCAAAGAAGACCAAAGCCGTGCTTGCGATCACGCCGTGGTAGCCCATTGGCGCGAAAGGACGCAAGTTCGACGGGTGTATCGCATGAGCGACGACGGCGATGAATACGAGCATCGACGCGATCTGCACGAGGACCAGCGCGCCGTTAACCCCCGTCGACTCGCGTATGCCGCTGGCAACGAGCAGCGCGATGCCGAGCGTGACGAGGCACGCAAAGAGATCGATTTGCGGATGGATTCCGTGAATGTTTGCAGTCTGCGCCCACGCGGGAAACTCGATGCCGACGTTGGCAAGCATGTGCTGAAAGTAGTCCGAAAGCGACGACGCAGTGGGCGCCAAAGAGAGTCCGTACTCTAAGATCAGATCCCAGCCGATCACCCACGCGACCAGTTCGCCTAACGTCGCGTATGCGTACGTGTAGGCGCTGCCGGCGACGGGTACCATTGAGGCGAACTCCGCATAGCAGAGCGCGACGCACAGGCTGACGAGGCCCGAGAGAACGTACGCGAGAATGACGGCCGGCCCCGCGGCGTGCGCACCGGCGCCGATGGTCGGGAATATTCCGCCAAGCATGGTCCCCAACCCAATGCCGGTCAAGGCAGGCCAGCCCAAGACTCGCCGCAACGGAGGGCCGGAGGATGGAGGTGCAGTCCACCCGAGGGGCTGACATGCGACGAGCTGTCTTAACGCGTTGCGGCGCGCCAAGCGATCACGGTTTCGGGCAGACTTCTCGCAACGCCGCGAGGGCTATGGGGTTGGGCCGGACGACGATCGGCCGGACGTAAACCGCGAAATAACTAGAGCCTCCTATAATCGTGGCCACGGTTTCGATATCGATCGGACCTCCGCCAGAAGAAGAGCCTCGTGCTTGGACGTACTTCGCGGTCTGCGTACCACAAATCTTGATCGTTTGCTGCCCAACGATCGTCACGTCTTTCATCGTGTCTTGCAAGTTGGATTTTGAGAAGATCTCGTTCGTCTGCATCGGCCGAGGCGACTTGAAAAGCAGGAGTACTTCCCGGTCGTTATTTGGCGGACGCCAGAACTGCATGTAACCCAATATCCCCGGCGACGCCCGCCAGCCGGCGGGCGCCTCGAATCGCAACCCATCCGCCGGACTCGCCTGCAAAGCGCATCCGCCCACCGTGACGGCGAGCATCGCAACGAGGGCGACACGTAGGGGCGGGCGCATCTCGACTACCTCCTGATGGCGGATAGGCTTCCACCTCCCATCTCAATCTCCGCCGACACGCTCGTAGCTGACGATACGGGCCCAGCGATCGTAAATCAGCGCGATGTATTCGCGCGTTTCCGCATATGGCGGTACCCCGCGATACCGGGCAACGGCGAAGGGACCGGCGTTATATGCCGCCAGCGCGGCCGAATAAGGATCTGCGTAACGCCCCCGGTACGCATCGGCGTACCCGGCGAGGAGCGCCGCCGCCGCTTCGATCGATTCAAAGGGGTCGTATGGATTCACGCCGACGTCTGCAGCCGTCTCCGGCATGAACTGGGCGATGCCGATCGCGCCGGCCGTGGACAGGGCTTGCGGATCGTATGCCGATTCTTGCAAGAGCGTTGCGCCGAGGAACTCCGCAGGCAGCAAATGGCTGCGGGCCGCGCGCGTCGTTGCTCCTGCAAACAGCAATGCGTAGGCCGGTTGCAGCCGAGGATTGGTCCGTAGAATCGCGCGCGCAATGGCGAGTTCCGCAGCATCGACGGCGGGCCCATCGCGAATCAGGAAGGCGCCTTGCAGTGCGTCGACGTGAGCGGGCGACGGCCAGCTTAACGCGATGTTAAGAGTCCGCTGTAGCCGGGGCGGCGCGATTGGTCGGGCATTGGTATGGTATATGGTATGTAACGTGCATCCGGACAACATTATAGCCGCTGCAAACGAGACACCATGAATCGGGAATCCTCCGCATAAGGGGACGAAACGCATGTTCTTCATTACGGCTCTCATCGTCACGCTCGTCTTGGGAGACTTTGGTTCGACGTTCTTTTATCACGTTCCGCAGCATCTGTGGTTCACGCTGCACTTACGCACGCATCACGACCGCCGGCGCCCATACTTCGATCACGCCGTGCTGTCGACCGATCCGGCGGTCTTGCTCGACGGCTTTTTGGGCGCCGTTCCATACATGATCGCCGCCGCTTTCCTTTGGCGTCTCTCGTGGGGCGGCGCCGTTGCCGGCCTGGCCATAGGGCAGATCCACGTCTGGTGGCGGCATACGACGGAGCTGGGCTGGCGGACTCCGGGCTGGGTTCGCGCCCTCTTGCGCCCTCTGGGAATCGTCCTTCCCGAGGACCACGACGGGCACCACCGAAACCCCGAGGTCGAGTTTGGCGATATCTTCCGCTTCTACGATTCGCCGGCTCGAGCGCTTTT
>PMUK01000141.1 GCA_003166915.1 Candidatus Cybelea palsarum
CTAACATGTCCAAAGCGGGTGGGGGCCGAGGCGCCGTTGTTGCGGCGCCTCTTCTCTTGCACGAGTACTACAAGCAAATCAAAGGATCGCCGACCCCTGCGACCCCGGGCTCCAGGATGTCGCAATAGATCCCCATCCACGCGTTACGCTGCGCGGCTAAGAAACGCAGAATCCGCGGATCTGACGTTTCACCGAGAGGATGGTACGTCACGGTGACGCAGCGCTCGATCGGCGAGCGGACGCGCAACCGCACCGTTCCAACTTGAAGCCGTGCATCGACGAGCGTTTGCTCCAAAGGCACCGGGTCCGCGCTGCCCTCGCACGCACGTACGAAGAAGTTCGGACGGAATCGCTCCCATTCAACCTTGTAGCCAACATGTGCGTCGAGCTCGCGCAACCACTCGTCGACGAGTATCGAAATCGGTGCGTCATCGAAAAAGTGCTCTCCGCGGCGAACTTCCACGGCAACCCCGCGCTCTTTAGCGCGGGCCTGCGCGCCGGCCGCATCGCGGAGGAGATGAAGGCGGTCGTGCTC
The DNA here is from genome assembly GCA_003166915.1 of Candidatus Cybelea palsarum. Classification (GTDB taxonomy): domain Bacteria; phylum Vulcanimicrobiota; class Vulcanimicrobiia; order Vulcanimicrobiales; family Vulcanimicrobiaceae; genus Cybelea; species Cybelea palsarum. Next base: position 536 of record PMUK01000141.1, read on the forward strand.
CTTACCGCGGTAAGTCTTTCCTTCGCGCGGTCCCTGGAGCGCAAAAAGCGCGTCCGAGCGATCGCCGGGAATTCCGGAAACTTCCACCTTGACGGAATCGAGGGCGACGCCTCGCAGGCTCTTGATCGGATAGCGGCGGACCGCTTCGAGCGTGCCGATCAGCATAGGCGCGCCTTCCCCGAAGGTTTTCCGTTCGCCTTGCCGCGAACCGCGCGCGATGGAGCTTCGACCGCGCAATCTCGTTGAGATGTTCGATCTCGCGGTCTCACTCTACGGTCGGAACTTTCTTGTGCTCGTGGGTATCGTTGCCGTGACGGCCGTCCCCCTGGCGTTACTGCAATATCCCGTCACGCGAATGGAGCAGCCGCAGCTCGACGCCGCGATGCGTCTCTTGGAGCATCCCGAGATCGCCGCGCGGCAGATTCCACCGGCGTTCAATTCGCCCAGGGCGTTGGCGCTTTCGATAGTGCTGACGCTCCTCGGGTATCTCGTGTGGGCGTTCTGTCTCGGGGCGATCGCAGAGGGTGTCGCTCGCATCTACCGAGGCTCGACGATAGAGTTCGCGGCTTGTTGGCAGGCGGTGTTGCGTCGCTGGCTCTCGATCGTGGCGGTGCTGAGCCTCGCCGTGCTCGTCTTGGTCGTGTGCGATGCGACGGCGGTCGCGGTGGTGATGATCTTTGTTGCTCTCGGCGTCGTGTTCGCACCGGCGTCTCTTCCTATCATGGCGGTCGGTGCGATGCTTCTCGTCCTGTTGGCGGCGACGCTGGCGCCGGCATTGCTGGCGATGCCCTGCGTTTTCGGTTTCTACGGCAGCACGCTTGAGTCTCTCGGAGCGATCGCTGCCCTTCGCGTAAGCTTTAGTCGAATCTTTACTCGCGCGGAGTTTCGACGTTCGGTGATCTGCGCGACGGCCGTCGGAACGCTGGCATTCGGATGCTCAGCCGTTCTGGGCGTTTTCGCGATGTTGGGGCTGGCGCGGTGGACCGCCGTCTACGTCGCACTCGATGCCATTGCGCGCACCCTCCTCGTACCGTTTGTCGGCCTCGTCCTGGCGCTCTATTACTTCGACGTGCGAATTCGATACGAAGGTTTCGACCTCGAATCCGGTTTGGATCGCGCAAACGTGGCCGGTGTGGCCGGAGAGCCGGTCTATGCCCCGACGGCCTATCTCTCGGGCCCCGAACGGGTCTTGGTCGCGCGTTTTCTCGAGCGCCGCAACGCGTTTTCGGCGTCGCGCCGGGACGCGCTCGCTGCGCGCCTTGCGCAGCCCGTACGCCGGCGAATGCCTCCCGAGTTGCAAGGCTTAGACGACGAGTCGCTCTTGGAACGACTCTGAAAGAAGTTTAGGGCTTCTTGCGAAGCCTGCCGACGAGGTCGCGCGCTATGCGCATTGCGTCCGCTTTGGTGCGATCGTAGATTGCGGAGGCCTGACCCTTGGTCATGTAATCACCGTGCTCGTGAAAGAACGCGACGCCTTCGCCTACCACGATCGTACCCGCATACGCAATCGCGCCCTTGATCGCGATGCCGGCGATCGGGACGAATCCCACCAGTTCGCGCGCCAGCGTTCGCCAACCGAAGCCGCCGCCGATGATCGGCAGGAGCTGCCACGTCCGGCCAAGATCCGGATCGCGCCCGTAGGCCGCTTCGATATGGAGCATTAGCATCACCTGAATCCCGGTGATCGCAACCATGTCGCCGGCCGAAGCGAATGCGCCGAGCACCAAACCAACGATCGGGATGTGATCCACGACCGCGCTGGCGAGTGCCACCTTTAGGGCGTTGTTCGCGGCATCTCGCGTGAGTTTGGCAGCAACGGTCTCGCGTAAGACCGGCAAGTTTCTGCCGACGGCGATTTCGACGCCGGCGGCGCATTCGACGAGATGTGCGAAGAAGCGTCCCCGCAGCGCCGGCGCGTCGAGCGACGGCACCACATATTCCTCCCACATTCCCGGCGCGGGCGGAGCGGCGGGTCCCGCCGGTACTCCCTGCGGGTCCACCGTGAGGGCGAGAATAGGAACGCGCAAGACCGAAAGCGACGAAAAGTCGGCATTCGCGCAATCGCCGGGATGCCCGAGAAAGATTGCGGCGCGAATCTCGCGAGGATCCGTAACGAGCGGGGTTTGCATCCCGACGGTCTCCAAGCAGGCTGCAGCCTGGAGCGGTACGGTCATCTGGCCGTGCCCAGAGAGCAGCACCGCTCGCAGCTGCGCAATCAGCGACGCATCGCCGCAGAGTAAGAAGCGAAAGGGCTTGCGCACGTGCGTGTGGACCGTGCGCACGTCGATGCTTTTACGAACGAGCGTAAAGAGGTTGCGCGCGTCGGCTGCAACAGTCATCGCGCCCTACAGTCCAAGCTTGTCCAGATCGATCGCCAATGTTCCGTCGGCCTTGCGTAGCTCCTTGGCCGGATCGTCGGTGTAGTCGAGATAGACCAAGCCCATGAAGATTTCCAGTGGCCACGCGTGCATCTTGTGCGCGTTCGCGACCTCGATGACCGTTTGGTTGGAGCTCTTGGCTTCTGCGATAACGCTCTCGGGCGTACTCTTGATGTCCGCGGCCACGATGGTGGCCGCGGCGACTTCGCCCGGCGTCAGATCGTCGTGCAGCATCGTCCGGTAACTGATGCCGCTCGAACCGAAGCGTTGTTGCAGCGCGTATTGAAGCGTCGAATAGAGCTGTGGCGAAGTGCCCAGCCCTAACAGCGTCACGCGCGTGGAGAGCTGCTGCGCGCGTGCGAGATTGAAGAGCTGTGAGCCCTGTGAGGCCGCCGTGGCGGCCGCGTTGAACTCGTCGACGTTCTTGTGCATCAACGGCGCCAGCGTGGAGTACTCGCTCGGGGTGATATCGCCGTTGAAACTGATCTGAGCGCGGTCGAGTTCTTTGAGGAACTCGTCGAGATCGCCCAACGACTGGTCGAGCATCGTGAGGGATGCGCGGGCCGCGTCCACGGAACGCAGCATCTCGCCATCGGCGAGCGTCAGCTCGTTCATCATCGATGGATATGAGGGAAGAATCGCCAGAGACTCGGCCGGCACCGGACTCATCGAAAGCGGCGCGAGCATCTCGGAATAAATGTCCGCGCTCTCTTTGAGCAGACCGCTCTCCTTATTCTTTTCGAGCGAGCCTACACCACCGATCGGGCTCTGGTCGCTCCCGGCGTCTTCCAGCGTACTATTGATAGAGCGAGCTATCGAGGTAAAGTTCTTGACGACGGCTTCGACACGAGAGCCGCGGTGAATGTTGATCCGGCTGAAGTCGGGGATTTCGTATTGCAGGGTCTCGAGCCGGCTCTGAACGGCCTTGACCTGACCTTTACCTTCCGCCGCGCGATCGGAAATCTGGGTCGCATCCTGGAGTTGAGCGGCCTGCGCCGCCTGCACCATGCCCTGCAGCTTGGGCAGGTTTGGCTTCGTGAGCGTTACTCGCTGCACTTCCATCTCTCGCAAAGCGGCGATCCGCTGATTCGCCGTCGCGCGCGTCACCGGCGATCCCAGTTGCGCGGCCTCCGCCAAAGTCTGCTCGCTTTTGTTGGGCAGGCCGAGCGCGAGCTCCGATTGACCGAGTTCGAGCAAGGCTTCGGAACTTTGGGGATCCTTCGCCAGAATTTGATCGAGCCGCAAGCGCGCAAACGAGTAGCGCGAACGCTCCTCGTCGCTCGAGGCCTGCACGATTTGCTGTGCTTGCGTGACTTCCGTGGGATCGAGCTCGGGATAGCCCATCAAATGCGCGACGCGCGCCTTGGGATCGGGGTGGTCCTCGAGGTACTTACTGACGGCGTCGTCGTGCTCGTCCTGCAGCACGCCAAGATGCGCCATGATCGTTACCATCGCCTCGGGATCGTAGCCGGCGCGCGACATCAGTTGCAGTCCGTAACGATCGGCCTGGATCTCGTCTTCGCGGGAGATCTTCATCAGCAGCCCCGCTTCGGCGAGTCCGCCGAACTCGTACAGGATCGGAGAAAAAATCGAGGCGATTCCGAACAGAATGTCGAGAATCTCCGCCTTCGAGTTGGCAGTAAGAACGTGCCGGCGCTCGATGTGGCCGGTTTCGTGTCCCATCACGCTGGCCAGCTCGTCGTCCGATTGAACGAAGTCGATGAGGCCCTCGTTGATGTAGACGAAGCCGCCCATCGTCGCGAACGAGTTAACCTGACTGTCCTTGATGATCTTGACGGAATAGGGAACGTCTTTGCGTTGCACCTGATTCCAAAGGTTCCCGGCGATGCCTTGGACGTACGCGTTGAGCAGCGGATCGGTTTCGATGACGCTGCTGGCGACGATCTGCTGATCCTCCGCTTGACCCATGGCGATCTCGGCTTGGGTCGACGTCGCACCGATGCGTGCCGGACATATGGCACACAGCAGTGAGACGATCGTAAAAATGGGAATGGTGCGACGCAGCATGCGATGTACTTTCCTCTACCGAACGGCCTATATGGAGGTTACGCTTGGTCTCTGTGTATTATATGTGGACAACGTCAGGAACTTGCGAGTCGTTTGTGGACGAACAAGGGGATGTCCCCCCTTCTTCTCGGAGAGCGTAGCGTGACACTCTTGCGAGGGAGGCGGGACGGCCTCGAAGTGACGTTGTCGCCCCATGACCTCGCCGGAGGGTTTGCGGACTTGCAGGCTCGGCTTACCGAGCAGCCTAGCTTTTATCGCGGCGCCGCTGCAATCGTAAATTTCGGCGGCGAATCACCCTCATCCGAGGATCTCAGCCGGCTTCGCGATCTCCTCGAGGGCGCGGGAATCGCGTTGCGGGGTGTCGCGGGATTCGACGAGGGACTCCAAAGCTTAGCGGAACGCGAGGGGCTTGCGTTCGAATCACCGCGCGCGGAACTCGAGCGCCGCCGCGCGATGCGGCCGCGCGAGGCTGCGCGGCTCTCGGATGCGGCGCGCTCGCTCGTTGCCGACTTTGCCGGCGCGCGTGACGATATCGCGCAGCGCCGGCGGCGAGGCGAGGCAAGCGTACCCCGTCAGCAGCCCGATCCGCCGCCTGCTCGTCTCGCGCCGGCGCTCCACGCGGTCGAAGCGCCGCCGACCACGCTCTACCACTCCGCGACGTTGCGAGGCGGACAGGTGCTTCACCATACCGGCAATATCGTCGTCGTCGGCGACGTTAATCCCGGCGCCGAACTCCTGGCAACCGGCGACATCCTCGTCTTCGGACGGCTTGCCGGCATCGCTCATGCGGGCGCACAGGGGGACGACAGCGCCCGGATCTACGCACTGGACCTGGCTCCGACGCAGCTTCGCATCGCGACATCATTCGCGGCGGACGCGGAGCCAAAACGGCGTAAGACGCCGGTGCCCGAAGCCGCGATTGCTCGCGACGGACGGATCGTCGTCCTCGCGCTGGACCGTCTCGGCGAGATTGAAGATTCGGGAGCAGCGTCGACGTGAAGGCGCGTAAAATCGTGCTGACCTCCGGCAAAGGCGGCGTCGGCAAGACGACGACCACGGCGAATCTCGGCGCCACGCTGGCAAAGCGCGGGAAGCGCGTCATCTTGATCGACGCGGACATCGGCCTGCGTAACTTAGATTTGGTGCTCGGGCTCGAAAAACGCATCGTTTTCGATTTAGTCGAAGTCGCCGAAGGACGCTGCCAGCTGCGTCAAGCCCTCATCAAAGACAAACGCTTTGAGTCGCTGTCGATCCTGCCTGCCGCGCAGACGAGGGAAAAGGACGCGATTTCGCTGCAGCAATTTAGCGCAATCGTTGACCTCGCCGCGGAACAGGCCGATTACGTGCTGATCGATTGCCCGGCGGGCATTGAAACCGGCTTTCGGAACGCCGTCGGGGGAGCGACCGAGGCCATCGTGGTTACAACTCCGGAAGTGAGTGCGATTCGAGACGCCGATCGCGTCGTCGGAAAGATCGCCGACGAAGGAAAGCCCATTCGTTTGATCGTCAACCGGCTGCGACCGGAGATGGTACGCAGTGGCGACATGCTCTCGGTGGAGGACGTTTGCGAAGTGCTCGCAGTCGAGCTCTTGGGCGTCGTGCCAGACGACGAAGAGGTCATCGACACCACCAATCGCGGCGAGCCGATCGTATTGAACGATTCCAGTCGCCTTGGGGCAATCTACGACAAAATCGCTCGCCGCTTAGAAGGCGAAATCGTGCCATTCACCAACTTCGACGGCCAAGGTTTCTTCGGGCGTCTCATCGACGCGTTGAAAGCGGGGTAGCGCGTGCAGCAAACACAGACCGTGCAAGACGAAGTCCAATCCAGCGCACCGGCTCCCCGATTGGGACGCGCGATCGTTTTGACTTCGGGGAAAGGCGGCGTTGGAAAGACGACGACGACCGCCAATCTCGGTACGGCGCTTGCCCATCGCGGAGCACGCGTCGTCTTGGTCGATGCCGACGTCGGTCTTCGCAATCTGGACATCGTCTTAGGGCTGGAAAGCCGGGTCAAGCATCACCTGCTCGACGTTCTCGAAGAGCGCGCTTCTCTCGACGAGGCGTTGGTGCCCGGGAAGCACAGCGAGTCGCTCTTCTTACTCGCCGCAGCTCAGTCGCGCGAGAAGGACGACGTGGATACGGCGAAGATGAAAGCGCTGATTTCGAGCCTGCGCGAACGCTTCGATTACGTGCTCATCGACTGTCCCGCCGGAATCGAGTTGGGTTTTCGCAATGCGGTCGCCGGCGCGGACGAAGCCATCGTGATCTGTACCCCCGAAGTCGCAGCCGTGCGCGACGTCGATCGCGTCGTCGGTTTGCTAGGCAATCGCTTTCGGCCGCAGCTCGTCATCAACCGGTTGCGCCCCTATCTCGTGAAGAAGGGCAAGATGCTTTCCGTTGAAGACGTCAACGCCATCCTGCGCCTCCCGCTGCTCGGCGTGATCGCCGACGAACCCGAAATCATCGTAACGACGAACCGTGGGGAACCGCTTGCCTTGCGTAAAGATACGCCGACCGGAGCCGCCTACCACGCGATCGCCGCACGCGTTGCGGGCGAAGACGTGCCCGCGCCGATGCCGGCGGTGCCCAAGGTGACGATCTTGGAACGCGTCGGCGCGCTCTTTGGAGGGAGGCGCGCATGATCGACTTTCTGAAGAGACTCTTCGGCCAGTCCGGCTCGAGTACGACCGCTAAGGAGCGTTTGAGGCTCGTCTTGATGACGGATCATCTCGAGCTATCGCCGGAGTTGATCGAAGCGATGAAGAGAGATCTCGTCGACGTGATCTCGCGTCACGTCGAAGTCGATCGTGACAAGATCGAAGTCAACTTCGAACGGCAAGACAGCGCACTGGCGATGCTGGCAAACATTCCGATTCTTTCCGTAAGCCGCCCTAACGGCAACCCCACGCTCGTGCCCGTGGAGACCCTACAATCGCCTACCGCGCCCAACGGCGCCCCACCGCGGGTCCGCAAGCGCCGCAAACGCGCGGCGAAAAAAGCAGCCGCTACGAGCGCGGCTCCGGCTTCCGCTGCAGCGCAATAGGAGATTTGCATGCCTGCCTAGGAGCCTCCTTATCGCGGTGATTGCATTTGGTAGCGGCGCAAGGCGCTACGTTCGAAACTTCAACTGGACGCTGGCTGTTGCCGGCATCCTGATCGCATTGATCGGGTTGGTCTGCATTCGTTCCGCCGGATTGCACGCCGGCGATGCGTCCGGCGAGTTCAAAAAACAGATACTGTATCTGGTGCTTGGCGTGACGCTAATGTTCGGCCTTTCGTTGGTCGACTATCGGACTTGGCAACGCTGGGCTCCGGCACTCTACATCGCCAATCTCTTCCTGCTGCTCTTCATCTTGCGCGGCGGCCACAGCGCAATGGGCGCGCAGCGCTGGATCTCGCTGGGACCGTTGGGAACTTTCCAACCATCGGAACCGGCGAAGCTCGTCATCGCAATCGCCCTATCAGCGGTGCTCTGCCGCGGCCGGTACGAAAATCTCCAAGACCTCTGGAAGCCGCTTGCGACCGTCGCAGTCCCCGCACTCCTGATCCTCAAGCAGCCGGATCTCGGCACCTCGTTAGCTTTGGTGGCGGTGCTGACGGTGGAACTCTTTCTCGCCCTGCCAAAACTCGGGGACTTTGCCATCTACGCGTTAGGGATGCTCGTCGTCGGGGCGGCGGCCGTCGGCACCAGCGCGGTTCTCAAACCGTTCCAGCGCGCGCGGCTCTTCGTTTTTCTCAATCCTAAGGCCGACCCCGAAGGCTCGGGCTATAACCTCGCCCAGTCAAAGATCGCCGTCGGAAACGGCGAGTGGTTTGGGCGAGGACTGTACCACGGGACGCAAACGCAGTTGAACTTCGTTCCCGAACATTCGCGCGATTTTATCTTCACCGTGCTTGCAGAAGAATGGGGATTCGTCGGCACGACGATCGCGTTGGGACTCTACGCCGCCGTCCTTTACGCCGGAGTCCGCACAATGCTCGTCGCGCGTGATCGCTTCGGCTTCTTACTTGCCGGCGGCTTGGTCGGCATGCTTTTTTTTCACGTCCTCATCAATGTCGGAATGACGGTCGGAATAATGCCGATCACGGGAATCCCGCTACCGTTCATGTCGTACGGTGGGTCGGCGATGCTCACGGATTTTGGTGCCCTGGGGATCCTCTTGAACATCTTTTCGCAACGGGACCGCAACGTCTTGGGCAACGCGTGAAGCGATGGAGAATGCTGGCTTTTGTGGCTTGCGCCGCGCCGCTATTCGCGTGCGGCGGTGCCTCTTCGTCCGTACTGCCCGCCGGTCCCGCGCGCGGCGTCATCGATCATGTCGTCATCATCTTTCAGGAGAACCGAAGTTTCGACAATCTCTTCGAGGGCGCGCCCGGCGCCGACACGCGTTCGTATGGTTACGGCAGCCACGGCAATAAAATTACGCTGAAGCCGGTAGGCTTAGCGTCGGCATGGGATCTCCGACACACCTTCGCGTCGTTCTTACTGACCTGCAATGGCCGGGGAATGTATCCGGGGACCGATTGCCGGATGAACGGCTTCGACCAGGAACGCGCAACCTGCGGAGGATCGGGCGAGCTTCCCTGCCCGATCCCTCATCCGCAGTACGCCTACGTGCCTCACAAAGAAACCAAGCCGTACTTTGAGATGGCTAAAGAATACGTCCTGGCCGACCGAATGTTCGCCTCGAACCTCGATGAAAGCAGCTTCGTTTCCCACCAATACATCATTGCGGGACAAGCGAGTGCCGCGCTCGATTTCCCAATAGCTGGTCCTTGGGGCTGTGGCGGCGGTTCCGAGGATACGATTGCGACGCTCACGCAGCAGCGTACGATTGGTCCGAACATCTCCCCGTGCTTAAACAACGAGACACTGGCTGACGAGTTGGATGCAGCGGGGCTCTCCTGGAAGTATTATACGGCAAGTCTGCTCGGCAACGGCGGTTACTGGAACGCGTTTGGCGCGATCAAGCACATCCGCTACGGCAGCGATTGGAGAAAGGACGTGATCAGCCCGCAGACACGCTTCTTCGGCGACATCAAGAAAGAAGGGCTGGCTGCAGTCACGTGGATTACCCCGACCTGCCAGAACTCGGATCACGCCGGGTGCGACTCCGATACGGGTCCAAAATGGGTCGCCTCGCTCGTCAACGCGATCGGAGAATCGGCGTACTGGAAATCGACGGCAATCTTCATCTTTTGGGATGATCCCGGGGGCTGGTACGATCACGTTCCACCCAAAATGCTCGACTACGACGGGCTGGGCTATAGGGTACCGCTCTTAGTCGTTTCGCCTTACGCAAAGAAAGGCTACGTTTCTCACGTCGACTATGAGCACGGCAGCCTTCTGCGCTTTGTGGAGGATCGCTTCGGGCTGGCCACGCTTTCGGCCACCGACGCGCGCGCGACCTCTCCCGAGGGCGATTGCTTCGACTTCCTGCAGGCTCCCCGTAAGTTTGTTCCGATTCAAACGACCATGACCGAGCGCGACTTCGAAAAACAGCCCCTCGATCGCCGCGTCCCCGACAGCGAATAGAACCGGAAGGTCCATTTTCCCGCAGGGAGGAACAAGGGAAGCAGTCAGGCCGGCAGGCTGCGTTACGCAACGAAAGGCCGCCGGTAGAGGTTTATAACAACAAAGATTTTCTAAGGGCTCAAAGCAACGCGGCGCTAAAGCGCCGCCCGCACGGCGCACCGGAAGCGGTAGGCGCGGCGAGAAGCGAGCTCAACGATTGAGGACAATTTGTCGAGCGAGATATTGATCTCGAGCGACCCGTGGGAAAATCGGGTCGCCATACTCGAGGACGGTGACTTAGCGGAGCTCTACATTGAGCGCGAAGAGAAGGTCATCGGCTCGATCTATAAAGGTAAAGTGCAGAACGTGCTGCCCGGCATGGGGGCGGCGTTCGTCGACATCGGGCTCGGACGAAACGCTTTTCTATACGTCGACGACATCAACAAGCAGCCGCTGAACATCGGCGACGTCGAAATCACTCAGGGCCACGGCGGCTTCACAATCAGTGAGAAGGTCAAACGAGGCGACGACGTCCTCGTGCAGATCGTCAAGGAGCCGCGCGGCCTCAAGGGCGCGCGGATCTCGACGAACATCTCGCTGCCCGGTCGCTATCTGATCCTGATGCCGACTGGAAAGTACTCCGGCGTTTCGCGCAAGATCGAATCGGCCGACGAGCGCAATCGTCTCAAGAGCGTGATGAAGCGAATTCGCCCGGAGGGGATGGCGACCGTCGTTCGGACCGCAGCCGCGGGCGTCAGCGAGGCGGAACTGATCGCCGACCTGGGCGTGCTGATACGAATGTGGCACGGCATCCTCGAAAGATACAAACGGGCGCAATCGCCGTCGTTGCTTCACAAAGACATGAACCTGATCTATAAGGCGGCGCGCGATTTCATCACGGCCGACGTCGAGCGGGTCTTGATCGACGACGAGGAGGAGTTCCGCAAGGTCCGGGATTTCCTGCAGTTGCTGGGCCCGCAGTATATCGATCGCATCGAGTATTACAACTCGGGCCGCACGCTCTTCGACGATTATAAGATCGACGCCGAGCTGCAAAAGCTCATGAAGCCGAAGATCAACCTGCCGTCCGGCGCTTCGATCGTCATCGAATCGACGGAAGCACTCACCGTCATCGACGTGAACTCCGGCAAGTTTACCGGGGGACGCAATCTCGAGGACACGATTCTCAAGACGAACATCGAAGCGGCTGAGGAGATCGCTCGTCAGGTGCGCTTGCGGGACATTGGCGGGATCATCGTCGTGGACTTTATCGACATGGCGTCGGAGGCATCGCGCGAGAGGGTGATCAGGACGATGGAAGAGGTTCTGAGCCGAGACCGCACGCGTGCGACGATTCAGTCGTTTTCAAACTTGGGATTGCTGGAGTTTACGCGCAAGCGGATCGGCAAAGACCTCGGCGCTCAACTGCGAGGCGCGTGCCCGACCTGTGCCGGAATGGGCAGCGTTATGTCGTCTCAATCGGTCGCCATCGAAACCTTTCGCCGCATTCGCGCCGAGGCGCGTAACGGCGCCGCTGGTGACGTGGTCGTTCACGTCGCGCCGACGGTCGCCGTACAGATGGATTTTTGGTACGACGAAGAGTGCAAAGAACTGGCAAAGACGATCGAGCGGCCGATTTTCGTGCGCGTCGACCCGATGATTCACCCGGAGAAGGCGCGGATCGAGACCGTCGCGGCGATCAAGCGGGAGAAGGAGGGCGCGGTTCGCGTTGGCGACGAGCACGAGGTCGAGTTGCTGCCGGGGCGGCTGCCCAATCCGACGTCGTCGGCCGCGATCGTAGATGGGCGGGTCACTGAAGTAGAAAACGCCGCGAACAGCGCGGGCAACTTCGTGCGGATTCGCATCCTCGACGTGGACGGCGAACAAGATTATATCCTCGCCGAGATGGTTACCGCCGGGGCGAAACCTCGGCGTAAACGCCCAGCGCGGCGTGCCGAGGTCTCAGCGGCCGAGCAGACCCGTCAGCTGCGCGAGCTTGCCGAGGATGCGGCGCGTCAATCCGCGGCGCGTCCTCCGATCGGGATTACGTCGCTAACCGAAGAGGAAGAGGCACAAGACAAGGCGCTGAGCGCAGAACGCAGAGGCGAGGCGCAACCCGACGCGATCATCATCGCCGAAGGGGCCGTACAACGTGCGACTGCCGACGCCGACGGGCACCGAAAGCGCCGCCGCCGGCGGCGGCGCGGCGGACGCGGGCGCGAAGAGATCGAGGAAACAGCGAGTGCTCCGATGACGAGCGCCCCGACGACGAGCCCCCCGGCGACGAGCGCCCCAGCGCCGGCCGAGGCAGCGACCGCTCCGAGCGACGGTTCGACGCAGCATCGTCGGCGCCGCCGCCGCCGCCGCGGACGCGGTGGTCGAGGAGGTCTCGGTCCGTCAGGCGGCCCGATGCCGGATCGTCACATCTTCGAAGTGACGGCCGACGGAGCCGCGCAACCAACCGGCGCAACCGCGGCGCCCGAGCCTTCCCGAGCGATCGCGACTCGCGGCCAAGCATCGCCGCCCGCCGTGGAACCGCCTCCGCCAAGCTTGTCGGCACCCGCGGAGAAGCCCAAGCTCACGAAACCGGTCCGCCGGCGGAGACCAGCGCGGGGCGTCGCCGCGGAACTCGAAGGAGCGGCGAGCGCGATAGCCCTCCCCGCACCCGATGAAAAATCAACGCGGCGCCCGCGAAAAAAGGCGGCCGTCGCAACGCCCGAGCCGGAACCCGTGGTTGCTGCGAAGCCAAAGCGCTCGCGCAGCGCCGCACCGGCAGCAGATGGCAAAGTCAAAAAATCGCCGCCCCGTCGCAAAGTCAGCGCTTCAACGAAGAAAAAAGCCTAAGACCAATCCCTGCCGTTGAGCTTAGGGCTCTTCCGAAGGATACTTCGGACGAGGACCGTCTGACCCAGCGCCGGAGCAGGATGCGGAAGGCGCGAGGCAGCCGATAGGAGCGCCACACGGAGGTGGCGCGACGAATGTGTCCGAGTTCGAAGTATCCTTCGGAAGAGCCCTGAGTCTAGCCGCCGTTCTCGGCGCTGAGGCGAGCTAGTCTGGCGTTTAAGTATTCGATGGCGCGCGTAAGCTGATCGTCCTTGGCGGGAGCGCCGAACTGCGCGTGTTTGTTTTCGGAAACGACGATGTCCGGCGTGATGCCGAGGTGATTGATGTCGCGATTGCGCGGCGTGAGATAGCGAGCCGTCGTGACCTTGATCGCGCTTCCGTCGGGCAGGGGATAGATCGTTTGAACGACGCCCTTTCCAAACGTCTTCGTGCCGATGATCGTGCCGACGCTGCTATCTTGAATCGCGCCCGACGTAATCTCCGAGGCGGAGGCCGTGTAGCCGTTGACGAGTACCGCCAAAGGTATTGGGGAGATCGCCGTGTCGTCGGCGTCGAGCGTCGTAATGTTCGAGGCACGCGATTCCACTGAGACGATCGGTCCGCTGGGGATGAACTTGGAGCTGACGGCGACGGCGGCCTCCAAATATCCGCCGCCGTTGTCGCGCAGATCGAGCACCAACGCGCGCGCTCCGTCGCGTTGCAGACGGTCGAGCGCGGTGTTGAGCTCGTCTCCGGTGTCGCGGCCGAAGACCGTCAAAGCAACGTAGCCGATCTTGCCGGGCAGCATTTTCTGGTAGACGCTGAGTTGATGAATCTTGGCACGCGTAATCGCGATGGGGCTTGCTAAGCCGGCGCCTTCGCGCGAGACGGTCAACGTGACGCGCGTGCCTTCTTTTCCTCGAAGCCTTCCGCTCGCCGCCGCGAGGCCCATGCCTTTTGTGGATGTGCCGTCGATCGCTGTGATCAGGTCGTCCTGCTCGATGCCCGCCTTATCGGCGGGCCCGTCGGGCACGACGTTCTCGACGGAGATATACTTGCTCTTGTCGTCGACTTGAATGACGATTCCCGTCCCTCCAAAATCGCCGCCGTCGAGCCCTTGATTGAGGCCGGCGAACTCTTTGGGTGAAAGGAAGACGGTATAGCGGTCGTTGACGGATCGCATCATGCCGTCCAGCGCGATGTAACTGAGATCGTGCACGGTGAACTTGGACGAAGACTCTCTCGCGGCGTCGGCGATCTCGTGATCGATCTCGCGAACGTTGGTGCCGGCGGAGGCCCCCGCCTGCATCGCTGGTAGTTCCGCGTGTTTCACGCCCCCAGTTCGCATCGCCGAAAGTAACGTGAAGCGAACGGAGTTGAGAACGACTTGCGGATCGACCTTTTTATAGAAGTTCTCGGTCAAATAGGTGTAGCTGGTCGAGACTTCCCCAGCATCGGCGGCCGAGAGTTGCGGCGCCGCGGCTGAGGCCGGCAGAAGCAGCCCGGAGCCTAGCGCGACCGCGGTAAATATTAAGAGGACGAGAGTGCGTTTCATAATCTCCACAATTAACGTAGGAGTTGGTGTAATCGTGCCTTAGCGGCGGCGAGCTGCTTGTCGGCCGGCGTATCGACGAGCGACGGGTTGGGATCTTGGTTGACGACGACGTTCGGTTCGATTCCATGGTGTTGGATGTCGCGCCCGGCCGGAGTCAAATAGCGCGACGTCGTGATCTTCAGCGCGCCTTGGTCGGGAAGATCGAAGATGCTCTGCACGACGCCTTTGCCGAACGTACGGGTGCCAAGGAGCGTCGCAAGATGGTAATCCTGGAGCGCACCGGCGGTAATCTCAGAGGCGCTTGCGGTGTACTTGTTGACCAGCACGACGAGCGGATGAAGTCCACCGATGGCATCCCCGAGTGCCTCCTCGGTCGTTCGCTCGCCGTCGCGCTGTATCGTCGAGACGATCGTTCCTTGCGGAATAAAGAAGCTCGAGATCTCGACGGCGGCGTCGACGCGACCACCGCCATTGTCGCGAAGGTCGAAGATATATCCCTTGGCGCCCTTGGCCTTGCCATCGAGAAGCGCCTTGCGAACTTCCTGCGCCGACGTCGTACCAAAGTCCGAAAGACGGATGTAATCGATACCCTGTTCCATCTTCGCGCGCACCGTGGGAACGTGGATGATCTCGCGAACGATGGAAAAGGTTCGCTCGCCCGCCGGAGCGTCGTACGGGTGCGCTCGCAGGTGCACGACCGTTCCGGCTTCGCCGCGAATCATCGTTTCAACGTGATCGATCGGAAGACTGCGAACCGGCTTGCCGTCGACCGTGTCAACAACCTCGCCAGGCTTCATTCCCGCCTTAGCCGCCGGCATGTGCTCGATTGGCGCGACGACGATGCGACCGTCCTTGAGCTGATAGATGTAGACGCCGATGCCGCCAAAGTTTCCACCCGAGAGCGACTCGTTGAGTCCTTGGATCTCTCGCGGCGAGAGATAGACCGTATACGGGTCTCGAACGGATGTCATGATTCCGCGAAGCGCCGCGTCGGTAAGATCGTCGTCGCCACTTGTCCCCAAGGCCGAGCCATAGTGCTGCTGCGCGTAGGCTAAAAGAGCGGCCGCGCGAGCGCCGTCCGAGATATCGTCTCCGTTCGCCATTTGCACGGGCAGCGATGCATCGCCGATCTTCTTGCCCTGCAAGAGATTCTTTAATGCATCGCGTTCGCCGTTGAGCGGAGTCTGCGGTGCGATCGGTTTGTAATACTCGATCTCGAGTCGTCGCAGGGCCAGATCGGCTATGGCCGAGCCAGGCGAATCGTGCGAAGGAAGCAGAGCCCGTAAATCGCCGGTTGTGGCCACTTCGAGGACGGACTGGCCGGCGATCGCACCGGTACGGTAACCGACATAGAGTGCGGTTGCCGCCACAAGGGCGAGCGCGACGAGCGCTGTGAGCAGAAGGCGGATGGAAAGGCTCATAAGTTCCCCTATCAATACCCGGCTCGAAGGGTCGCGAGTTTCTTCTTTGCCTAGATTATTTGATAAGTCTTAATGGAGCCGGGGTGCCGGGTCAACCGGTTTCCCCGCAATTCGAACTTCGAAATGAAGATGGGGGCCGGTCGATTGCCCAGTGGAGCCAACGGCGCCGATGGCCTGCGCACGCTGTACCGACTGCCCCGACGTGACGTAAATGGCCGAGAGATGTCCGTAGCCGGTTGAATAGCCTCCACCGTGATCGATCAGAATGTAGTTTCCATAGCCGCCGTACCACTGCGCCATGATTACGGTTCCACCGGCCGCGGCCGTCACGGTCGTCCCGGTCGGCGCGGCGATGTCGAGCCCTTGATGGAACTCCGGCGCACCGCCAAAAGGATTGGAACGCCAGCCGAACGGCGATGTGATCGTCCCGGTAACCGGCCACGAAAACATGCCGGCGGCGCCCGAATGATCGGCGCCTCCGGCTATTCCGGCTGCCCGCTGCTGGGACTCGAGCTCGCGCTCGCGCTCGAGAATCAACCCCTCCAACGACGCCTCCTCGGCCGCCGAAAGGTCTTCCATCTGGGCGACTTGCGTGGCGACGCTGCGGCGGCGCATTCCGGCGAGGGTCACCAGGTTGCTGCGCTCGTCGGCAAGCGATCCAAGCTGACTACGGGCTTCGGCTTGGGCTTGCTCTTCTTGCTGTAATTGTAAGCGCGTTCCCTCGAGCTCGGCTTCAACCGCCGCCACGCGAGCTTCCGCCGCTTTGCGAGCACGCACCGCCCGTTGATTTGCGGCGATGAGCAGGCGCAGATCTTCCCACCGCTCGACGAATTCGCTGAAGGAGCGCGCCGCAATCAGCGCGTCGACGTAGCTGAGGTCACCGTATTCGTAGATATCGACCAGCCGGCGCTTGAGCAGTTCGTCGTGCAGAAGCAAGGACCGGCGCGCAGCGTCGAGTTGAATCGCGTTCCAGGCGATGCGGCGCTGCGTCGATTCTTGCTGCGCACCAAGAGAATCGAGCCGTCCGTTGACTTCGCCGATGGCCGCATTGGTTTGCTTCAGTTGCTGTTGCAGATCCTGGTAGTGCAAGGTCGCCTCGCCAAGCTCGACGCGCTTGGCGTGCAAGCGCATCTGCAGCTGCGCCGCCCGCGCACGTTGCGCGGCGATACGCTGCTCGAGCGTCGGCCCGCTTGCCGCCGCGCTCGCCGACAGCAGCGTTACGGTGAGAATCAAACAAACGGCCCGATGAAGCGTGAGACGCTTCACGTCCGCAAGTAGCGTCCGACGGAGATCCAGGATGCGAAGACGCCGATCGCGACTCCGGTCACTATCAGTTGCACGGCCAGAATCCGGGCGTCTACCGGCATCGCCCGCAGTTGAACCCACGGCAATGCTTCGAGCAACCGAGGCCAGAGCGCGGCGCGCGCGCCGGCTAGCAATGCCAAGGCGACGAGCGCACCGATCAGCCCGTCGAGCAAGCCTTCGCAGATGAACGGAAGGCGGATGTAGGTATTGGTAGCGCCGACGAGCTGCATGATGGCGATTTCTCGGCGACGCGCGAAGACGGTCAGACGAATCGTATTCGAGATGATGATGCTCGCAACGCCGACGAACGCCAAAATAAGCCCGATGCCGACTCGACGGAGCACGCCTCCGAGCGCAAGCAACCGCTGGACGATCTTCTGCCCATAAACGACGTTATCGACGCCGGTCAGACGACGCACCGTCGCCGCGACCGAGTCGACTTGTTCGGGCTGCCGTACCTTGATTCGAAATTTGTCCGGCAGCGGATTCTCGGTCAGCAGTTCCGTGTCGATCGCCCCGCGCGTGCGTGCCCGAAGCTCGGCCAACCCCTGCCTCTTGGGAACGAACTGGGCCGACGCGATCCGCGGATCTTGCGCGAGAAAACCCCCGATCGCTGCGGCCTGCGCCGAAGTTGCATCGGGGCGCAGATAGGCCGAGATTTCGATCTGGTCCAGCAAGCGATTTCCGGCGTCGGCAAGCGCCGCTCGCACGAAGAGAAAGAGTCCGAGAAGTACGATGGTGATAGCGACGGTGCCGATGGCGGTAACCTGCATGCCGGTGTTGCGCGAAAAGTTGCGCAACACCTCACCCAGAAAGAACTTGACCTTGCCCGAGTCCAAGATAATAGTAACCCCGCTCTTCGTCCGTAGTGATCCGGCCGTCTTCTAAGCGCACGACGCGCCGGCGCATCCGGTCGACGACGGCCTGATTGTGCGTCGCAACGACAACGGTCGTTCCTTTGAGATTGATGCGCTGCAGGAGTGCCGTGATCTCCGTGGTGTTGACGGGATCCAAGTTTCCAGTCGGCTCGTCGCAGAGTAAGATTTTCGGATTGTTGACCAGCGCTCGCGCGATAGCCGCGCGCTGCTGTTCGCCGCCCGAAAGCTCGTTGGGATACATGCGGCTCTTATGCGAAAGGCCGACGAGATCGAGAACGCGCGGTACTTGGCGCATGACGTCGCGCGTATGCGCGCCCGTGACTTGCATCGCAAAGGCCACGTTCTCCCAAACGGTCTTGTCGGTGAGCAGTTTGAAGTCTTGAAAGACGACGCCGAGATGGCGGCGCAGCGCCGGAACTCGGTTGCGGCGTAAACGGTCGACGCGAATGCCGTCCACGACGATTTCGCCGGCCGTCGAATTTGCCTCCCGGTAGAGCAATCGTAAGAGACTCGACTTACCGGTTCCGGAATGACCGACGAGGAAGACGAAGTCACCCTTGCCGATCTCGAGGCTTACATTGTCCAGGGCGCGCACGCCGTTGGGATAGACGAGCGAAACACCGCGCAGAGAGATCATCGCTGTGAGAGGAGTTTTTCGCAGGGTAGAGGCTATACCTTCGCCATGGACTTCGATTTAACCGACGAGCAGAAGGCGATCCAGGGCCTAGCGCGCGAGTTCGCGCGTGACGAGGTACGGCCGCGCGCAGAAGAGATGGATCGCAACGAGCGCTTCCCGTACGAGTTGCTTGCGAAGATGGCCGAACTCGGATTTATGGGGCTGCCGTTTCCGGAGGAATACGGGGGAGCCGGCGGGGACACGGTGAGCTACGCGCTGGCCGTGATGGAGATCGCGCGCGCCGACGCCTCGACGGCCATAACGATGGCGGCTCACGTTTCCCTGGGTGCGACGCCCTTCTATCTTTTCGGCACGGAGGCTCAGAAGCAGAAGTATCTCGTACCGCTCGCGCAAGGGAAAATGTTGTGGGGCTTTGGTCTCACCGAGCCCAGTGCGGGAAGCGACGCGGGCAACGTGCAGACCAAAGCGGAGCTGCGCGACGGGAAGTGGCTGATCAACGGCACGAAGGCCTTCATCACGAACTCGGGCACGGATATCAGCGGCGGCACGACGATTACGGCGGCGACCGGAAAGCGGCCCGATGGATCGCGCGAGATCTCGAACATCATCGTTCCGCAAGATACGCCGGGCTTCACGCGCAGCCGCAAATACCGCAAGATGGGGTGGCGCGCTTCGGACACGCGCGAGCTTTCCTTCGCCGATGCGCAAGTGCCCGAAGAGAACCTGCTCGGCCCGCGGGGCGAGGGGTTTCGGCAGTTCCTTTCGATCCTGGACGGCGGCCGAATCTCCGTCGCGGCGCTTTCTATCGGCCTTTCGATGGGCGCCTACGACGAGGCGTTGGGCTACGCGAAGGAACGGCACGCTTTTGGCAAGCCGATCGCCAAGTTTCAGGCAATCTCGTTCAAGCTCGTCGACATGCTCACGCAGATCGAGCACGCGAAACTGATGATGCTGCGCGCGGCATGGGAGAAGGATCGAGGGCGTGACTATGTCGCGGCGGCCAGCTTTGCGAAGCTCTTCGCCGGGGAGCTGTCGCATCGCGTGGTGAACGAGGCGCTGCAAATCCACGGCGGGTACGGCTTCATGGACGAATATCCGATCTCGCGCATGTACCGCGACCAGAAGATCAACGAAATCGGGGAGGGCACCAACGAAGTCCAGCGCCTGATTCTGGCACGCTTGATGGGGCTGTAGCCGAGCTTCTGGCTCGTCGGAGTTGCGGTTTTCGGATAGCCGCCATGGTAAGCTTGCGGTACGCTAGTCAGTGGGGCCGTAGACACATTCGGACGCGGCCTTGAGGACCGGCCTTAGTACAAAAGAACAAACAGAGGAGATAATTTCTTGAAACGTCTTGCTACTTCATTAATTTGCGGCTTCGCAATTGCAGCGCTGGCGATCGCCCCGGCGATGGCGGCCCCGCCGAATCTCACCGGAACGTGGGCCGTTCAGCAAACCGGTACGAACGGCACCACGACCGGGACCATCACCGTAACTCAGTCGGGGATGGGCATCGTCGGCATGAACGCCAAGACCGGAAACGGATACACCGGTTCGTTCGTCAACGATACACAGATCAACGGAAAATGGCACGGTCCGGGCGGCGCCGGCTGGCTGACGATCTACGTCAGCCCCAACGGCCATAGTTTTAACGGCACCTGGGGCTACAACGGACGTCCCTCCAACGGATCGTTCATCGGCAACAAGGTCCTGCCGCCGTCCCCGATTACCGCAGCTGGAAAGTGGACGCTGATCGGCGCCGGTAACGCCGGTGGCTTCATCGGCCCGATGGCCTGCAAGGAGTCGGGCGTAACGGTCGTCTGCCACGTAGGCGCAGTCATCGTTATTAACGGCAAGTTCCGGACGAAGGACAAGGTCAGAGCGACTTGGGTTGGCCCCAATGGTTCGGGCTGGTTCTCATTCTGGTTCAACGGCGACAACAACAGCTTCAACGCCGTATGGGGCAACGGTGCAGATACGACGCCGGCGGTGGGCCGGGTCGTCGGCCAGCGCGTTCTCCAGTAAACGACGCAACGCGCCCGCGCGCCTTTTGAGGGCGGTGCGCAGATAAATCGGGCGGCCCGGTGGCTCGCCCGATTTTCTCCCGGTGGTAAAATGCGTCAGAGGGAAGCATATGACGATTGACGAGACGGCTGCGAAGCAGACGGCTATCGAAGGAATGAAATGGATACCCTCTGGCAGTTTCCTGATGGGTTCGGAAAAGTTTTATCCCGAGGAAGCGCCGGTCCACGAAGTCGCGGTCGACGGCTTCTGGATCGATACTCATGCGGTAACCAATCGTGAATACTCGCAGTTCGTCCGCAAGACGGGATACGTGACCGTTGCGGAACGACCGCTCAACCCCGCCGATTATCCCGGCGCGCTGCCCGGCGCGCTCGTTCCAGGCGCCCTCGTATTTAGGCAAACGCGCGGACCGGTCGATCTTCGCGACTGGAGCCAGTGGTGGGAATACGTCCATGGCGCATGCTGGAAACATCCCGAGGGTCCGGGAAGCTCGCTCGAATCGCGGCCCGATCACCCGGTGGTCCACGTTGCGTTCGAGGATGCCCAAGCGTACGCGGCTTGGGCTGGAAAACGCTTGCCGACCGAAGCGGAATGGGAGTATGCAGCGCGTGGGGGATTAAGTGACGCAGACTTCGTGTGGGGCGACGACATGGAACCTAATGGGAAGCCGGCAGCAAACACGTGGCAAGGCGAGTTTCCGTGGCAGAATTTCGTCACCGACGGATACGCGCGTACGGCTCCTGTGGGAATGTTTGCGCCCAACGGCTATGGTCTCTACGACATGGCAGGCAATGTGTGGGAGTGGACGAGTGACTGGTACGTCGCGCGCCGCGACGTGCAAACCTCACCGTGCTGCGGCGGCCGCAGCCGCGCGCACGGTGTCGAGGAAAGCTACGATGCGGCGCAGCCCAAGATCCGCATACCGCGCAAGGTTGTCAAGGGCGGATCGTTCCTGTGCGCGCCTATCTATTGCTTACGATTTCGTCCCGCCGCGCGTTCGCCGCAAATGATCGATACGGGGATGGCGCATCTCGGCTTCCGCTGCATCAAAGGTGCGTAACGCCCCTGTGTCCTAAGGCTCGAAAGCGAAGAGTCGCCTCCAGTCGTTCTTCATGCTGATAACGGACCAGCCTTTGGCCGTTGCTTCGTCGAACGTCGCCTGCGAGAAAGGACTGAGCTTCACATCCGGTAACCCTCGCGCCGGGCCATACGCATATTCGCGCTCGGCGTCATCGTGCAGGACGAGCATCGTCAGAGTCAGACCGTCATTCCCTTGCGTATACTCGAGCATTTGCCGATCGCCGTCCGAGTTCCCAAAAGCCGCACGGGGGCGCCGTCCGAGAAACAAGTAGATGTCTTCGGGCTTCGCGGCCACGTCGTCGAAGAAGAGCAGCGCGGGCTGCTTCACGAGCACGCCTCGGCCGTCCTCGGTATACGAATAACTCGTTTTTACGGCCGACCCAATGACGCATTCGGGCGGAATAGCGTAGACGCTTTGTGCAAAGGTTCGGACGAAGGCCTGCCCTCCTCCGGTTACGATGTATATCTTGAACCTGTTAGCTCGCAGATACTGCATGACTTCGAGCATGGGTTGGTAAACCAATTCCGTGTAGGGTCGATTCCATCGCGGATCCTTGGCTTTAGCCACCCAGTCCGAGACGGCCGCGTGAAACTCACCAGTCTCCATACCAGCATGCGTCGCCATGGCGATCGCTTTTAGATCCTGCAGCGTGAACTTCGCGATTGCCGCTTTGTCGCCGGCGAGAACGGATTTGAAGGGTTCCTCGTCTTTCCATTTCGGATTTGCCGTTGCGAGCGCCGCAACGCGAGCGAATGCAAAAGCGAGTTGTGTAACAATCGGATGTTCGACCCACAGCGTTCCATCTTGGTCGAACGTCGCGACGCGCTCGTCCTCCGGTACGAACTCGGGGCTGGTCGGATCGGTCGTGGCTCGTACGAACTTTTCGATTGTTGACTTCGCCGCCCCGTCGTTCCAAGATGGTAGCCGGTCTATCACGTAACTCACTCCCGATTCTTAGCGGCCCAGATGGGCTAACGCCTCGCGTAGCGGTGCGTCGGATATCTGCATGAACCCTTCGAACGGCGCGTACATTTCGAGCATGACGAGAACGGCCCCCGAAACCGCGAGCGCGCAGAGCGCCAGCGCAACAATAGTCGTCGCGTTCCACGGCGCGAACAGACCAAACCCGATAAACGTGATCGTAAACCAGAAGACCAGCAAGACCAGGAGCGGCACCGAAACCGACGTGTCGGCCTGCTCGTACATCAACCAACGGATCTGCGCA
Organism: Candidatus Cybelea palsarum; assembly: GCA_003166915.1. Lineage (GTDB taxonomy): Bacteria > Vulcanimicrobiota > Vulcanimicrobiia > Vulcanimicrobiales > Vulcanimicrobiaceae > Cybelea > Cybelea palsarum. The sequence continues at coordinate 23,407 of PMUK01000141.1, forward strand.
AGATTCATTACGAGTCCCATGGCGTCCGGTTTGAGCGTACTCTGAAGGTTACTCTTGGGTGAGAGCCCTCCAACCTCATCCAAGAGAGCCTCTGCTCCTGTGAGCGGCCTCAATTGAGGACCGTTGGAACTCTCCTGCGGCCAGATCGCAGCGAGCGCGCGTTGGACCGTTTGGCGCAATACGCGGCGCGGAGCGGCCGCCTCCGGGCCGTAATGCGCCAGCACGCGGTCGAGCAAGACGACCTTGGAAGAGACGTCGTCTATTTCGCCGCGCTGCGCATTGTACGAACTCGTTGCGGAGGCAACGAGCAACCCGAGAACGAGCCCCGCCATCGTGCCGATGATGCCGAGACCGGTCTGGAGAAGGCGGCGAGAGTCTTCGCTCATATGATGCTCCGGCAAAGCGTCTCGAAGACGCATGCCGAGCAGCGCTGCACCAAACAGGCACGCGAACGTGATCGAAGCAATTCCGATCGGATTCATTCTGAAGTGCTATCGTTTCCGGACAATCATGGATTCTCCCCGAAGCGCAATGGCTCGAAGGCCGTAACGGGAGCCGGCAGCGAAAACTAGGGCCATGGCCATCCGAGGGAAAGAGTCGAAATTTGATGTTTGGGTCGACTTCGCTTCGGTAGTTCTCATCTCGGCCGCTACCGTGCTGACGGCCTGGTGCGGGTACGAGGCGGCCCGATGGACTGCCCTCGAATCGAGGCAGTACAACGAATCTTCCGCCCAACGGGTGGCCGCCGCCGTGGATTCCGACCGTTTCAATACCCTCGAAGTCATCGACGTCGGCATGTTTATGCAGTACGTAAGTGCGATTGCAGCGGGCCGAACCGGCGAAGCGGCGTTCATCTATCGGCGATTCCGGCCCGAGATGAAGCGCGCGGTGGACGCGTGGCTGGCGACGAAGCCGCGCACGAATGCGGCTGCGCCATCCTCGCCGTTCGCGATGCCGCAATACAGCTTGCGTACCGGCAAAGATGCTGCGCAATTAAACGCGCTTGCGGCGGCGAACTTCGAAAAAGCCACGGCTGCCAACGAACGGGGCGACGCGTACGTTCGCCTAACCGTGATCTTTGCGGCCGTATTCTTCTTAGCCGGCATCAGCACCAAGTTTCGATTCCCAAGCCACATCGTCATCGTCGGGGCGGGCTTTGGAGCATTGATTTTCGGCCTCATCCGCATGATCGAGCTACCGATTCGCTAAGACGGACGGCCTAGAGTCCGAAGACAACGAGCGTAGGTTTACCGGTCACCCTCCAAGCAACGAACGACGTGTTACCGCTTGCCGCGGCGACGTATTGCTTGCCGCCTGCGCGATACGTAACGATACCGCCCGCCATGGCGCCTTTCGTGTCGTACCGGTAGAGGACGCCGCCGGTCGTTGCGTCGAGTGCGAGGAACTCGCCGTTGAGATCGCCGGTGAAGACCAGACCGCCGGCAGTCGGCGTGAGCGCCGCGATCATTGGCGTAGCCATCTTGAGGTGCCACTTGATTTTGCCGGTGGCGGGGTCGATCGCCGTCGTCCACCCGTACGCCTTGTCCATCGGATCGGGTAACGGAATACCGCCGCCGAAGCTGCCCACTTGTTTAGCGTTCGCAAGCTGGTTGATGTTGGTCATGCTTGGGCTTGCCGAACGCTTCACGGTTACGCACCAGTCGACCGAGTTTACGTAAACGAGCTTCGTCACCGGATTCCATGCAGCTCCGTTCCATTCCGAACCGCCGGTCACGCCGGGGCAGTAATGCGTACCCGACGCAGTGACGGGGGCCGCGGCATTAGCGATGGTCGTTACGGGGGTCTTCGTCAGGAGCTTTCCGTTCGTGCGGTCGAGCAGATGCACGATGCCGTCTTTGCTGGTGGCGGCCACCAACTCGCGACCGCCGGCTACGTCGAACAGCGCCGCGCCCGTGGCGTCCCAGTCGTGGTCGTCATTCGGTTCGGTTTGATACGACCAGCGAAGCTTTCCGGTACGCGCAGCGAGCGCGACGATGCCGGTCGTGAACAGGTTGGCGCCCTTGCGTTGCGTCGAATCGAAATCCGGTCCCGGATTGCCGACCGGCGCAAAGATCGTACCGGTCTTCGGATCGAGCGCGAAGTACGTCCAGATGCCTCCGCCGCCGTGCACTGCCGCGCTCCGAGGTTGCCAGCTCTTCGCACCGGTTTCGTCGTTGGTTGGAATGGTAGAGAAGCTCCATACTTTCGTTCCGTCGCTTACGCGAAACGCCATGAACTCACCGCGCACGCCAACATCGCCGCCCGCCTTCGGCATAAAGACGAGTCCGTTCCAGATGAGGGGGGCGGCCAGCGCGGATGCGCCGGCGCTCGAGTCCATGATTTTGCGGTCCCACAGGACGTTACCGGTCTTGATGTCGAGCGCGATCAGGTGACCATCGACCGTACCGCGGATAACGCGCCCCCCTCCGATTGCCACGCCTTTGTTGTTAGCCCCGGCAGCGATATCAGTCGCAGCGTACTGGTAGCTCCACAGCTTTGCGCAGGTACGCCCGTTAACTGCAAACGTTCCATTGGTGGTGGTAACGNNAGAATGCCATCGTATGCAACCGGGCTACCCTCGAATGACCCTCCGGGCGCGAGTTCGACCGAGCATCGTGGTTTCAGCCGCGCCACGTTGGCCGTCGAGATCTGGGAGAGCGCCGAGTAACGCGATGCGCGGTAGCCCTTTCCGTACGCGAGCCAGTTGTCGGCATCGGTATCGGCGCCATTCAGCTCCTGTTGCGCCGGCGTGCTGGTCGAAGGTTGCCGAACGATCATCGGCGTCGGAGCGGCGGTGGGCGTTGCCTGCGCCGTTGTCGCGCCCGGGGCGGCCGACGGGATGATGCGTGACGTGTCATAGTGACCGACGATGGGCGATGCTCCCTCGGGGAAGCCGTTCTGTTGGAGAATAAAGGCAACCAGCGCAAGAGAATCCGCGTTCGGGAGCGACGATGGTGCGTTCAGCGGCATCTCCGTGTGCACGTCGTACCACAACTGGCTTAACGGTTTTCCGCCAAAGCGAAGGAAGAACTGTTTACCCGCAAGCGCCGGGCCGGCGCCGCCTTGCAGCTTCGCGCCGTGACAGACCGCACATTTTTGCCCGAACAGCGTCGCACCTTGTGCCGCCTGGTCCGTCGAGTACCAGCCTTCGGCTCCCGTCGATCCTGCCAGCGATTTCGCACTACCCGTCGATGCGGCTAGCGAGCTAACCCCCCCGGCGTGCGCCGCGCAGGCCGTTATCCCAACGGCAAGCATCGCGATTGTCACCAGCCATGCCAAGGGGCGTCGTCCACGAGGTATCATCGTCGTGCCTTTCTCCGAAATGCTATCGAGGTTCGTATTTGAACCTAGCCGCGCGTAGTTGCTGGAGACGAGAGAGCACTTGCGGTTTTGCTTCAAAAAAAACATCGAGAGTTGCCCAGATGCCGCCATACTGTCGACCTCGAAAATAATCTTGTGGAGAACGGCTCGATGCTGCTCCCGGAGAGAGAAAACGCCGATTCGTCGATGGTCTCGCCGCCCGGCTCACCTCACCGAGCGGGCCGATCGAGTTCTGCTTGGAGGCCTTCACCCAGAGTCTTGCGCGACTTTTCTCCCGCGTCGAGTTCGGCCGGCTCCCACGGCTCCCATTCTTCCCAGCCAAAGAACTGTGAGAGCAAACGGAAACCGAAGCCGACAAAGAACGCGATTGCGGTCGACGCTACGACCGGCAACCCGAACGCCTGGTCGCAGACGACGTAGGCGATCGCGGTCAGCGCGGCAGCCGACACGAAGAATTCACCTCGGACGAGCTGTTTGGGAATGACGTTACAGGCGACGTCGATGATCCAGCGTCCGGCCGTCGTCGCAATTATGCCGATAAGGACCGCTGCGCCGTATCCTAGGTGCGCGGCGAGCGCGGCTTGAGCGCCGACGATCGCGTACCACGGCAGCGAGAAGGCGGTCATGAACTGGAACAGGCCGTCCTTGAATCGCAGTTCGCTATAGTACTCGACGACGAGCGCCACCGCTACGACCGCGAGGCATACGATGAGGTACCACGGATTTTCGAGGGGCGCCGGAACTTTGTTCACCAGAATGTCGCGTACGATGCCGCCGCCGATACCGCCGGCAATCGCCAGGATGGTGACGCCGGCGACGGTGAAATGTTTGTAATGATCCGGCCGCCGCGCGAGCAATGCGCCATTAAACGCGTTCGTGCCGGCGGCGATCAGCGAGATATAGTCGAGCGTGCCGAGCGTCCAAATCCCGAACTTCGAAAGAATGAGCGGCGTCATGCTGAACCCCTCATGCGGCGGTCGCCCGCGCTATACCTCGGTGGAAGTAGACGCGGAAGATTATGCTGATCAAAAACTGAATGATAAAGTACGTCAACACGGTGGGAGCGACCAGTGTCTTCGGGAAAGTCGCGGTTGCGACGACCGCGCACGTTCCGACGTTCCGAAGCATCGTGGCAATGCTTAGCGTGCGCCGGTACTGGATCGAGGGCCCGCCGAGAATCCAGCCGGTGCCTACGGAGAGCAGCACGAGGACGAGCATCGCCCACATGCCGCGCGAGCCGTAGACGGAAGCGACGGCCTTTACGAGTATTGGGCCGAGAATCACCAGCAGCGCCACGACGGAGATGACAAACAGAAGCATAAGCGGGCGCCGTAGTTTTGCCACGAGCTTCGGAGCACGGTTGGCTATCAGCAGCCCGACGAGCAGCGGCACGAGCTGGAGGCCGACGAGCGTAACGGCGATCCGGCCGAAGGGTATATGTCCGGCAACCTCCGCCGGAGCGATAAGCCCGGCTGCAAAGATGAAACGGGCGCTCAAGGGAATCGTGACGATCGATAGCGCCGGCATGATAAATGCCAGCGCGGCCGCGAATCCCAGACTACCGCCTGGTGTGCGCCCTGCCGCGCGAACCAAGAACGGAACGCCGGGTGCGAGCGCCATCAGCACAAATCCGATCGCTACATACTGATCGAGGTGGAACGCCCGAGCGAGCAGTACGCCGAAAATAGGAATCACGATGAAGTTGGCAAGGAGGGCCCGAGCCACTAGGCCATAGTTCTTCAACGCGGTCAGCAGATGCTCGACCTTGATCTCGAGCCCTGCGTTTAGCATCATCGAGACCAGCATCACGACCGCCGCGATCTTTTCCGGGTTCATTCGCGCGTCTCCTCAGGCAGAGATTGGGTTCGCGGCCCGGGCTACGTCGCCCCCCCGCCGCGCAGCCGGGCCAGGGGTCGTTGCGCGACGTGACCTGCCTTTTTTTTTAATGACTATTGAGATTGCTCCACTTGTGCCGGAGCACCAAAAGAAGGCCTATGTGAGGTCGCGAACCTAATCTAGCCTCTCGACTACACTGATAAAGCTAATCTCACTTTTCGCTCGCGCTTGCGGGAAAGGAGCCGGCTATGCCTGCTCAAAGTGCACCCAATATCGTCGCCATTATGGCCGACGACATCGGCTGGTTTAACATCGGTGCCTATCACCAAGGAATGATGGCGGCTCGAACGCCGAATCTCGATCGGCTCGCCACCGAAGGAATGCGATTCACCGATTACTATGCGGAGGCCAGCTGCACGGCCGGCCGCGCAAATTTCATTACGGGTGAGCTGCCGATTCGAACCGGCTTGACGACCGTCGGTCAGGCGGGGGCCAAGGTCGGGATGCCGGACGAAGCACCGACGATCGCGACGGCGCTCCGCGCCATGGGCTACGCTACGGGCCAGTTCGGCAAGAATCACCTCGGCGACCTAAATCAATATCTGCCGACCCTTCATGGCTTCGACGAATTCTTTGGTTATCTCTATCATCTGGACGCGATGGAGGATCCGTCGCATCCCAACTATCCGCAAGAGCTCAAAGATAAGATCGGCCCGCGCAACATGCTGCATTGTTGGGCCACAGATACGGACGATGCGACGGTCGACCCACGATGGGGAAAGGTCGGCAAGCAGCGGATCGAAGATGCGGGAACGCTCTACCCGGATCGTATGGAAACCGTCGACGACGAGATCCTCGATCACGCTCTCAAATTCATCGACAAAGCTAAAGCGAGTAACAAACCCTTTTTCGTTTGGCTGAACCCGACTCGGATGCACGTCGTGACGCATCTTTCCAAGAAATATCAAAGCATGCGCACGCCGGAAAACGGTTGGTCGGAGTCCGAAGCCGGAATGGCGCAGCTCGATGATATCGTCGGCACCGTCATGAAGAAGTTAAAGGACGACGGCCTCGACGAGAACACCATCGTCATGTTTACGACCGACAACGGCACGGAGAACTTTACCTGGCCCGACGGCGGTCAGACGCCTTTCGCCGGGGGGAAAGGAACCGTGCTTGAGGGCGGATTTCGCGCACCATGCATCGTGCGGTGGCCGGGTAAGGTTGCTGCAGGTAAGGTTGAGAATGGGATCTTCTCCGGTCTGGATTGGTTCCCAACATTTGTGGCCGCGGCGGGAAACCCGAATATCGCCGACGAGCTCAAAAAAGGAAAACAGTTGGGCGACCGGACCTATAAAGTGCACCTCGATGGTTACAATCAGATGGATCTCATTACTGGAAAAGGCCCGTCGAACCGGCACGAGATCTTCTACTTCGCCGAAAGCACGCTCGGCGCGGTGCGTGTCAACGACTACAAATACCGCTTTGTGGATCAGCCCAATGGTTGGCTAGGCGGAACGGTCAAGGTCGATTGGCCGATCCTCGTAAACCTCCGGCTAGACCCGTTCGAGCGGACCGGCATGAGCGGTTCGCTGAACTACTACCATTTCTTCGTCTACCAGTTCTGGCGCTTCGTGCTGGTGCAAGAGGTTGTGGGGAAGGTGGCGGAAACGGCGATCGAGTTTCCGCCCATGCAGAAGGGCGCATCCTTCAACATGGACGAGGTCAAGGCTCAGATCGCAAAGGCTGCGGCCGCGCACGCCGCCGGCGCGTAACTACCGAATCACCCGGAAGCGAGCGTCCTCTACGGGCGCTCGCTTTTCATGCGCGCGTCATTCCTCTGCATAACCGTAGATGAGTGCCGTTTTGGTAGTGCCGTCGAAGAGTTCGTCTTTCAGCGGCTCCTGGATCTCCTTGAAAAACTTATCGGCGGCTTCGTGGGTTTTCTGCTCCTTGGCGGCCTCGCCGCGCATGTGATACGACCAGCCGAACTCCGCAACGAGCACGTCGAATCTGTCGGCAGCGGGACGGGTCCACACCGCAAGGTCGGCGTGGGCCACTGCGTTCTTGCCAAAGGTAAAGATTCCAAGCCTTGCCCCAATCTCCAACACCCGCGCGTTATTCACCGCCGCGACTTTCGCGGTGGGATCGAGGTCGAGCGCTTTGAGGCCAGGGAACAGCTCGATAATCCGTGACATGGGCAACTCAAAGTTTTTGATGGGGTAGTAGGCGATATAGTTATTCGAGAAGATGCTCTTTATCGTGCCCGGAGCGTCGCCGCGAATGATCTCCTCCTTGAACTTCAACTTGACCGGCAGATCTTGCATCGAAGAACTCACGTCAAAATCGGCCGATTCGCGAAACTCAGAAGAGCGCCGCTTGAACGTCACTTCCCACGTTTCGTCCGGCCAACCACTCGATCGATCGCGCCGAAGCCTCAGAATCACGTGGTTCTTGCGGAAGGCCGCATCCGGCGTATCGAAGAATCGCACTTCGCGAAGCTCGGAGTCGACGCGATCGAACCCTTCGTACTCGGCCCCGAGATCGTCGGCCATTTTTGCCAATTGATTGTTGAACTCGAGCACGGACCGTTTTGTTTGGAAACACCCCGGCTTGAGCAGAAGCTTGAACTCGCGTGCTGTAATTGCGCTTGCCATAGCGCGGATGTTACGCCGTGCCCTAGGGGATGCCTTGCCCACGTAAATAAGAAAGGCCCATGACTCGCAGAGCGGTCGGTTTTGGGCCCGGTCTTGTCTCAGCTGCCTCCGATGCCGATCCGACGACGGTCGCGAGTCTGGCCGTCGTGGGCGCGGTTACGGGGTACGCTCTCTCCTGGTTGGTGGTGCTGCTGCTGCCGATGATCGCGGTCGTCCAGAGCATCGCCGCCGCAATCGGCGCGATATCTCCGACGAGTTTCCAAGGCGCGATCCGGCGCCACTACGGTTTGAGATGGGCGCTGCCGGCGCTCGTCGCCGTCTTGGCAGTTACCCTGATGACGTTGACCGCGGACCTCGAGGCTGGCGCGGAATCGCTCAAACTCCTCACCGGCACATCGCGAGAATACTTCGTACTCCCGTTTGCCGGCGCCGTGGCGTGGCTTCTCGTGTCGAGATCCTATTTGCGCGTCGAGCGTTTTCTCTCGTTTCTTCCCTTGATTTTTATTTGCTACGGGATAAGCGCGGTACTCGCAAAACCGGATTGGGCGGCACTTGCGCGTTCACTCGCGACGCCGCATTTTGATTTCACCGTCCCCGTCGCGACCGGGGCGCTCGCACTTCTCGGAACCACGCTGACGAGCTACGTCTACTACTGGGAGTCGATCGAGGTGTCGGAGCGCGGCACGCGGCCGTCGGAGCTGCGCGCGATGAAGGCCGATGCCGCGTGGGGAGCGCTGGCGCCGGGGATCTGTTTTTTCTTCATTCTCGTTGCAACGGCAGCGACGCTCGGCAAGACTCATACACCCGTTCAAACTGCGGCCGATGCCGCCGCCGCTCTTGCGCCGCTCGCCGGCAGCTGGGCAACGGCGCTCTTTGCGATTGGATTGCTGGCCTCGGCCGTCATTGCCGTTCCGGTTCTCGCCGGTACGAGCGCCTACGTAATCACTCAAACCTTTGGTTGGCGCGGAAGTCTCGACGCGCCCATCGGCCAGGCGCGAATTTTTTACGGCGTTCTTCTTGGATCGCTCGGCATATCGGCGGCGTTTGCGTCCGCGGGATTTTCCCCAATCGGCCTTCTCTACTGGGCGTCAGTCGCCGGCGGCTTGGCGACGCCGTTGACGCTTTGCCTTCTCGTCGCGATCGCGCAAAACCGCGACGTTATGGGTGAGAACCGGATCGAAGGCTGGCTCGCATACGCTGGTTGGGCGGTAACGGTCATCGTGACGGTCTCCTGTGTGGCGTTCCTCGCAGTGATCGTTCGCAATGCCTAAGAACGCCGCAGCGTGAAATCCGGCAGCCAAGCTCGCATGACGTGGAACAAAAATGCGGTGCTGATGCCAAAAAGCAGCAAACCGTCGATGGACTCGATCGCACCCATCATAAGCCAATGATGCAGCAAAACCAAACCCGACGTGCCGCGAGTCGTCAGCGAATCGATCGAGTAGAGCATCGCATCCGCCGGGCTCTCGACCGCGCCGAGACGCAGGTAGGCAGTCGCCCAAATCGTGCACTCGACGGCGTGAGCGACGGCCAACAACCACGCGATCGCTACGATCATGATTATGGCGCCCGCCGTCGTATCGAGGAGAGGGTGTTTTCCGCGCGTCCGCGCGATTCGGAGCTTGCGTAATCCCAAGGCCGCAAGCACGACGCAGCTAACGTGTAGTGCGACGGTGCACGCGATGAGCGTGATGCCCCACGTCCAACTCGCGTCCCAGGAAAACCAGCCTTGGTGCGTCAAGACGACACGACTGCCGCAGAGGTATCGAGCACGATTTGGTCCCACTGCCAGAGTTGGCGGAAAAAGTCGCGCGCGAGACTGCGTTCGCCCCGCTGGCCGCAGATCTCCGCGATGGTGCGCTTTCCGTCGATTTTTTCTAGGAGCCGCTCCTGCCGATCGTCGATCGGCAGATAAAGGTCGGTATAAGTGTGGTTGCGATTGATCAGGACCGCCGTCGCTCCCGGCGGCAGCCGGTCTCGCACGACGATCGTGCCGGGCAGGTGAACCGGGGTGTAGCGCAGCCACGCGTCGCCCTCGAAATCGACGGAGGAGTTTTGAGCGAGTCGATCCTTCCTGTAAGCGACGACGCTGTGACGGAGCATCGTTCCGCGGAAGAGTTCGATCGCGGCGTATTGTTCTTCTGCCGTTAGTTCGATCAGCTTGGAATGATGCGGCGCGGACGCAAGCGCACCGCACCACGGCAGGTAGGGCGCTTGGCGTAGCCAGCGCCCGAACTCCAATCCGGCGCGGTCGAGAAACTCCACGAGTTGCGGGACCGAGTAAGAGCGGTCTCGAGGATGGAGCAGCGCGTCGGCAAGACCGGCGCTGGTGGTGAAGTCGGGTGAGTTGCGCAGCAGCGGCGCGAGGGGATGGTCGAGAGGCAGCGCCTTGAGGCTCTCGGCGAGGTCGCGAATGTCGGCGTCGGTGTGACCAATAGCGAGGCGCCGGCAGTAATCTTGCAGCATATAGATTCCTGCGCGGCCGTATGGCGCGTAGACCATCACGTGGAGGGCGCCGGCAGGCGCAAGGACGTCGCGCAACGCACGCAGACCTGCATCCGGGTCGGGAAGGTGGTGCAGCACGCCGGTGCAGACGACGTGCTCGAAGGTTTCGCCCAGTTCGGCCGCGTGTTCCAACGGAAGCTGGCGCACTTCGAGGTTGTCAAGTGCGTATTGTTGTTTCAGCTCTTGCGTGAACGCGATGCTCGTGGCGCTGACGTCGATACCGAGGACCCGCGCGCGCGGCCAGCGCAACGCGTAATGGGCGGCCTGCGTTGTGCCACAGCCGGCGACGAGGATGCTGCGGTCGTCGCGGTAGGGCTCGGCCGGCCAAAAGAGATGCGATTCGGCGCGCCGCCGCCGATCGTCCCAGGATTTGCGGTAGGCGTCTAGGTCGTCGACCGGCGGTGGGTAAGGGTGGCTTTCGTAAAAGCGGCTCACTTGCGCGGCGACGGGCGTGGAGCTTCCCATACCGTGCTAGTTCAACACGGTATGGAAAGGCTCTGCCAACGTAGTTCTACTTTAGCCGTGAGGCGTCTTTATTTGCTCCATTACCGAGTCCAGGTTGAATGAAGCCGGCTTTTGCCGCGGCGGGAACTTTTCGAAGTCGGCGATCTGTCCAGCCACCACCGCCTGCATCAGGTACATCTGGGGCGCGTGATCCACGAGCCAGTCCCAGTATGTGTTTGAGTTGAAGTCGGCCCGTTCGAAGGGATCGCGCCGTAAGCTCACGATGTGCGGCACGCGAAGCTTATCGAACGGCGCGGCCCATTGCTCCATCGTATTGGCGCGTTGCAGAGCGAGATTGAACTTCCAGTCGCCGACTCGCACCGCAATGGCATCGCCGTCGTCGCTAAAGTACATGATCGCATTTCGCGCGCTTTCTTTAGCCGCTCCGCTGAAATACGGAATCTGATTGAAGCCGTCGAGATGAACGTGGAACTTCTTGTCGCCTACCGTGCAGCCGTCGAGCAGTTGCTGCGTGACGTCCGGATTGCCGGCAGCGGCGAGCAGCGTCGGGAACATGTCGATATGCGAGACGATGCCGTTGAAGACCGAATTGGGCTTGATCGTGCCGGGCCAGCGGATAAAGCACGGCACGCGCCAGCCGCCTTCCCAGTTGGAGTCCTTCTGCCCGCGAAACGGCGTGTTGGCACCGTCCGGCCACGTGTCGTTCTCCGGGCCGTTGTCGGTGGAGTACATGACGATGGTGTTGTCGGCGATGCCTAGCTCGTCGAGCTTGTTGAGCATCATGCCGATCTGCTCGTCGTGCACGACCATGCGATCGCTGTACGGATCCTGGCCGCTCTTGCCGAGATTCTTTTCCGCAACGTGCGTCCGGAAATGCATGGCCGTAGAGTTGTACCAGAGGAAGAACGGTTGATCGGCCTTGGCCTGCGTCTCCATCCACTCGAGAGCGCGAGCGGTGATCTCCTCGTCGACTGTTTCCATGCGCTTCTTGGTGAGCGGACCGGTGTCTTTGATGCTCTGCTTTCCGACGCGCCCCCAGCGCGGGTCGACGGTTGGGTCGTCGACGTCAGTCGCTTTGCAATGCATCACGCCACGCGGGCCAAACATGGCCTTGAACTTGGGGTCCTTGGGGTAGTCGGGCAGCTCGGGCTCTTCTTCAGCGTTGAGGTGATAGAGGTTGCCGAAGAACTCATCGAAGCCGTGAACGGTCGGTAAGAACTCGTTGCGATCGCCAAGGTGGTTCTTGCCGAACTGGCCGGTCGCGTAGCCCTGTGGCTTGAGCAACTCGGCGATGGTCGGGTCTTCGGGCTGTAGGCCGACCGTGGCGCCGGGCATGCCGACCTTGGTGAGCCCGGTGCGAAGCGGGTTCTGGCCGGTGATGAAGCAGGCGCGCCCCGCGGTGCAGCTCTGCTGCGAGTAGTAGTCGGTGAAGAGGGCGCCTTCGTTGGCGACCCGGTCGATGTTGGGGGTCCGGTATCCCATCATGCCGTTGCTGAACTTGCTAATATTCCAGATGCCGATATCGTCGCCCCAGAGAATGAGGATATTGGGTTTTTTTTCGGGCATTTGTCGAAGCCTTTCGCGGTACAGTTGATTGCTGAAAAAACGAAACATCAAAGCCGCTCGCGGCTTCTATCGTGCACATAGCATACCTCGCTGGCGGCCTCGCGCTCTATCCCATAAACGCAAGGCGCATTCTAAAGACGGCGCCACAAGGTCTAGTGCATGATATTGATCGCTCGCGCGCCGGCGATCGCCAGCGCCAGGAGTGAAACCACCGATTCGACCATCATCATCATGCGTACCCGAGTCGTTAACGGCATCGTGTCGGTCGGGCTAAAGGCCGTCGCCGTGTTGAAGGCCAGGAAAAGATACTCCGCGTAACGCGCTCTCCTTAGGTCGCCTGGAAACGCAAGATCGCGAGGGCCCGCAGGATCGCGCAAACGCCGCTCGGGACCGCCGCCGTCGATCGCCCAGTAGAGCAGTGCAAAGGTAAGCACGTTGGTAAGCCAGATCGAGACCGCCGTTGCGAGAAGACGCGGCGCCTCGATTTCGGCCCGATTTGCGTCGGGAAAGATTAGAAAGAGGACGAGCTGACAGAGTGACAGCGCGTTGTACGCAGACGCGGCACCCACGACGGTTAGAATAGCGACATTTTTCAGGAGCCCGGAGCCGTGGGCGAGATTGGCGATCGCCGATACGAGAAAGACGACGAGGAGCGTGACTATGAATGCCGACTCCTCCCAGGGCGGACCGAGCTCGTAGCGCCTGGGAAACGCTGCGATGATGGCGACCAGCAACAGAACTCCAAACGATCCGCCCCACGTTCCAGTTGACGCGAACGACTTCATACAACGTGTTCGGCGGATTCCGCGCTTGCCGAGGTCACGCCGGGAAGAGCGGCGATCTCGCCACGTATTCTTTCGGAGACTCCGTCATCGCGCCCGGGCTTGTTCAAGTTGGCGACGATTTCAACGGAGCCATTTGTCGCGGCCGATGTGTTCAGCTCGAGCAGCGTGAGCGAAGTTTTTCCGACCTCGCCGATAATGCATTCGCGTACGGATTTTTGCGCCGCCACCTGGCACGTTACGCGCAAAGCGTACGCGGTCATGAAGTTCTCCGAAGCCGGCCGAGGTATTCGCGAAATGGCACTCGCGAGTGGCTGAACGAAGGCGTTGACCAGAACGATGACACCCGCCCCGACCGCCCCCTGCATTTCGAAGCCGCTGCCAACCAAGGCGCCGACCGCGGCCGTCGCCCAAAGCGTGGCAGCCGTGGTGAGGCCTCGCACGTCGAGCCCCTGGCGCAAGATAACGCCGCCGGCGAGGAAGCCTACACCTGTGACGACTTGCGCCGCCACGCGCCAGGGGTCCGAAACGTTGCCGCCGAGTGCAGGGAGGGCGCAAAAGAGCGCCGCGCCGACCGCGACGAGCGTCATGGTGTGCAAACCGGCCGTTCGTTGCCGCCACTGCCGCTCGAATCCAATCGCCAAACCGAGGGCGGTAGCGATTGCTAAACGCGCAAAAAAGATTCCGTCGGGCAGTCCGTGCACCCAGGGCTCCCTCAATCGTGACTCATCCTTTGAGTTTCGTTCGCCGCTATCTGGGCAACGTCCACTTTAGCAGCGTCCGAATCGTCCAACCCGGCGCGCCTTTGACGTCGGCGAGGTTTTGCTCCATCTCAACCGACGCTTCCAGCGGGCTAAGACCGCCGCTAAACCGTTTGGCGGCGCGCATGCCGACCGGCACTTCGGTCCATTCGTTGCGAACCCAATCGTACGTGATGGTCATGCTCGAGAGACCGATGCTCCAGCCGCTCGCAACCGCGAGCGTGACCGCAGGTTCGATCTTCGACTGTCCGACCGGCGAGCGCGATGTGGGGCCGATAACCGAGAAAAAGCTTTGTTGTAAGAAGCCGAACGTCCAAGGGCCGCGCTGCGTCTCATAACCAAAAGCTGGACCGATGGAGTATTTCCCGCTGCCTAGCGAGTCATTTTGAGCGGTCGGTACGCGAATCGTGACGCCCTCGAGCCACCGGCCGCGCGCAACGTCGGTGACGGCCAAATCGTACAGGGCGAGATCCCCCGCTGCCGTCACCGCGGTCGCGGGCGCCGATGTCACGATCGGAAGCTTGAGACGAAAGACGTACTGCGCGCCGGCGACATACGGAAGCTGTCCGCGAAGGTTAACGAGGCTGCTCGAACCGCTCTCGTCGTCGTAGTTCGGCGAGACCTCCTCTTCGATCGAAACGTACGGCGCGGGCGGCGCCGGCGTAGGAGTAGGCGTGGCGGGAATCTGCTGTGCGCGGCTTTGCGCGGGCGCGAATGCAAACGCGAGAGCAAGCGCCGCCACAGCGGCCCGGCGTGGCTGCATGGGCCCTACTCCTCTCGGAGCCTTTGCAAGAATTCCTTCGATTGACTGCAGGCCGAGCGTTCGCAAGGCGAGTATGGCCACAGTCGGGGCAAGAATATGATAGCATTTACGGATGCCTTCACGGGAATCGCCGGGATCGCAGCGACTCTAAGAGAGACCGCTGTCGTTTTCTTTATCGTCGCCGGCGAGGGCACGGCGTAACGCGTATGCCAGGCGTCACGAGAGGGGCGTTCGTGCCCGAGTCCGTCACCTGGACTCAGATGGAGCCGGGCTCGTTCGAGGCCGACCGCCGCATCGTTAGGCTCGATGCGATGCGGATCGGTTGGTATGGCTCCAACCTTGGATTCAAACTTGAGGCCAGTCTGCGGCCCGGCACGTCTGTAATCGGGATGCTCGCGAGCCACTCGACATGCGCGCGCTGGTTCGGTGCTAGCGTAGACGAGGGGCACGTAGCCGCAACCGGAGGGGCCATCCGGCTTAGCACCGCTGGACCGTCGGAGTTCCTTTCGGTGACGATCGACGCGCGCGGGCTCGCTCGCGACTTCCCAAACTCGCCCGACGCGCGGACATTGATCGAAAACGTCGGCGATGCTTGCCTCGAACGCAACGACCTCTTTGCAAAGCGGCTTCGCGACTATCTGCGATGGCTATCGCGTGACTCCACGAGATCGTCGGGTTTCTTGAGACTCGTTCGGGCGCGTGAGACGGCCGAACGCGCTCTGATTCCGCTGCTGGCCGACGCTCTGGGCGGCCACAACGTCACGACCGCTACGCGGACACCATCGCTGAGCCGCCGCGTCGCCGCAGTTCGAGTGTGCGAAACGTACATGCGCGAACACCTGGACAAAACTGTGACGCTCCTGGATTTGAGCGAGACTTCGGGGTTGCGCTTGCGTTCGCTGATCAACGCGTTCCAAGCCGTCACGGGGTTCAGCCCGATGGCCTATTTCAAGCGAGAGCGACTCAACGGGGTTCGGCAGACGCTTCAGCGCCCGCATCAGGCGCGAATTCGCGTCATCGACGTCGCGACCGCTTGGGGCTTTTGGCACATGGGACACTTCACTGCCGACTACCGTGAGATGTTCGGAGAGTCGCCGTCGGAAACGCTGCGCACCTCGTAGACGTCCGGACAGGCAGAGAAGAGGATCTCATCGGTCAAAGCCTGGCGGGCGTCGGCGATGCGATCCCTCACGTCCGACTCGAGTTCGGAAAAAAGCGCTTTCATGCTTCCCAATAGACTGGCGACTTCGTAACCGGCGAGGCGCCAACGCTGCCGTAGATTGCGATCGAGCTCTTCGAGAAAAGTCGGGTCGAGTTCGTTCCGTTCGTCGAAACGGCCCTCGCATTTCGAGCGCGTGGCCTCCGCGAGCTCGGTCTCAAAAATATCGCGATCCGTCCAGATGGCTTTGCCGTTTCGGAAGATCTGGATGCCGCTTAATCCGCGCCGGCGCAGCTCTTCATGCTCCCATTCGCTTTCGTCCTCAGTGCGCGCTATCGCGGCGCGTACCGTGAACTCCAGAATGCCCGTCGAGAGCCGCTCGTAAGCAACGTCCTCGGCGATGTTGACGGACTCTTCCATGCGCGCCGTATAGCGAGCGGGCGCATTAACGGCCATGATCCATGATAGCGCCGAGGGGCGACGGTTTGCTGTCCCATTAACGCAATCTGCAGCCCGAGCAGAGGTTTTGCGTCTTTGGGATTGACGCTCTGGACGCTCCCCGGTAGAATCTAGCGCGATGAATGCTTTAGCTTCGACGAAGCGCTTTGCTTCGTCTGTGGTTCTATTAATGGCGGCCTTCTCGGGTACGACAACCGTCGTTTTGGCGCAAGACATGACGGCGCCGACGCCTGCGCCGGCGGCGAGTCCGACGCTCATGGACAGGGAGTACGACGGGAAGACTCATATAACGGTCGCGCCGTACATCTGGCTTCCCACCGTGCACGGTTCGGTCCAATACACCGTCCCCAACCTGCCGCTGCATGCGGGGCACAGCGGGGTAATCAACTTTACAACCACCCCGGCCGATTACATATCGAAGCTGAACTCTGCCGCGATGGGGGCGCTCGATCTGCGCAAAGGCGACTTCGACGTTTTCGGGGACTACATTTATACGAACGCTACTGCCAGCGCGAATACGTCCGCGTCGATCGGCGGGCCCTTCGGCAGGCGTCGGCTTGCGCTTGCTCTCGGCACGTCGGCTCGGCTCGTCCCCAGGATTTGGGAGGCTGCCGCGGGCTTCACCGTCGCACGGGGTCACGATGCCGATCTGAGCATCTTCCTTGGCGTGCGTGAGTTCCCGATAAACCTAACGTTGGGCTATAACGCCACGATCACCGGAAGGCGGGGATCCTTCACGACAAACGGCACCGTGGTTGCTTCGACGCTCACAAACGACGTTATCACGGGGCTTCGAGGGAAGGCGTTCTTCGGCGACGGCCACATCTTTGTGCCGTACTATATCGACATCGGAACCAGCACCGGCCCGAACAATCAGACGTGGGAAGGCTATACCGGCGCGGGCTATGCATTCAATCACGGCCAAACTTTGATCGCTACTTACCGTACGCTGAACTACTTCGCGTTTCCACCCAACGTCGCGGTTCAAAAGTTCAACATGAGCGGGCCGCTTCTTGGCTACACCTTCAACCTATAAATACCTATTGCGCTTCCTTCAATAATTGGCCGATGTCGATCCCGCGTTTAACGGGCCAGAGCAGACTCCACGAGATCTTCAGGTTCGTCTGCGGTGAGCCCAGCGGTCGCGTTACGTACGTATAGTACGACACCGCGAGCGACATCAACTGATCGCCGTCCTTAAACGTCCTTGCAACACCGCCGCCGAGCGGAACGGCCCACCTATTCTGCGCGGCGCTCCAGTTCGCCGTAATGTTCGGCGACGTCGATAGAGCCCAGCCGTTCTTGAGATTGTAATTGATAAACGGCTGAAGAAAGAATACGCTTAGATCTGGGCGGCTCGACGGTCCGGCGACCGACCAGAGCTGCGTGACGAGCGTCCCTATTACGAACTTCCCCGGCATGATCAAAGCGACGGCATCCGGACCGGCCGACCATTTACCTGACGTGAGCGTGCTCGGCGACCCCGTTGGAGCCTGGAAGATCGGGCCCACGCCCCAGATGAGCTGACCCGGTTTGGTTTTGGGTGCAAAAAAGAACTGCTCTTGCATGTCGCCGATACCGAAGGTTGACGGGCATCCGTTCGGCGACGCGCAGACGAGCGGGGGCGCAGCCGAAGGTTGGTTGATGATTGGGAAAATCGTGCGAGCGATCAGCGTCATATTCGTCGAAAGCATGATCGGTATGACCGGCTGCACGTTAAGGATATACTGAAAGCGCGTGTAGGGACCCACGCCGTAGTTGAAGTTGTTCTGGAAGGGAACGATTGTGATGTTGCCGACCGGATTCTGCGACGTCTTGATGATGGCCAGGCGCAGCGCTTCTTGCTGCGCCGGCGTGAGTTTGCTGACGTCGAACCCGCCGGCGCTCGCGTCAGGCGCGGCCGGCGNNGCCGGCGACGCCTGCGATGTTGGGCTCGGTGACGGCTCCGGCGTAGCCGAAGCCGTAGCCGCAATCGGCATCGCAAGGGCGAGCGCGAGCAGTCCGATGGCTATTCCAGAGCTCTTCATTTCGGATTCGTCGCTAGGTCGCCGGCTTCTCCGAGACGATCGTCAGCGTCTGCGCTGAATTCTGGCGGTGCCGGCGGTCGAAACCTTCATCATTCCAGCTTACGCCGGAACGCGACCGCGGCGGTATCCCAAAAATGCAAGGCTTGGATTTTCGGGACAAAGGGCTCCCCTGCGCAGTTGCCAAGATTCTCCTCGTGTTGCTCTACCGAAAGGAGTGGATCGAGTGATCGCTGGTCAAATCGGCACGATCTTAATCGTAACCGGCGCGATAACCGCGTGCGCGTTCGCTGCGGTCTTCGCGCCGACCTCGGTCCTGCGGCTGCTGTTTGGCGTGACTAGGCCCGACCAACTCACAATAATGATCGCGCGTCACTGGGCCTTGCTGATAACCTTGGTTGGGGGCTTGCTCGTGTATGCGGCTTATCATCCCGAGGTGCGGCCTGCGGTCATGATCGCCGCCGTCGTGGAAAAGCTCGCGATCGGGATGCTCATATTTGCAAGCCCGTGGCGGCGTAGACTCTGGGCCGCGACCGCCGCCGGAGGCGATACGGCGATCGCGCTGCTCTACATCTGGATTCTGTGGGGAGTACGTTCACCCTAAACGTTGCCGACCGGCTTGGCGTGGCTCCGACGAGGTCGGAGGAATACCGCCGCCGCGGCGAGGAGGGTGCCCGATGATGATTCGACGGTATTTGGCTGCGGCCGCGGTCGCAGCGATGATCCTTCCCCTCCCCGCGTTGGCCGCGCTCTCGATTGGGACCAAGGCACCGGACTTTACGCTTCAGGCAAGCCAAGGCGGAAACGCCTTTACCTTTAGCCTGGCGGATTCGTTGAAGAAGGGGCCGGTCGTGCTCTACTTCTATCCCGCTGCGTTCACGACCGGCTGCACGATCGAAGCGCACGAGTTCGCCGATGCGATCGATCAGTACAAGTCGCTCGGCGCGACGGTGATCGGCGTCTCGCACGATCCGCTCGACAAGCTGCAGAAGTTTTCCGTCAGCGAATGCCGCAGCAAGTTCGCAGTCGCGGCCGACACCAATGGAACCGTGATGAAAGCTTACGACTCCGTTTTGGCGCAGCACCCGCAATATGCCAACCGCACCTCGTACGTTATCGCTCCCAACGGTACGATTATCTACACGTACACCAGTCTCGATCCGTCGCTGCACGTGCAGAACACGTTAACGGCCCTCAAAGCTTGGGCAGCCGATCACGCTTCGGGTGCGACTCCTTAAACGGCGTCGTCGTTTGCGAAGAGCTGCTGCGACCGCGGGAGACGTTTGGGCGATGCGGAGGTATCGAGCGCAGTAACGTCTCGCGGGACGACGTCGATCGGAGGAATCTCGGCCAGATCGTCGCCGCCAAGCGAGGCTTCGTCCTTGAGGCGGCGTCCTTGAGGAAGCAACTTCGTCTCGTACGAACCGACCGCGCCATTGAACGCGTTGACCGAACGTTCGAGGTGCTTGCCGACTTCGACGAGATGTTCGGAAAACTTTAGCGCGCGCTCGTAGAGTACTCGTCCGATCGTCGCGATTCTCTTGGCGTTCTCTTCCTGTCTTACTGCTTGCCAGCCCATCGCGAACGAGCGCAGGAGGCTGATCAGCGTCAATGGTCCGGTAATCAGAACACCTTTATCGAGCGCGTATTCGATGAGCGACGGGTCTTCGCTGCAAGCCGAGCTGACGAAGGCTTCCCCCGCGACGAACATCACGACGTACTCCGCGGAGCCTTTTGCCGTTTGATAGCCGCGACGCGAGAGCGCATCGACGTGGTCGCGCAAAGCTCGAGCGTGCTGCTTGACGAGCGCCTTTCGCGCCTCGTCGTCGGAGGCCTCGAGCGCGGCCTGCATCGAATCGGTCGGCGCTTTGGCATCGACGAAAACGCAGCGCTCTCCGGGAAGGTTCACCGTCATGTCGGGACGGACGCGCGCTTCTTCGAGCGCGACGGTCTGCTGCTCAAAGAAATCGCAGTACGCGAGCATGCCCGCTTTCTCGACGACGTTGCGCAGCTGCATTTCGCCCCATTTGCCGCGCGAGGCCGGATTGCGCAGCGCAGTTACCAGCGTAGACGTCTGCGTACTCAGATGCGAGGTCGCGGTCTCGAGTTTGTCGGTTCGGCCCAAGAGCTGGTCGATCTGTTCGCGCAGGCTGCCGGCATCGCGTTGCCGCGTCGCCTCCAGATCGGCAATCAGCCGGTCGAACTCCCCAAGCTTTTGCGTTACCGGTGAGACGAGCTCGCCGACGCGTTCGCTCGCGCGCAGTGCCGTTGCCTCACGCAGTTCGTTCTTCGTACGCTCCAAAAGCGCTTCGATCGCCTTCTCCCCGGAGTGCGCACTGTGCTCGAGCGTCGCGCGAAGCGCCGCATTCTCGGCTCTCGCCGCTAGCCATGCAATCGTGGCTCCGATGGCGCCTCCGAACAGGAAGAGTGCCACGGCAACTGCGGTGAAGCCCACCATCGACCTTTGTTCTTGGCCACGCGAACGGTTCGCTCCTCGAATTGAAGGGACACGAAAAAGAGTTGACGGAGAGATGAAGCGATGAATCGCAAGGACTTTCTCGCGGCATCGGCTACCGCGGCCGCGAGCTCGGGGGTTGCCGCCGCATCGGAGCTTTCCGGCGGCACGCATCTGGTCGAGCGCCGCTCCGATTTCGACGCCGCGGCGTTTGCGAGGGTCGTGGGGCGCCCTGCTGCTATTCGTCAGGTTTTCGAGGCCGTCGCTTTTCGGCCGAGCGTACTCGGTAACGTGAAGAACGCGTTGAACGGACTGCAGTTCGGGTTCGGATATTCGGCAGACGCCATTGTCGTAGCGCTCGCGGGCCACGGTCCATCGGCGGTGTACGCATATGCCGATCAAATCTGGGTGAAGTACCGTCTCGGAGAGTTTTTTAAATTGAGCGATGCGACGGGCGCGTCGGTCGTTTCAAACGTGTTCCTGCGGCGGCGGGCGCCTATTGACGTTCGGACCGATCCCGACGATGCCGCAGGCATGTACCAGGACGCGTCGATCGAGATGCTGCAACGGCGGGGCTTGATCGTGCTCGCATGCCACACCGCCATCGAGGAACAGGCTCGCGCGATCTTTACTCGCGGCTTTGCCCCCGCCGCGATGAGCAGCGCGGACGTGGCGGCCGACATCTTGACGAATCTCATTCCGGGTACCGTTGTCGTTCCGTCGATGGTCGCAGCCATCGCGGTCCTGCAGGCAACCTATCATTACACGTACCTGACGCTGGCGCTCTGAGCGGAGGTCCACGATGCCTAAACTATTGCTTCTGTTCGTTGCGACCGTCGCATTCGGACTCGCCGCATGTTCGGGCTCGCCGCCCGGTACGGGCTCGGCTTTATACGATCCGCATACGCTTCCCAGCGGACCGCTCGGAAAATCGATCGCGTACGGACACGACATCGTCGTCGAGACACAATCGCTGATGAAGCCGTACGTCGGTGTGCAAATGTCTTGCGCGGCCTGTCACCTCGCAGGCGGCACGCAGCCGCGAGGCGGCAGTTTCATCGGCCTCTACGGGCGTTTTCCCCAATGGAACAAACGCGCGCACCGCGTGATCGCCCTGCAAGACCGCATCGCGGAGTGCTTCTTGTACAGCATGAACGGAAAGCCCCCGGCCTATTCGAGCAAGGCAATGATTGCAATCGTCTCCTACATCGCCTGGCTCTCGCGCGGGGTCCCGGTCGGCGCAATGCAATCCAAAGACGATCGCTACGTTGTGCCGTTACCGAAGGATTCCCCGAGCCTTGGCGACGGCGCGACGATCTACGCAAGCACGTGCTCGATGTGTCATCAGTCCAATGGGAGCGGCGTCGGCGACACCTATCCGCCCTTGTGGGGCTCGGGCTCGTTCAATAACGGCGCGGGCATGGCCCACATCGACCGGATGACGGGGTTCGTTCGGTACAATATGCCGCAGAACGCGCCGGGCTCGCTCTCACTCTCCCAAGCCTACGATGTGGCGGCATTCGTGTTGAGCCACGCTCGCCCGCGATTTGCCAAGAACGCCTTGGTTGTAACGGGCGCCCTGCCGGCGAAGTACTTCTAAACCGAAGCTGCGCAGAGTCGTAGGGCCCTGGCGTCCGAAAAGATAAAATGAAGCCTGTTTTGGAAAGCACCCTGGTCAACGTAACGCTTCCCGAGATGGGCGAGTCCGTTACCGAAGGCTCGATCGTAGAGTGGCGCAAACACGTCGGCGACTTCGTTGCCGAAGGCGATCCTCTCGTCGAGGTGACGACGGACAAAGTCGACGTCGAAGTTCCGGCGACTGCCTCGGGTGTCGTGACCCAGATTGCGGTGCGAGAAGGCGAGACGGTCTCGGTCGGCGCGCTTCTGGCCCAGATCGACACCTCGCGGGGAAACGGTGCGGCCGCTCGTCAACCCAGCGCGGGGAACGGTGCAACCGTAGCCACGCCGCCTCCACCGCCCGCTCCCGCCGTATCCGGCAGCAAAGCGTTAGCCGATCAACCGGCGCGGCGCATGGC
>PMUK01000091.1 GCA_003166915.1 Candidatus Cybelea palsarum
TCATCTCGCTGCTGAACTCGTTCACCGGGTTGGCCGCGGCCTCGACGGGCTTCGTGTTGGGCAACAACGTGCTCATCATCAGCGGCGCGTTGGTCGGCGCCTCTGGAACGCTGCTGACCGTGCTGATGGGAAAAGCGATGAACCGGTCGGTGACCAACGTGCTCTTCGGCGCGTTCGGCTCGGCAGGCGGAACGGAGCCTGCCGCCGGTAGCGACGGCCCACAGCAAATCCGAGCGACGAGCGCCGACGACGTCGCCGTCATGCTCGCCTACGCTTCCAAGGTAATCTTCGTGCCGGGATACGGGATGGCGGTCGCACAAGCGCAACACAGTGTCAAAGCGCTTGCCGATCAGCTCGAGAAACGCGGCGTCAAAGTCCTGTACGCGATTCATCCCGTAGCTGGGCGCATGCCGGGACATATGAACGTCCTGTTGGCCGAGGCCAACGTGCCGTACAATCAGCTGCTCGATATGGAAGACGTCAACCCGGAGTTTCCCACCGCCGACGTCGCACTCGTCATCGGCGCCAACGACGTGACCAATCCCGCGGCGCGATCCGTAACGAGCTCTCCGATCTATGGCATGCCGATCCTCGACGTCGATAAAGCCGCCAACGTCGTCGTGCTCAAGCGGTCGATGCGTTCGGGGTTCGCCGGAATCGAGAATCCGCTCTACGAGCTTCCCAACACGTCCATGCTCTTCGGAGACGCCAAGGCTTCCGTCGACGCGCTGACGGCGGCAGTCAAGTCCTTATAGCGGAGGCGTCTCGCTTAGTCTCCAGCGATACGCATTCCACGTCGGCAGGAACGCATTGGGGCCGAATCCGCGCAGACGCTTGCGATACGCATACACGTAATCGGCGTTGAAGAGGTAGAGGATCGGAACTTGCTCCACGACGATTTCCGCGATCTCGCGATAGAGCCGCTTGCGCCGGGAAAGATCGGTTTGCGCGAGCGCTTCCCCTTCAAGACGGTCGACTCTGGCGTCGCACCACCGCATGTAGTTCGACGTCGCTCGGCATCGAAGAATCGAAGAGTCGTCAGGATCGGCGCCCATCGTCCACGGCACGTAGGCGAGGTCGAAATTGCCCGTTGCGAGGACGCCGGTTCGCGGCAGAAAGAGCTGGGCGTTGCTGACCGACTTCACCACGACGTCGATGCCGCGCTCGCGCAGCGCAGCCTGAACCGCCGTCGCGACGCGCACGCCGGTCGTCGACTCGGGAAACTGCACGTAGACGAGCCGTAACACGTTTCCGTAACGGCGCCGCATTCCATCGGAGCCACGGCGCCAGCCCGCCTCGTCGAAGAGACGATCGGCGTGCGGCGCGTCGAAGCCCGGCTCGCGCACCGTTGGATCGAAGGCCCACGAAAATCGCGGCTGGATCATGTCGGTCACGGGATAGATGCCCAGCGTGATCTTCTGCGAGATTTCGCGGCGATCGATCGACATTGCAAGCGCGCGGCGCACAACGGGATTGTCGAGCGGCACGTGCTCGGTATTCAATGCGAGTCCAGCCACGACGGCAGTCGGCACGGTAACGAAGCGCAAATGCGGATCGCCGCGCACGACAGCGAGTTGCGCCGGCGCGAGGAGATTCCAATCCAGCTCGCCCGATTGCAGCAGGAGCAGATTGGTCGAAGGGTCCGGAATGGTTCGAATCGCCAACGTTGCGATCGCGGGCCTGCCGCGCCAGTAGCGCGGATTGGCGACATAGCGCAGCCCTTCGCCGCGTCTCCACGACAAAAACCGGTACGGACCGTCGCCGACGCTGGGTTCCGCATTGAAAGCGGCGCGCTCCAACGGTGACTGCGCCCGCAAGACGTGCGCCGGCAGAACGAACTGCGGTGAAAGGCCGTAGGAGAAGTAGGTCGACGCCGCGGGCGCCCATGGCCGTCCGAGATGAAAGACGACGCTGCGAGGTCCCGGTGCAAACGCCCGGTCGATGAGGTCGTAGCCGTCGTGCGAACGCACGGGATTGCGGGGATCGAGGATTGCCTTCAACGTAAAGAGGACGTCCGCGGAAGTAACCGGCCACCCATCGCTCCATTTGACGCCGGCCCGCAAGCGGTACGTAATGGTTCGGCCATCGGCTGAGACTCCGCCGTTGGCCAGAGTCGGAACGATCTCCAGGAGCGCCGGTACCGGCCGCCCAGCCGCATCACGGTCGATAAACGGCTCGAACGCCAGTCTCGCCGCCTGCAACTCTACCGACGCGGCGTCGGGGGTTAGAAAGAGCGGATTGAGGTTTTGCGGGTCCGCGGCCAGATCGAAGCGGACGGTGCTGCGGGGGGCTTGGGACGTTCGAGAGCAGCCGCCGATGCCGGCGAGCGCCGCTACCCCCAAAATTATGGCGACCGCACATCTTGCGCCGAACGGATTCCTGGTGGTATGCTTAGAGCCCCGACAATTATTCGGAATTTTGGACCTCTTACCAACTATGATTTCACACATTGAAGGACTTGACGAGCTCGACCTGCGGATTCTCGACGCGTTGCAGCGCAACGCGCGTTCGACCTTCAGTCAGCTCGGAACCCTCGTTGGCCTCAAACCGCCCGCCGTGCACGACCGGGTGAAGCGGCTGGAGCAACGCGGCTATATTCAAGGCTACGGAGCGAAGCTCGACCCCGCGCGTCTGGGAATCCATCTCACGGCCTTCATTAGCTGCTACACCTCGCCCGACTGCGCCTATGACGAGTTTACGCGCACGCTCAGCGAGATGCCGGAGGTCTGCGAAGTGCATTCCGTCGCAGGCGAGGAGAGCTTCGTCTGTAAGGTGGCGACGCGCTCGACGCAGCATCTCGACGAGCTGCTCGCTCGGCTGAAAGCAACGCCCGGCATGGCCCGCACGCGGACCACGATCGTTCTGGGGATGCCGTTCGACCGCGGCGGCGTAACGGTACAGATGCGATGAACGCTGCGTCAACCGCGCGCTCTCACCCGCTGGGGGTTCATCGCGTGCTCGAGCCGGCCGGGGCTATGCCCCAAGACGCTTGGAAGCTCGACAACACGCCGACCGCGCATGAGAACGAAATCTTGTGCGACGTCGACGTGCTCAACATCGACTCGGCTTCGTTCAAGCAAATCGCGCAGGCATGCGACTTCGACGCGCGTCGCATTGGCGACCACGTTACCGCGAACGTTAGCACGCGCGGCAAGCAGCATAATCCCGTCACGGGCAGCGGCGGGATGTTCGTTGGCCGCGTCTTGCAAATCGGCGAAGCCCTGCGCGGCGCCATCGACCTGCGCGCGGGCGATCGGATCGCATCGCTGGTTTCGCTGACGCTGACCCCGCTGCAGATCGACGCGGTCACCGGTGTGGACGTCGCGACCGCCCGAATTTGGATCCGCGGCAAAGCAATTCTCTTTCAAAGCGGGCTCTGGACTCGCTTGCCGGAGGACTTCGACGAAGAGGTCGCACTCTGCGTGCTCGACGTCGCCGGAGCACCCGCGCAGGTCCGACGCCTTTGCTCGGCCGGACAAACGGTACTCGTCATCGGCGCCGACGGCAAGAGCGGTTTGCTGGCGTGCGCGCAAGCGAAGGCCTGCGTTGGAGAGAGCGGTCGCGTCGTCGGCATCGTTCCCTGCGCAGATACTCCCGGTGCCCGGCTCCTGGTGCGTGAGGCATTCGTCGACGACCTCATCGTCGCCGACGCGCGCGATGCCCTTGCGTCGAGCCGGGAGGTCGAGTCGGCCGCACCGCACCTTGCGGACCTCGTCATCAACTGCGTTAACGTTCCGGGAACCGAGCTGTGCTCGATTCTCTGCGCCCGCAACGGTGGAACCGTTTATTTCTTTTCGATGTCGACGTCGTTCACGGCCGCCGCGCTGGGTGCCGAAGGCATCGGCCGAGACGTCACGATGATCATCGGCAACGGCTATACGAAAGATCACGCACAAATAGCCCTGCAGACGCTGCGCGATCGTCCCGAACTGCACGCACACTTCAACCAGACCTACGCAAGGAAACCTCAATGACCCAAACGTTTACGCTCGCACCGCATGTAAAACCGCCCGTGCCTCCGGAACAGTTCGAGTACAAGGAGCTGAAACAAGGCGAGTTTTGGCGCCACATTCCGGCCTACGCCGAAGTCGACGAAGCGACGTTCCTCGACCATTTGTGGCAACAGCGCCAATCGGTAAAGACCGCCGAAGAACTGCTCGAGACGATTCGCGGCGTCTGCACGTCCGAGTTCTACGAAGACGCGCAGGAGGGTTTCCGCCGCGCTCCGATGGCGGTGCGCGTCTCTCCCTACGCTATTGCGCTCATCGATTGGAGCGATCCGATCGGCGACCCGATTCGCCGGCAGTTCATTCCGCTGGCCTCGGCGCTGCTGCCCGATCACCCGCGTTTGACGCTCGACTCGCTGCACGAGCAGCAAGACTCGCCGCTCCCTGGGCTCGTGCATCGCTACGTCGACAAGGCGCTCTTTCTGCCACTGGCCGTCTGCCCCGTTTATTGCCGCTTCTGCACGCGCAGCTACGCGATCGGCCCGGACACCGAGAACGTCGACAAGATCGCGCTGGCCACGACGCGCAAACAGTGGCAGGAGGCGTTTGCATACATCGCGAGCCGTCCGGAGCTCGAAGACATCGTCATCTCCGGCGGCGACGTCTATCAGCTTGCGCCCAAGAACATCGAACTGATCGGTAACGCATTGCTGGACATTCCGCATCTGCGCCGGTTGCGCTTCGCAACCAAAGGCCCAGCGATCATGCCGATGAAGCTCATTACTCATACGGAGTGGCTAGACGCGCTGACCTCCATCGTGGAGCGCGGGCGAAAAATCGGCAAAGAAGTCGTTCTGCACACGCATTTCAACGCTCCCGAAGAGATCACGTGGATCACGCAGAAGGCGATGCGCCTACTCTTCGAGCGTGGAATATTTACCAGAAACCAGTCCGTGTTGATTCGCGGCGTCAACGACACGCGCGAACGGATGCAGTTGCTGGTCAAGCGGCTCGGCCACATCAACGTGCACCCGTACTACGTCTACATGCACGACATGGTCAAAGGGGTCGAGGAGCTGCGCACGACGATCGCGAGCGCGGTGGACACCGAGAAGTTCGTTCGGGGAAGCACTGCCGGATTCAATACGCCGACGTTTGTCTGCGACGCGCCGGGCGGCGGCGGCAAACGCGACGTCCACTCGTACGAGTATTACGATCGCGAGAACGGTATTGCGGTCTATGCGGCGCCGAGCGTCAAGCCCGGAAAGGCCTTCCTCTACTTCGACCCAATCGACCAGCTCGCCGCGCAAGCCCAAGCCCGCTGGGCAGTCCCCGACATTGCCGACCAGATGATTCACGAGGCGATCGGCAACGCGGGTCTCGGCAACGAGCAACTCGTTCTAGCGTGAAGGAGCCTCTGAGCTCCTAAGGCTTTCCGACGCGACTCGGGCGACCGCTCGCATCGGAACGGGACCGGCCGGACGAAGCGTGACCAGCGGAGCGGTTTCCACGCGTGCTCCCGGTTCGAGCGCAAAGCGGTAGCGGCGCAGCAACGTTTCCAACACAATCGTCGTTTCTCGCAGCGCAAACTCGTCGCCGATGCAGCGGCGTGCCCCGCCGCCGAACGGTATGTAAGCGAAGGGCGCAGGTTCGCCTTCGAGCCAGCGATCGGGCTCGAAGCGGTCGGGATGTGTGAAGGTTTGCGGCTTACGGTGCAGCAGCAGCGGCACCATGAAAACCGTCGTTTTTTCCGGGATGTGGCTGCCGTCGCTCAACGTTACATCGCGCAACGTCTCACGGCCGATGATCCAGGCGGGTGGGTAAAGCCGCAGAACCTCTTTGACGACTCGTTCGAGATAGTCGCGGTCGCCGTCGCGCGCGGCAAGCGCGGCGCGCCGGTCGACTTCGTCGTGCTGCGCCAGGAGAAAGAGCGACCACGTCAAGGTGTTGGCGGTCGTCTCGTGCCCGGCCATGAACAGCGTCATGATCTCGTCGCGAATCTGTTCGTCCGACGGCTGGTAATTCGTCTCTCCGTCTCCGGCCGCCAGCAGCATCGATAGTGCATCGGTGCGGTCGCGGGGATCCAAGCGGCGGCGCGCGATGAGACCGTAGACGATCTCGTCGAGCATCGTGCGCGCGCGCCAAAAACGTCGCGTGCTGGGCAACGGCAGGCGCGTAAGCATCGCGCCGACGGGCGTGAGCATCTTTGGAAACTCGTTCATCATCAGCCGCAGCGCCTCCCGAACCAGCCTCGCCGATTCGCTCTCGTCGCTTCCGAAAAGCGTCTCCGTGGCGATTCGCAACGTCAACTCGGTCATCGCGGCATGGGCATCGAAAGTTTCGTTCGGCGTAATCCGCTCGACGAACTCGGCTGCGTCGCGCTCCATGACGCGCGCGTACTCTGCGATGCGTCCCCGGTGAAAGGCCGGTTGCACGATGCGCCGCATCTGCCGGTGCAGCGGATCTTCGCTCGTGAGCAATCCGTCGCCGAGCAGCAGGCGGAGGACTCGAGTTCCCAGCGATTTCGAAAACGCGTGCTGCTGCGTTACGAGGATATCCTTGATGAGCGCGGGATCGTTGACGAACACGTACGAACGCCACGGCAGCGAAAACGCCAGCACGTCACCATAGCGCTGCGTCATATCTGCCAAGAAACCCGGGAAACTGCGGAATGGAACGGGCAAGAGGCGGCGCAGCGTCGTCCAGCGGCCCGGTCCTGGGATCCGAGAGTTCATTTCGCGCCAGCGGCCCGGAAGGCGGTCACGTTACCGAAACGGCAGACGGCGCGATACTCGCCTCGCGCGACTTCGGACGCGATTGCAGGGCGCATATGGAGCTGATACTCGGGGCTGGGAAAGTCGTCGGCGTAGACGAGATAGTCGACGCCGCTAGTGCGGTCGATCGTCGCTCGCGGCCGCTGCGCGGCCTGCGCAGAGAACCATTCGTCGTAGGTGGCGAGGGATGCGCTTTTCGGCACGCAGTCAAGCGCTCGACGCGCGTCGGCAAGATCGTGATAATAGGAATGGAGATAATGCAGCGGATGCATCGGATCGAACGCGATCAAGAAAACAATGCAAAGCGCGGCCGAAATCGTCGTCCAAATCCCGGCGAGGCGCACGCTGGTCTTGCGCGCCTTCGCGACGACTCCCATGACGGTCGCGACGAGAAGCCAAGGTATCCATAGAGCCGCGTAGTGATCGCCCATGCGCCAAACGTATCCGGAGTTCGCGAGCAATACGACGGCGGCCCCTGGTATGGCGAGGGTGGCCCACCACGAGAGCAGCGGCAAGAAGGCGAGCGGCACCAGTCCCTCCAGCACGTAGGTTAGCCGTCCGAAGGTGAAAATCGAGCTCACGAACTCGCGCGGATGCGTTACCGGTGAGAGCACAAGCGCGAGTGGGCCGCTGGCGAACGAGTACACGTAAAAGTGGCTGGGGCCCCATCCCCCAAAGCGCAACGAGAGGAGCGCATAGTAGGCCGCCAGCGCGGCCGCCGCGCCGGTAGCGAGTGCGGCTCCGGCAATGGCCGTAGCCATCGGTTCGAGCGGCCGCCGGTCGAGAAGACCACGACCTTGAGTCGAGGGGCGTAGCCCGATCGCGACTAAGACGAGGCCGAAGATGACCAGCGTTAGCGCGGCATCTTCGCGCAAACCGACCGCGACGATCGCGCAGGCCGCAAACCAGAGCCACGCAGAGCGGTCGGCCGCGATGAAAAGACCCAACACGAGCGGCGTAAAGAGACCGAGCTCGTGAAACTCATCGAAGCCAAGCGCGAGCAGCGGCGGGTAGAGCAGTGTGAGGAGTCCCAGGCGCTCGGAGAGTTTCGGTCCGGCATACGGGCGGGCGAGCGCGGCCGTCAACGGCGCGCACGCAACGGTCGCGGCAGCTTGCACGAGTTGCAACGGTAGCGCGCTGCGGGTAAGCCCGACGAACGGCCACAGCAATGCTAGCGACGGCGAGAAATGATAGCGGAAGTGCGTGCCGTTCTCGACGCCGTTGCGCATCCCGTTGAACGCGTCGGCAACGATTTGCGCAAACGTGCCGGTATCGGAGCCGTAGGTCCAAAGCTTCGCTCGCACGCACGCGAGCGCGGCTAGAACGGCGAACTCGATGCCGGCCCAAAGCCAGACTCTCACCGGCAGGCACGCCGCCGCGTAGTGACCAACCGCGCAGGACGGTGAAAAATATTTGCGTCTTTTGCGGATCCCGTGACGGCAACGATCCAGCCTACGCGACCCTCGCGGCCGCAACGGCGCAGGCCATCGTACGAGCCGGATACGGCGTGGTCTACGGTGGGGGCAGTATCGGCTTGATGGGCATCGTCGCCGACGAGGCGCTGGCCTGCGGCGGCGAAGTAATCGGCGTCATCCCTTCGGCGCTGGCCGTCAGCGAAATCGCGCACCAAGGACTGACGAAACTTCATATCGTGTCGACGATGCACGAGCGAAAGGCGTTGATGAACGAGTTCAGCGATGCGTTCGTCGCGCTGCCGGGCGGCTACGGCACGATGGACGAGTTCTGCGAAGTGCTGAGTTGGCGGCAGTTGTGCATTCACGACAAGCCGATCGGGCTTCTCAACTACCGCGGCTACTACGATGCATTGCTGACGCTATTCGACTCGATGCTCGCCGAGGGCTTCCTCAGTGCGCAAACGCGCCGGCTCTTCGTGGACGCTTGCGAGATCGAAGAGCTCTTGGCGGCAATGCTTTAGCGATGGCTAGCTCGACTCGGCCAATGCCGTTGCGACGATCCGTTCCTGTTCGGCAGCGTGCTGGCCGGCGTAGCCCTCGCTGGGGCTCGCCCGATAGCCGCGCCCGATATATTCGATATCGAATCCATCTCGCTTACCTTCGAGCAGCCGGCGGCGTACGAAGGCGCGCGCCCCCATGTTCTTCGGCTCTTCTTGGACCCACACGATCTTCTTGAGCTTCGGATAGCTCGAGATGACGCGATTGATCTCGCCGACGGGCAGTGGCGCCAGCAGCTCGATGCGCGCGATCGCCGTTTGGCCTAACGATTCGTATGCCGGCTGCGCGACGAGATCGTAGTAGATCTTTCCGCTGCAGAGAATCAGCCGCTGGATCTGCTCGCGATCCAGCCGTCGCGGATCGTCGAGCACCGGCTCAAAGCTCCCGTCCGCCATCGCGTCGAGCCGGCCGGCGGCAACGTCGAGGCGGAGCAACGACTTCGGCGTCATCACGACGAGCGGAACTGCGATCGGCGATTTTGCCTGCAAACGCAAGAGATGATAGTAGTTGCTTGCAATCGACGGCGACGCTACTCGCAAGTTTCCTTCCGCGACGAGCTGCAAGAAACGCTCGAGACGTGCGCTGGAATGCTCTGGACCGCCGCCTTCGTAGCCGTGCGGCAGCAGTAAAGTCAAGCGCGACGTTTGGCCCCATTTGGCTTGACCGGCAGCAAGGAACTGATCGACGATGACTTCGGCGCCGTTGAAGAAATCGCCGTACTGCGCCTCCCACAAGACGAGTGCGTCGAGCTGCTGCGTCGAATACCCGTACTCGAAACCCATGCACGCGTATTCCGATAGCGGGCTGTTGCGGATCTCGAAGGAGGATTGTTCGGGGGCCAGATGCTGCAACGGTATCCAGACGAGCTCCTCGGATTTTGCGGAGCCCGTCCGCAGCCCCGTCGAGGAATGCAAGACGGCGTGGCGGTGGCTGAACGTTCCACGTTCGGTGTCTTGACCGGTAAGTCGAATCGGCGTCCCCGTTACGAGCAGGGAGGCGAAGGCGAGCGCTTCGGCGGTTCCCCAGTCGACGATCCCGCGCTCCTCGATGGTGTTCTTGCGGCGCTCGAACTGGCTGCGCAGCTTGCGGTTGAGCGAAAATCCCTCGGGCACGCCGGCTAACGCTTCGCTCCATGCGACGAGCTGGGGCCGATCGACGGCCGGCAATGCCGTGCCGCTGAAGGTGTTGCTGCCCGACATCTTGCGACCGTGAACGTTCGACGCTGCTGCGTCCCGAACGGCTCGCCGTGCCCCTTGCAAACGCTGCATTGCATCGTCAACCATCGTGTGCGCGCGATCGGCGTCGATCACGCCCTGGTTGACGAGCTTGTTGGCAAAGAGCTCGCGCACCGTTGGATGATTCTTTATCCGTTCGACCATGTCGGGCTGCGTATAGGCAGGTTCGTCCTGCTCGTTGTGACCGAAGCGCCGATAACCGATTAAATCAATGAGCGCGTCGCGTCCGAATGCGCGGCGAAAATCGATGACCAAGTGGACTGCGGCGATGCACGCTTCGACGTCGTCGGCGTTGACGTGCACGATGGGAACGTCGAAGCCCTTGGCCAAGTCCGAAGCGTATCGCGTGGAACGAGCGTCGGCCGGATCGGTCGTAAACCCGATTTGGTTGTTCGCAATCAAGTGGATGGTGCCGCCGGTTTGGTAGCCCGGCAGTGACTGCAAATTGAAGACTTCCGCAACGATGCCTTGACCGGTGAACGCGGCGTCGCCGTGGATGAGAATCGGCACGGCCCTTTTGTGGTCGAACGTCGGCACGCCCTGCGCGTGATCGGTCTGCAGCGCGCGCGCGCTCCCTTCAACGACCGGATCGACCGCCTCGAGATGGCTCGGATTGTGAGCCAAGGTTACGTGGATGTTCTTATCCTTCGAGGTTGCGAACGTTCCGGTAGCACCGTGATGGTACTTGACGTCGCCCATGACGTCGTCATCCCCGACGGTTACGCGATACGCAACCGCTTCGAACTCCGTCATGACCTCCTCATAGGGCAGGTTGACGACGTGCGCGATGACGTTGAGCCGGCCGCGGTGCGCCATGCCGATGACCACCTCGCGGGCGCCGCGCGTGGCCGACAGCTGGGTGAGCTCGTCGAGCATCGGCACGGTCATGTCCAGGCCCTCGACCGAGAACTGCTTCTGACCCAGGTAGGCCTTGTGCATGAAGCGTTCGAACGCGTCCACCTCGGTCA
>PMUK01000046.1 GCA_003166915.1 Candidatus Cybelea palsarum
CGATGCCGAGCGTTTCGCCGGCATCAAGTGAGAACGAGAGGCCGTTGACCGCAGTTACCGGTCCGTCTTCGGTGCGAAAGGTTGTCCGAAGGTTCTTGACCTCGAGCAGCTCCACGCGCCCGTTAAATACCCGTAAGCGAAAGTACGAAGCCCGAAACGACGAACAGGACGGCGACAAAACCGGTTAGCCGCTTGAGCTGCTCCTCGGCGCCGAGCCGCCCGTGATAGGAGCTTTCAACTCGGCCCCCGATGGTGCCGGTGAGGCCCTCCTGTTTGGTCGTTTGGATCGCGAGCAAGAAAATCAGCGAGATGGCGGCCAACACGAAGATGCCCGCCAGGCCGTGCGTTAGCCAGGCTGCGTGCATCGCGATCGCCGTCTTTGCCTGCGCCTGCGGCGCGATGGGTGCGTTGGGGGGCACGATTCCTGGCGGTAGCGTTGCTGCGGCCGATGGCAGGACCTTGGCGGCTACCGCGGCCAGGACGAACAAGGGATTCAATTGGCTCTTCTCTTCCTTAAATAGGTAATAGCGGCATCTTCTCTACGACCGCAGGCCCCAAGCTGCCTGCCGAGGCCCCCCATGCGAAGTAATCGCCCGCACGCGGCCGAAGAGGCTGGGGTGCCTGAATTCGAAGGGCTGACCGAAGCCGTTTCCACGATCGTTCCGATCAAGAACCGGCGGGTTTGGCGCGACCTCGCACGCATCCTTTCCACCGTTTTCAATCCGTTCCTCACCGCGTTCGCGCTCTTCGTGATCCTGGCGCACGTCGGCGCCAAGGATACGCTCGATTTTTGGCGCCTGCTCTTTATCTCAACCTTTTTCACGTCGCTGGGCCCGATGCTCTACGTCTTCTGGCTCTACGCGAACGACTACATCTCGGATCTCGACATGTCCGTGCGCGCCGAGCGCGAGATGATCCTGACCGCGTTTGTCGTCTTCGATCTCTTCGGT
The DNA here is from genome assembly GCA_003166915.1 of Candidatus Cybelea palsarum. Lineage (GTDB taxonomy): Bacteria > Vulcanimicrobiota > Vulcanimicrobiia > Vulcanimicrobiales > Vulcanimicrobiaceae > Cybelea > Cybelea palsarum. The sequence continues at coordinate 951 of PMUK01000046.1, forward strand.
GCCGCCACGCTGTGGCTCGTCCATGCTCCGCGCCTCATGATCGCGGCGATGCTCGGCTACCTCGTTTCGACGCTGATCGTGCAGTACATCACGCGTTACTGGAAGATCAGCACGCACGCGCTCGGCATCACCGCGCCGCTCACGGCGTTGACGCTGCTCTACGGCCGCCAGCCGTTACCGTTCATGGTCTTGATTCCGATGGTCTGCTGGGCCCGCGTTTATCTGAAATCGCACACCATCATGCAGGTCGTCGCCGGCGCAGGGTTGGCCGTTGCGACGACGGCCTTCTTCTTCTCGCTCTTCCACGTCGGCTTATTGTCAGCGCACTAGCCTGTTAACGATATGAGAAGCAAATGAAGTGGTTCATCGTTTTAGCGGCCCTGCTTGTGGCGACACCGGTTGCCGCCGCGGCGCCGGCCGTCAGCTATCATCTTGCGCAAACGTACGTGCTCGGTGGCACCGGGGGTTGGGATTACCTCACCTATGACTCCGATTCTCACCGGCTGTTCGTTTCGCGAGCCACGCACGTTATGGTCGTCGATCCGCGTACCGGCACGATCGTCGGCGACGTCCCGAATACGCCCGGCGTGCACGGGATCGCGCTCGCTCCCAATCTCGGCAGGGGCTTTACCTCAAACGGCACCGATGGTACCGTGACCGTCTTCGACCTTTCAACTCTCGCGACGATCGCGACGATTCCAACCGGCGCGAAAAACCCCGATGGAATCGCGTACGATCCGGTGAGCTCGCGCGTCTTCACCTTTAACGGCGGCAGCAACGATGCAACGGTTATCGATGCGCGCACGAATGCCGTCGTCACCACCATTCCGCTCGGCGGACGGCCCGAGTTTCCCGCGGTCGACGGCCGCGGCATGGTCTACGACAATGTCGAGAGCACGAGCGAAATCGTCGCCATCGACGCGCGCAGCGCCAAGTTGACCGCGCGCTTCCCGCTCCGAAGCTGCCTGCATCCATCCGGACTCTCGATCGACGCACAACACCGTCGCCTCTTCGCAGCCTGCACGGGCGCGATGGGCGTTGTGGATGCCGACTCCGGAAAAGTGGTCGCCACGATTCCGACCGGCGCCGGCACGGACGCCACGAGTTACGATCCGGCCTCCGGCTTGGCGTTTGCCTCCAACGGGCGCGACGCGACGCTGACCGTCGTCCACGAAGACGCGCCGAATCAGTTTACTCTAGTAGAGAACGCCACGACGGCACTCGGCGCGCGGACGATGGCGCTCGATCCGCAGACGGGCGACATCTATCTCGTCACCGCCAAGTTAATCGCAAACCCGCACCCGACGTCGTATCGCGATCGCTATACCGTCGTGCCCGGCACGTTCGAGCTCCTCGTGATGCATCGCTCCGACCAGTAGTCACCTCACTTGGCTTGCGCCATCGCGCCAAATGCCGCCGTCGACCGCGCCAATGTAAAAGAGGTTCGCCGGTTGAAGAAACCAACATTCGCAACGTAAGCTCCTTGGAGGCGTCTTTGTTACAGCTTCGCTCGTGCTCTCGCTTCATTATGTTCGCCCTGGTTGGCGCGGTGCTGCTGCTCCTGGGCCTGCGGTCCGCGGGCCTTGCGCAAAGCTCACCGGCGCAGCAAGGGTCGGCGTCGCTCAAAGCCGCGCTGCAGAGCGCCCTCAACGCCTATCTAGCGAAGCGCGGAGCGGCGGAGCACCTCTCGTCGCTCTCGCTTTCGGTGAGTTTGGCGAAGGATGCGCCAGCCATCAACCTCACCGCCGGGACGACGCGCTACGGGTCGGGACCGCCGGTAACGCCGACGAGCCTCTATCAGATCGGAAGCAACACCAAGGCCTTCACGGCGGTTGCCATCCTGCAGCTCGAGGCGCAGGGACGGCTGTCGATCGATGCTCCCATCGGCAAGTATCTTCCGCAGTATCCGAAGTATGGCAAGATAACGCTGCGACAGCTCCTCAGCATGACCGGTGGAATTCCGACCTACGACGACACGCCGGCCTGGTATAAGATGTATACGAGCGATCCGATGGCAAACGTCGCGTCGAGCACGCTTATCGGGCTGGTGTATCCAAAGTTCCAGTCGACTCCCGGCACGAAGTACTCGTATTCCAATACGGGCTATCTGTTGGCACAAGAAATCGTCGCGGCACTCAGTCCAAGCAAAAGCTTCGCCGCGGAGATCGAGCGCATCATCGCAAGCGTCGGCCTGAAGAATACCTATTACACGTCGCACCTGTATCCCGCGCCGATTGCCAAGCGCGTCGTAGCGGGATACTACGAAAACGACGATCCCGGCTTCGGCAAATTCATCGGCAAGGACACGACCAATGATAGCCTGTCGTGGGCGCAAGGTGCCGGCTCGATCGTCTCGACGCCGGACGATCTCACTACCTGGTCCCGCGCGCTCTACGAGGGGACGGCGCTGCTACCCGAAAAGCAAAAGACGGAACTGCTGAGCCTGATTTCGATCAAGACCGCAAAGCCGCTCGCGAAACCGACGGCTGACGACCCCGCCGGTTTCGGCCTCGGCGTCGGCGCGCGCTATACGCCGGCGTTCGGCGTGTTCTGGTTCTATCAGGGCGAGACGCTCGGCTTTCGAGCGGCGCATCTCTACTTTCCAAACTCGGGCCTGGTCGTCTCGATCTTTGCCAACAGCCGCCCGGTCGAGAAGAACAGCGACCTTCAACAACTCTTCGGAACGATCTACGCGGCGATCCAAAAGAGCCGCTAGACTGCGACGATCTCGATGAGGTCGCGCAACGCCTCGACGTCGCCGACGTTTCGCGTGTAGAGCGGGAGACCGGCATCCAACGCAATCGACGCGATGAGGAGATCGAAGGCCCGCGGCCCACGAGGTTTGCGGCCGGCGGCCGCGACTTCGGCGTAGATGCGACCGTATGCTCGAGCTGCGCCGTCATCGAAGGGCAGTGGAGCAAAGGACGCTTCGGCACGTTGAAGCCGATCCTGACGGCGAGCTCGTTCGGTAGGGTCGGCGGTGGCCGCAGGCCCGGCGGCCAGCTCCGCCATGGTGATTGCAGAGATTAGCGGCTCCTGGGGGAGGGCGCCAGGATCGATACGCTCGATGTCGATCACGACCGAGGTGTCCAGAAGACCGCGCTGATGCTTAGGCACGCGGTCTTGGGTCGGAGTCGGCGATCGCGTCGAGATCCTTGCGCAAACGGCGATAGCTGACGCGGGGAGCGCCCCGGAAGATCTCGAGGACCGTCGCAAGGCGCGCGTTGCCTCGCCGGCGCAGTGGAAGCAGCTCGCCGACCGGCGTTCCACCGCGCGTCACGATGAAACTCTCTCCGGCCTCGAGCGCCCGCATAATTTGACCACTTTCATTTCGCAGTTCGCGCTGCGTAATCTGCCTCATAATGGTAGTGTAGCACGTCGTGCTACATAGTCACAAGTACTTCGAGCACGGTCACACGGCGTCTTACGCTGCCGTTAAACGCCGCAAGGAGGGAATGCAGTTGCGAAGCTTCGTTACCGCGGCGTTGGCTCTCGTCGTTCTTTCCGCAAGCTGGCTTCCCGCGACGCCGGCGCCGGCCGGAAACAGTTTGGTGATCCCGACACTGCGCGACGGCCAGAAGGATTTCGATTTTCTGCTCGGCGTCTGGCGGACGCACTATCGAATTCTGCGCCATCGGCTGGAGGGCGATAACGTATGGTACGACTGCTACGGCACCTCGACGGTCCGGCCGTTTTGGAACGGCAACGCAAATCTGGAAGACGGCGATCTCCGATGCCCCCCACCGCGCGGCTACGTTCACGGCATGACGCTTCGCTTATACGATGTCGCCTCGCATCAGTGGTCACTCTACTGGGGCACCACGAAACTCGGATTGACGTTGCCGCAGCAGATCGGGCACTTCGATAATGATGGCGTCGGCGAATTCTACGCCAACGACACCTACGCAGGCAAGCCGGTCGTCGTGCGGTTCAAGTGGGCGCTGCGCGCCGGCGACCATCCCCGTTTCGAGCAAGCGTTTTCGACCGACGGCGGCAGAACATGGGAAACGAACTGGACCACCGACTACACGCGGATTAAATAGCCGGCGCCCTTCGCTTGTTGGCACATCGCGTGATAGACTCGTGTGGCGCCATGGCACAATACGAGATCGTGTTGCCGGAGAGCAAGCCAGAGACCGAGTGGGTGCGCGGGAGGCCGCTGCAAAAAGTGAGCCCCCAGCGAACGCACGCGCGCCTGCAGGGAGCACTAACGATGCGACTCGATCGTTGGGCCGCGGGGCGCGGAGAGGTCGCGCCGGAGTGGCGCTTTCGCGTGGCGCCTCCCGGCGGAGTGCGACGGCCGCTCATTCCCGACGTCGCCTACGTTTCGAACGAACGCCTTCGAACGCTCAGCGATGAAGAGCTCGAGATTCCACCGCTGGCACCCAACGTCGCGGTCGAGATTCTCTCGCCCGACGACAGTCGCGCCGACGTCGACGACAAGATTGTCGTGTACTTGCGAGCCGGCTCGTCGCTGGTGATCATCGTCGATCCGCAGCAGCGCGCGGTCGAGCTGCACGATGCAGCACGAACCGTCCGCCTCGACGAAACGAGCACGATCGCGCATTGGGCGTTACCCGAGTTCGCCTATCCCGTACGCGAACTGTTCAGCGTGCTTCGCCGCTCGTAAGCGATCGCGTTAGTCGGCGGTGCGACTCAGAGGTTGATGATATTCGCCGACCCGCACGACGTTGGTTGCAACGTCACGACCGCACTGCCACTCAGTGGCAGGTTCGAGTCGGATGAAGGCGTCGAAGAGATCAGGTGCCTAGAGCGATCGTCGACGAGAGAGCCGAGCGTGACGCCTGGCCCTACCGAAGCGTCGCTCGACAAAGTCGACGGAACTCCGAAGATGTTGTTGGCGAAGCAGCCGCTTCGATACCAGAGCGGCTGATTCCCAACGTATTGGGGCGTCCATTGCCACCGGTGCGAACGGTACGGCGAAAGCGTCGATTGCATGTCAGGCTCGGCCAGCTTCGGGCGCAAGTCGACATGGAACGGTACCTTGAAAGAATCTTGGCTGGCGAAGCGGCCCGCTGCAGAACGCGGCGGCTGCGGCTGCTGCGCAACGGGGCCGCCACGAACGACCGCCGTCGGTGCCCCGAGCGTCACGACCGGTGGTAGAAGCGCCAGGGCGATCGCACCCACCACGACCAAACTCCGGATCATACCAGTGGAATTTCTCGGGCGCCCACCGCGTCCCCTAGGGACGGCGAACTCGTTTCATGCCTACAATCTATTCATCGGGTGGCCTTCGAGTCGCGAACAAGCGGTGTCATTGTGAGCGCTCGGCCTCTCGGCAGGATGCCGAGCGGTCTTTCTTTTTCGCCGTTGAAGGTGCGTGTATGAGGGCTGACGCGCGATGAAACCGCTGGGCCTTCGCCAGCGCACGCTCCTGCTCAGCGCGGTGCCGCTGGGGTTTCTCGTCTTGCTGCTGGGCTCGGCGCTCTTTTTGCAGTGGCGCAACGCGATTGAGGCCGACGAATCACGGAACCTCACCTCGTTGCTTTCGCAGGCCGATCAAGCCGCCACATTGCTGGAGAAGGCCAGTCGGAGCGTGATGGCTTTCGACGGCAGTCATCGCGAAAGCGATCTGCGAAACTACGAACTCTTTCGCCGGCAGCTGCCGGCGACACTGGCCACGCTCGCGCGGCTGCAGCAAGCGCTGCCGCGCGGACGTGCGGCGGAACTTCGCTTCGTCCGCGCGCTGACGCAAGGGCTCGACGTCATCAGCGAATATCTCCGTTACTCCCGCGCGGGCAACGCGACCGCGAAAGCGCGCTTGGCGAGCTCGCCACGGATCCGCCGCCTGTCGGTGGAGATCGTCGCCTCGCGCAGCGACTTCAACGAACGGCAACGGGCCCTCACGTTGGATCGCTTGCGAGACATACGGCGCCAGATCGCGATTCTCACGGGCGTCTTGATCGGCATCTGTGTGCTCGGCATCGTCGTCACGGTGCTGCTGGCGCTACGCTTTGGCGTGAACATCGCCGGACGCGTCACGCAACTGGCCGAGAACGCGCGCCGGCTGGCCGCTGGGGAAGAGGCGCGCCACATCGGCGGCAACGACGAGATCGCCGAACTCGATCTCGTCTATCGCGAGATGATGCGGCGAACCAAACGCGAGCACGACATGATCACCATTCTGCAGCGGGCGCTACTGCCCGAACGGCTACCGGTCGTCGCCGGCGTGCGGCTCGACGCCTGTTACGTGCCCGCCTACAGCGGCGCCGACGTGGGCGGCGACTGGTATGACGTCTTCTCGATCTCGGACCGGCTCCTCGGCGTGAGCGTCGGCGACGTCGCCGGGCACGGCCTGCGGGCGGCCACGATCATGGGCCAAGCGCGCCAAGCGCTGCGCACCGCCTCTTACGTCGACGACGATCCGGCCACCACGCTAGGGCACGTCAACCGGCTGTTCTGCCGTTCAGAGAGTAGCGTGCTGCTGACCGCGTTCTTCGCCACGCTCGATCTGTCCGACGGGACGATGCGGTACGCGCTGGCCGGGCATCCGCCGCCGATGATGGTGCGGACCGGCGGCGAGGTGGAATCGCTGCCCGGACGCGGCTTGATGCTCGGCATCGAGCATCGCGCCGTTTTCGAAACGCACGAGCTGATGCTGGACGAAGGCTCGGCGGTCGTGCTCTTCACCGACGGCCTGGTCGAGATGAGCCGCGACTACCTCGCGGGGCGGGAAGAATTGCGCCAGGCGATCGAGGCAGAGTACCGCGACGCATCGCAGAACATCGCGCAGGCGATCGTCAAGCGCGTCGTTGCCGGACGTGCTCCACGCGACGACATTGCATTGCTGTTTTTGGGCGTTACCGCGCTGGCGGCCGCAGTCTTTCCGCCGCAGCGGATGCGCTGGACGATCGACGCGCGCAGCGAACGCTCCACGCGCCGCATCAAACGCGCGCTGCTCTGGCAGCTGGGGGAAATGACCGACGACGACGCCCAGCTTCCGGCCGCGGAGCTGATCGTCAACGAGCTGCTCGGAAACGTGGCACGTCATACTCCCGGACCCGCCGAGGTGAACCTCGAGTGGAACAGCGAGACCGCGATCATCCGCGTCTGCGATCGCGGCCGCCCCTTCCAGCTGCGCAACGGCGATGGACGCATCCAACTTCTCGCGGAGGACGGACGCGGGTTATACTTGGCCCAATCGGTGGCCCTCGATCTAACTGTGGAATGGACGGGCGACGGCAACTGCGTGTCGGCAACGCTGCCGCTCAAACTCCGGACCGTGTCACCCTGACAGGCGCGGCGGCGCGGTGCCCGAAAGCGGAACTCTCACTGCTCATTAGGAGGCGTTCTTAGAAATGCGTTTACATTTGGGCACCAAACTCTGGCGGCCGCCGTAATGGTCGCGCTGCTCGCGGGATGCGGAGGCGGCATGTCGCCGGCACAACTCGGCGCTACGGGTCAGAACACCATCGCCCAGTTACGACACATAGGCGGCGCCGGTGCGGCGCATCCAATCCAATTGGCGGGTGCGAACGCGGCGCGTTCGTGGATGGCACCCGATGCGAAGAAGTCGAAGAGCCTGCTCTACGTCGCGGACCAGGGCGCGAACGACGTCGAAGTCTATTCGTATCCCGGCGGTAAGCTCAAAGGCACGCTAACCGGATTTCAAACGCCGTCGGGCGTCTGCTCGAACAAAGCCGGCGACGTTTTCATTCTCAACGGCAATGGTACGAGCGTCGTGGTCTACGCGCACGGCGGCTCCTCGCCGATCCGGACGCTCGATCTTCCGGGCTATCCCGAACTCAACTGCTCCGTCGATCCTACGACGGGGAACCTCGCACTTGGAGTGCTCGGAAGCACTTGCGGGGACTGCTTTGTCGTCTTCCCCGCCGGCTCCGGAACGGCCACGATCTACACGCCGCCGGGCCAAACTGGGCTTCCCGGCTGCGGCTACGACAACAAGGGCAACCTATTCTGCGACGCCTACGGGGCCGGTGACGCCTTCACGCTCTTCGAGCTTCCCAAGGGGAGCTCGACGGTAGCAACGGTCGCGGTCAGCGGCGCGGGCAGCTGGGTGGCGGGGCCGATGCAGTGGGACGGCACGGACTTGGCGGTTGGAGGCAGCGATGGGCCGACGCTCTATCAGATAGCGCTCTCCGGATCGACGGGAAGCGTCGTCGGCTCGACGTCGCTGACCGACGCGGGTACGGTTTGGCAGTTCTGGATTACGAACAATCTCGGCGGTAAGAAGCACAAGGGGCTGCGCGTGATCGCGCCAACCGTTACCAACCCCGGCGGCATCGGCATTGCCGGTTATTGGAACTATCCGGCCGGCGGTACGGCGACGAAGACGATCACCGGACCCGTACAACCCGACGGCGCGGCACTGAGCACGAAGAAGTAGCTCCATCTCGGTTTGACCATCGCTCGCGGGGGAAGAACTTCCGCGAGCGATGGCTCTTCAGCGTAACGCCCTATTCGCTTTTTACTTGGAGGTGCATATGAGTTCACGGTTGAGTTTTCTGACGGTGGCGGCAGCGGCCGCGATGGCGTCGGCGGGTTGCGGTCAGACGACGGGGTTGAGCGGGCCCAGTGGCGCGGCAAACGCGAGTGGCTACGCCGCGCCTCCCCATGTCACCCGGAGCGCAGTCGAAGGGCGGAGCTGGATGAAGCCGGCCGCGAAGAAGTCGGATCTGCTCTATCTCGATGACCAGACGGGGAACGTGTACGTCTATTCGTATCCGAAGGGCGAGCTGATGGGTACGCTCACCGGGCTGCCTGAACCGCAGGGCGAGTGTGTCGACAAGAAGGGCGACGTGTTCTTCACGACCTTCGCGGCGGAGCAGATTATCGAGTACGCGCACGGCGGGACGTCGCCGATCAACACGTTGAGCAATCCCGGCGAGTACATGGAGGGGTGCTCCGTGGATAAGACGACCGGAAACCTCGCGGCGGTCGACTTCGAGCCGTCGGGCGGAGGGGGCGGCGGCGGTGTGGCGATCTTCGCCAACGCCTCGGGAAGCCCGACCGTGCTGAACGATTCGAATCTTTACCTCGGCTATCAAATCGGCTATGACAACAAGGGCAACATTTTCGTGGACGGCGTCGACAGCAGCCGCAACTTCGAGTTCGCGGAGTTGCCGAAAGGCAGCAGCAGCTTCACCGAGATCGCGCTAGGCGTGTCGATCACCACGCCGGGCGGCGTGCAGTGGGACGGCAAGTACGTCACGGTCGGCGACGCGAAGAGCGGCGACATCTACCAAACTGACGGTGCAGGCGGTAAGGTCGAGGGCACGACGTCGCTGAGCGATTCCGACGGCATCTTCCAGTACTTCATCGACGGCAAGAAGGTGGTTGGGCCGAACGACTATTCCGCGAACGTCGGGATTTGGAAGTATCCCAAAGGCGGCACTCCGACGAAGACGCTCACCGGCTTCGCATATCCGTTCGGGGCCGCGATAAGCAAAGCGGCGAAGTAGGTTTTCAGCGTAACGCCGTAGCGCAGGCTTTCAAATAGGCGACGTCGTCTGAGCAATTTCCGGCTCGAGGCAGCGACGTCAGCGCTCTTGCTGTCTGCCGTAACGAGTTGCGCCCGGACCTCCGCCCCAGTTCCACTTTTGCAAGGCGCGGTGCGCGAGGTGATGCCGGCTCCGGGCATCACCGTTCTCGGCAACCAGCTGGTGACGACCGACGCGGGTAATCTCGGCGGCGTGCACGTGAGCGCGCACGAGCCCGTCGTCTTGCGCGGCGTGAACTTCTCGGGTGCCGAGTACGCGTGCTTGCAAGAGCACGCGTTTTGGGACAACCCCAAGGGAAATCAAGCAACGATCGACGCCGTGCTACGCTGGCGCGCAAATGTCGTCCGCGTCCCGCTAGACGAAGAATGCTGGCTGGGGATCAACGGTGCGCCAAAGGCTTACAGCGGTGCCCGCTACCAGCGAGCCATGGCCGACTTCGCAACGTTAGCGAACGCTTCCGGATTGATCGTCGAGGTCGATCTGCATTGGGGTGCCGGCGGAACGGGTCTGCCGAACAGCGATCGTTATCCCGGTCTGGACAAAGACCATGCGCCGGCGTTTTGGCAATCCGTTGCGACCACCTTCAAGAGCAATCGATCGGTGATCTTCAACATGATCAACGAGCCGTACATCACCTCGTGGCCCTGCTATCGTAACGGCGGCTGCACGACGCCGCGTGTTGGCAAACTCGGGAGCTGGCAAGTGGTAGGAACGCAGTCGGTGCTCGATGCGATCCGCGCAAGCGGCGCCCAGAACGTGGTGATCGTCGCAGGACTCAATTTCTCGAATGACCTTTCCCACTGGCTGAAGTACGCGCCGAAAGACTCCGCGCGTGCAATCGTCGCGGGCGTTCACGTCTACTTCGACGATCTCACTTGCGAGAATCCGACCTGCTGGACGAAGGAGTTCGGGGCCATCCAAGACGCCGGTTATCCGGTCGTCGTGGACGAGTTCGGCGAGTTCGACTGCGGGCACGAGAAGATCGATCGGCTGATGGATTGGGCCGACGCCCGAAGCGTTCAGATCGGCTATTGGGCGTGGTCCTGGAATCCATTTAGCTGCAGCAAAGGCCCGTCACTCATTACCGACGATGCCGGCGACCCTACACAGACATACGGATCGGGGTTTAAGAAGCGCTTGGAAAACGAATGATCTCGAGGACCGTACCGACGTTCACGGCTCTCGCGCTGCTCGCATGCGCGCCGTTCGCTCCCGCCGCAGACACGCCGCGATGGGACGGATGGGGGAACGGACTCGCCCAGAATCGCTTCCAGTCCGCCGAGATGGCGCAGCTCGACGCGAAGAGCGTGCCGCGTTTGAAGTTGAAGTGGGCCTTCGGCTTCCCCGGCGTAACCGAGGCCTACGGACCGCCGACGGTCTTCGGCGGGCGCGTCTTTGTCGGAAGCGCCGATCACCACGTCTATGCGCTCGACGCGCGCGATGGGTGCGTTGCCTGGAGCTTCGATGCGGGTGTGCGTGTGCGCACCGCGATCGTGATCGGGCGCACGGGCTCGCGCTGGGCGGCGTACTTCGGCGATCAAAAGGGCAGCATGTACGCCGTCGACGCGGCCTCGGGCGTGCTGATTTGGAAGACGCGCGTCGAAACGCATCCCGCGGCGGTGATCACGGGATCGCCGGTGCTTGCCGGCGGCAAGCTCTACGTTCCCATGTCGTCGCAAGAAGAAGCCTTTGCCGCGGCTTCGACCTACGCGTGCTGCACCTTCCGTGGAAGCCTTAGCGCGCTCGATGCCACGACGGGAGCGATACTGTGGAAAACGTTTACCATCGCGCAAGCGCCGAAGGCGCAGGGCACGAACGCAAAGGGCGCGACGCAGTTCGCGCCATCGGGCGCGGCGGTTTGGTCGGCGCCGACCGTGGATCTACTGCGCCGCGTCGTCTACGTCGCGACCGGCGATAACTACTCCGATCCGACGACCGCGACGTCCGATGCCGTGCTCGCGTTCGATATGAAGAGTGGACGGCTACAGTGGTCGCGTCAGATGACGTTGCACGACGCCGAGAACGTCGCGTGCGGCTTTCCGAGCCCGTACAACGTAAACTGTCCCAAAGACAACGGCCCCGACTTCGATTTCGGCTCGTCGCTGATTCTGATGACGCTCGCGAATGGACAACGCGTCTTAATCGCGATGCAGAAATCCGGCATGGTCTACGCGCTGGATCCCGATCGAGGCGGCGCTCAGCTCTGGCAACGCCAAGTCGGGCACGGCTCGAAGCTCGGCGGCGTTCAGTGGGGCGGTGCGGCCGACCGCGGAACCGTCTATGTTGCCATCTCCGACGTGCGATTTAGCGCGGTTCCAGCCGGGACGCCGGGCTCGCAGCCCTCGCCATTCGGCGTTTCGTTCTTACTCGACCCGAAGGCCGGCGGCGGGCTCTTCGCGCTCGGACGCGCGCACCGGCATCGAGCGCTGGTACACACCTCATCCAGGCTGCATCAATAAGCCGGGTTGCAGTCCCGCTCAATCCGCCGCCGTCACCGCCATTCCCAGCGTCGTCTTCTCAGGCGGCCTCGACGGGCATCTGCGCGCCTACACGACAACCGACGGTACGATCGTCTGGGACGTCGACACCGAGCGCGGCTACGACACCGTAAATGCGGTCAAGGCCAACGGCGGTTCGCTCGACGGCCCCGGGCCAACCGTCGCCGGCGGCATGCTGTATGTGGAATCCGGCTACGACTTCCTCGGAACCGCACCGGGCAATGTTTTGCTCGCCTTTTCCATCGACGGGAAGTAGACCATTACGCGTATAGCAGCCGGAGTTTGCGCGCGCCAACGGCCATTGCGAAGAGCATGACCGAGGCCGCTGCGAACTCCGGTGCGTATGCGCCTTGCGTGAAGTCGAAGCTCGTGCGGTTCATCGGGCCGAGGTACCAGAGCACGAGGTAGGCGATTTCGAAGAGCCGCGTCGTGCCCGAGAGAGCGCCGCACGCGATGGCAAGCGTCGGAACGAAGATCGCGCCGGCGAGAATGCCTTCAATCCCGCCGAGATTCCCCGCGGCTGCCCAATGGACGAACGAACCGCCCGCCGTTGCGAGCGCGAGCAGCACGCCGGCGAGCCACTGCGCGACGAACTGCCGGCGAATCGGATGAAGCGTCGGGTAGATAAACTGCTCGGTCGCGCAGACGGCCTCACGCGTGCCCAGTTGCGACCAGACGAGCATCGGCCAAATCCAAGCGAGTCCGACCGCGATGCTCTGCGCCTTCGCGTCCGCGAAGAGCTGGAATATCCATAAGCCTGCCGCAACGACGTACCACCAAAAGCTTAGGCCGCGCACGAGCAGCCGCAACTCGGCGAGCACGATCGCGCCGAAGTCGCCGATGAAGAGCGCGTCGACCAGCGGGCTGCTCAAGCGCGCCACCGCCGACTGCCACCGCACAACGACGGCGTTGCGCTTCGTATTTTCGGCGGTGCGAGCCGGCTTGGCAAAGCGGTCGAAGAGCAGCGCCGCCACGGCGACGACGCCGAGCGCGACGGCAAACCAGACCAAACGCTCCGCCACGTCGCTTCCGGAGAATGCGAACCCGTGAAAGGTAAAGAGGTGGCGCGCGCTTTCGCCGCCGGCGCCGATCTCAACCGAGTTCAGCTTCGCGCGAGGATCGATCCGCAAGAGCGCCGCCCAGACCTGACGCATGACGAGATTTCCGCCGAGCATATCTCGCCACCACGGCACGTGCCGCGCCTCAGACTGAAAGCTCCAGACCAAGTACCACGTCCAGAGAAAAAAGTAGACTACGTTGCCCAGACCGCCCCGCAGCCACGGAATCATCTCGAAGAGCAATGCGATGGCGGCGACCATCGCGATGGTCGGCAGAACGACGAGCGCGAACGGCGCGGCGATCTGACCGAAGTCGAACCCCGCGCTCTCGCCACGCACGAACTGCATCACGATTGCGACGACGAAGAGAATCGCCGCCATCGAACCGAGTACGAGGAAGTTGCTCAGCGCCTTGCCCAGCGCGTAGTCGAATCGCGCGAGCGGCGTCGCGGCCAAGATCTCGCCGACGCGCGTCGTCCGGTCGCGCTCGACCGCGCTCTTGACGTTGTAGAACGCGAAGAGCGAGAGCATCATCGTTGCCAGGATGGCGAAGGTCGCGCCGATCCACGCGGAGTTGTAGATGCCGCGGTAGCCGTCGATGAGGAACGTCTCATAGCCTGCGCTTTTCGCGGGGACCAGCAGCGTGCCGATCAGCAGCGTGACGGCGATCGTCGCAACGTACTGGTAGCGGCGCGTGCGCTCCAGCAGATCCGCTCGCGTCAACGAGTAGATCGCCCAGAGTCGGCTCACGCGGCGGGTCGCGCGCCGGTGACGATCTGCAAGTACGCATCTTCGAGCGACGCGCACCCGCTCACGAGCTTTAACGGATGCTCGTCTGCGAGCAGCATTCCGTGGTCGACGATCGCGACTCGCGTTGCCAGGCTCTCGACGTCTGAGCAGATGTGCGTGGAGAAAATGATGATACGCTCGCCGGCCATGTCGCGCAGGAGCGCGCGAAATCGCACGCGCTCCTCGGGGTCCAATCCCGCCGTCGGTTCGTCGACGATCAGAAGCCGCGGGTCGTTGAGCAGCGCCTGCGCGATGCCGACGCGCTGGCGCATGCCGCCGGAGAATCCGCCCAAAGGCCGCGAACCCGCGTGTGCGAGGTTGAGACTTTCCAGCAGCGTCGCGATGCGGGCGCGCAGCGCGCGCCGCCCGATACCTTTGAGCGCGCCGATGTATTCGAGGAACTCGATCGCCGAGAGATGCGGATAAATGCCGAAGTCTTGCGGGAGATAGCCGAGCGTGCGGCGCAGCTCGTCAGGCGATTTGGCGACGTCGCTCCCGTTGAAGCGGATCGTCCCGCTGCTGGGCCGCGTTACCGTCGCGAGCATGCGCATGAGCGTCGATTTGCCCGCGCCGTTGGGGCCGAGCAGCCCGAGAATTCCGGGCTCGAGCCGCAGCGTGAAATCACGGACGGCGTGGACCGCGCCATAGCGTTTGTTCAATCCATTGATCTGGAGTTCCATCGCCGCATCTACATCCTGCGGCAACGGGTTGTTTCGAGAATGATGGCCGGAGAACTCTGCCACCTGCGCCCGTACCGCGGCGGTGACGCAAGTGCGCTCCGCGCCGTGGCCGACGATTTCGACGTCGCGCGTTGGATGACGCGACGCTTCCCGCATCCCTATACGCTGCGCGATGCCGAAGAATGGATCGCGATAGCCATGGCCGACCCGCGCGGGCAAATCCTCGCGATCGAGGTCGACGGCGCCATCGCCGGCGGCATCGGCGTCGAACCGCTCGAGGGGGAGCGCACCGGCACAGCGCTGTTCGGCTACTGGCTCGGCCGACCGTATTGGGGACGCGGCATCGCCACCGAAGCGGCACGCATGCTCTCGGATTTCGCGCTGCAAAACGGGGGCTTGCGCCGCCTTGAAGCGACGGTCTTCGCGCCGAACGCCGCATCGGCAAGAGTGCTGGAGAAATGCGGCTTCACACTTGAAGGGAGATCGCGCGAGATGTACTTAGATCGCAGTGGTGCCGTCTGCGACGGCTTGCTCTTCGGCCGGACTCAAACTTTATGCTGATTCAGGTGATCCCCGTGTTCGGCAGCTGGCTGCCGAACTGGACCCCATCGTAAAGGCGCTTGAGGAGTACTAGGCTCGCTACGGCGGCGGCCAGTAGGCGACGCCCGTCGGGTAGTTCGAGGTACTCCATCCCTCGTTGATCGATCCAAGCACCTTACCGGCGGGATAGCTCAAGACTTCCACTTGCTCGAAGTTCGAGACGAACAGCTCGGAGCGTTTCTGATTGAACGTCTCCCACGCCGCACCATTGGGAACCGGGATTTGCTGCACGAGTTTGCCAGTTGCCTCGGAATAGACTTCGACCGTACCGCTTCCGTCCAACGCAAGGAGATTATCGCTGCCGTCCTCGAGGATAGCCCACGGCTCGGGATAACTCGCACCGAGGTAGTGTGCCTTTCCCCGCGCATTCTTGAATTCGGCGATGTTGCCGCTGCTCGAGTCGGTTTGATACGAAACGTAGATCGTGTCCGTTTGGGCGTGGAGCGTTATGCCGTCGACTTGAAAGTTATGCAAGCGCAACACCCGTGAGGGCTGGCTGGCGCCCAGCGGGTAGATCGAGACCGAGCCCGGCGAGAACTTGGCAAACGGCGCGATGTTTGCGACGTACATCGTCCCGTCGCGTCCGACTGCGATATCGTATGGAACCCAATGGGCCGGGACGATATAGCGCGAGTACTTTGTGGAGCCCTTCGGATACACCTTAATGTCGCCGGTGGCCTGGCCTTCCGTCGCGACGCCCAAGTCTGCTACGTAGAGATTGCCGGCAGCGTCAGTCGTCATACCTTCGGGCATGGCGTCGTCTTGAATCTGGCCGACGAGCTTATACTGCAGACCGTGTAAAGCCAGGATGTCGATGACGCCGCTATACGACGGGCTGCCCGTCGGATCGCCGACGTAAAGCAGCGCCTTTGCGCTCTTGACCTCGGGCGACATCCAACCGCCGGAATGACGCACGCCGGCAGACGCTGGCGGCATGACCGAGGCCGATCCGCCCGGCGTGCTCCCTCCGGCGCAGCCGGATGCAAGAAGAATTAGTATGGCGGCGGCCAGCGCCTCCCCGCGTCGCATAGATCTAACATTCATAAGGCTAGCTTAATTCTCGAACCGCTGCGTGATCGCCTTGGCCAAGCCCAATCTCCGGATCCTGCCGGTCGAATCAGACGCCCGACTGCGTCCGGTTAGGTAGACGGAGGCTCCTATGTATTCTTGCGCAACCTCTCGATAGATGACGAGCGCGACGCCATGCCCTTCTCCGATGTGACGGCAACGGTCGGCAAGACGCCGATCGTTGAGCTGCCGCGCATCTCGCGCGGTCTGCCCGGACGCATCCTCGCCAAACTCGAGATGCGCAATCCGTGCGGTAGCGTCAAAGACCGCCTGGGCCTTGCGTTGGTCGAGGATGCCGAGCGGAATGGCCGATTAAAACCTGGCGCGACTATCGTCGAAGCGACCGGAGGCAACACCGGCATCGGCCTCGCCTTCGTGGCCGCCACGCGCGGCTATCGGCTCGTCTTGACGATGCCGCAAATCATGTCGACCGAGCGCGTAGCGCTGTTGCGCTTCCTTGGCGCCGAGGTCGTGTTGACGCCGGGCATTTTGATGAACGACGCGGTAGCCCGCGCAATCGCAATCGCGGCAGAGATTCCCGGTGCAGTGCAACTCGATCAGTTCGCCAATCCTGCAAACCCGCGAATGCATCGCGAGACGACCGCCGTCGAGATTTGGGACGATTGCGGAGGCAACGTCGACGTCTTCGTCTCCGCTGTCGGTACCGGCGGCACGATCACCGGCGTAGGGGAGCTGCTCAAGTCGCGCAAGCCCGACGTGCGCATCGTCGCCGTCGAACCGGCGGGAGCGGCAGTGCTCTCCGGCCGACCCGCCGGGCCACATCGGATTCCAGGAATTGGCGTCGGCTTCGTTCCGGCCGTGCTCAATCGCGCAATCCTCGATGAGATCATCGTCGTGAGCGACGAGGATGCGTTCGCGAACGCGCGACGCCTCGCACGAGAAGAGGGCATTCTCGCAGGCGCATCGTCCGGAGCGGCGCTCTCGGCCGCATTGAATGTTGCTTCGCGCCCAAACGCGGAAGGTAAGATAATCGTCGTGCTGCTCGCCGACACTGCCGAACGCTATATCACGACGCCGCTATTTGCGTAGATCCCTCCGCCGAGGACCGCGGTTGCTTCAGAGTTTCTTCATTCCTTTGCCCGTACACTAGCGGTTAACCTTACTCGCGATAAACTTGGAGGAACTCTAGTGAAGAACGCCCTATGGATCGGCGCGGCCACGGTCATGCTCGCCAGCTGCGGCGGGTTGCAAGCGCCACTCGGGAACCCGGACGCGTTGCCGAAGACGACTGCGATCGCGCAAGCGAAGAACAGCGCCCTGCTTTACGTTGCAAACCCGGGCAACGCCGACGTTTTGGAATTTTCGTATCCCGGCGGTCAGTTGGTTAATACGCTGACCGGGATCTCCACCCCGGCGGGCGAGTGCACGTCGAAGAAGAGCAAAGGCAACTGGTGGGTCGTGGCCTCGGGCTCGAGCCAGGTGCTGGAGTACGCGCACGGCGGTACCACGCCGCTCTCGAGCCTAAGCATTTCCCCCGCGGGGCCTTCCGACTGCTCCATCGATCCGAAAACCGGAAATCTTGCGGTGACGATCTTGGCAAGCCAAGACGTCGAAATCTTCGACCACGCAAAGGGCACCGGCAAACTCTACACTGATGGCCTTCAGGACACGTACAACGGCGGCTACGACGGCAGCGGCAATCTGTTTGTAGACGGCTACAACTCCGCGAGTCAAATCGAGTTCCTGGAGCTTCCCAAGGGAGGCAAATCGTTCGAAACGATAACACTGAACCAGAGCTTCTCCTTCCCCGGCAGCATTCGGTGGGACGGAACGTACCTGGCAATACTCGACCCAGGAGCTGGCACGATCTACCAGTTCACGATTAGCGGAAAGAAAGGAACAAAGGCCGGCAGCACGACGCTCGACGGCGTCGGGAATCCGACCGGCTTCTGGATCCAGAAAAACATCGTCGCCGTGGCCGACCTCGGAAGGCAAGACGTCGCTATCTGGAACTACCCGGCGGGCGGTTCGCCGATCCTGACCATTACCACCGACATCAACCTTCCGGACGACGTTACGATTAGCGTAGGCAAGTAACTTCGCATTACTGGAGAGCCTTGTAGGCGTGTTCGACCCAAATAGTATCAGCGCCTGACGGGTTGGGTCGAACACGCTGGAACCACGGCAGCACTTGCTCCGGGCTACACCAAAGGTGTAATATCGGCGTGTGGCATCTCAGGGGCCGCAAAGCGTACAGGTAATTCTGCGCGAGGGAAATCCGGCACCCCGTCCATAGCTAAGTGGACGATTTAATCCGTTCATTCGGCGCCTCTTTTGAAAAGAGGCGTCTTTCAGTTCACGCAAGCCTTTGCCCGTGCAGCAGTGGAAAGAAATACAAGCGCTGCTGTTCGCCGCTGCGCGCGCTTTAATGTACGATTCTTTTGCGCGCGGACCGTACGACGTCGAAACGAGGGAGTTCGTGGCCGACGATGTTCGACCCGGCCGTCAATTTAGTTGCGCTTCGTGGAATCCCGTTGGTCAAGCGCCGCGGGTTCTGATTCTGTTCTCGCACTTCAACGGAGGCTCGAAGACCTCGTCGACCTTCCTGTGCGAGCATCTCGCAAGCCATGGCTACGCGGTCGCTTCGTTGGATCATTCCGACCATATCTTGCCGCGACCAAGCGATGCTACCGATCCGGAGGAAAAGAACGCGCGCTTGCGGGAGTGGATCGAGGCTCGCGTGCCTTCTTGGGGCCGCGAGGTGCCGACGCTCGTGATGGCGGGCGAGAGCGACGTGTCAATTCCGCTTGATCGCGTTCGCGATGTTTTCGATCGTGTACCTTCGTTCAAGAGGTTGTTAGTGCTCAGGGGCGTCGACCACTTGCATTTTGTCGATCGCGCTGAGGAGCAGCACGAACGCGTGCGAGCCATGGTATTTCCGACGGAGCTCCAATGGGTCGAACAGGAAATGCGGGCGTTTGCCGATCTTCGACCGGAAAGCGAGGCTCATCGAATCGTAGCCGGACTTACCGTTGCGCACTTTGATGCCACCCTTAAGGCAAACCCAAACGCGAGCGATCTTCTGGATGGCTATGCACTTTGGAAGGCGGCGCTTTCGCACGCGCGACGTGCGCCGCGCAGGAAGCCCCAAGAAGGCCAGCCAAGGCCAGCTAGCCCTGTAGGCACCGGACCTTTAAAATAGGGAGGTCACATCCTGACGTGGCGCCCGTGATCTCGACCCCGCAGATTTCCCTGGCGATTCTTGGCGCCGCCGCCGGATTCGGATATGCGATCGCGACGTGGGTCAGAAGCCGCGGTGCTAAGAATCCGCTCGATCCCGGCAACCAGTGGCCTCAGGCTGCCGACTTCGCTAAGTTGGTGGAGCAGATCGAGCACGAAGAGGTTCCCACGCTACTGCTCGCGCGTGTCGACAAACTCACGAGCGATCTCACGGCAACGAGGAACGGCCTCGATACCAAGGCGTCCACGCTTCTGGGGTTTCTCGCCGGCGGGGTCAGTGTACTAGCCGTTCTCGGGAAGGCAAGCAAAGCAGCGCCGCCGCTACCCCCGCTGCTGACTGCCGGCGCGGCAGCGCTCGTAGCCTCGCTCATCTTCGCTTTATCGGTACTCTGGGCGAAGCCGCGAG
>PMUK01000044.1 GCA_003166915.1 Candidatus Cybelea palsarum
AAGCGATCTCCTTGCGAAATCGCGTGCGTTCGTATTTTCAAGAGGGCGCCGTGCATCACATTCGGATCGCGGCCATGGCGGAGCGAGTCGTCGATGTTCGAACGATCGTCGTCACCAACGAAGTCGAAGCGCTGATTCTCGAAGCAAATCTCATCAAGCGCCATCAACCGCCCTTCAACGTCCGTCTTCGCGACGACAAACGCTACCCATACTTGAAGGTAACCAACGAGCCGTTTCCGCGGGTGGTCTTCACGCGAATGGTGCGAAACGACGGCGCGCGCTACTTTGGCCCCTATACCAACGCTCATGGACTCCGCGAGCTGATCGATCTGGTACGGCTCGTCTTTCCGCTGCGCACGTGCCGAGAACCGATCGACGGACGGCGCAAGCGCCCATGCCTGCAATATCATATTCACCGATGCCTCGCGCCCTGCGTCGGCTATCAGACCGAAGAAGAGTACGATGCAACGATCGACGAGGTCGTGCTTTTCCTGGAGGGTAAACAGGACTCGCTGCTACGGCGCCTACAGCACGAGATGACCGAGGCTGCACAACGCTACAACTTCGAGGCGGCGGCGCGCCTTCGGGATCGCATCGTCCAGGTTCGTCGCGTCACCGAAGCGCAGAAGGTCGTGTGGAAATCGCGCCTCGATATGGATCTGATCGGCGTCGCCCGGGCTCAGGGACAGGCCTGCATGCAAGTCTTCCTGGTGCGCGGCGGCAAGCTGATCGGCCAAGAGCATTTCATTCTCGACGGCGTCTACGAACAATCCGATGAAGTGCTAACGGACGAGTTTCTCAAGCAGTTTTACACCGCGCGCACCGCGAGTGTTGCGGAAGAGAATGCGCTGTCGCTGGTTCGCATCGCGCGCGACAATCAAGCTCCCGTGCCGGAGAAGCGTCGCTCGCGTGCCACGCAGGCGGCAGCCGTGCCGAAGGAGCTGCTCGTCTCCGCGCTTCCCGAAGAGCGCGAGACCATCGAAGCGTGGCTCTCGGCGATCAAGGGGCAGCGCGTACGAATCTTACGGCCGCAGCGCGGTGCGCGCTGCGAATATATGCGCCTGGTTCAGAAGAATGCCGAGCAGAATCTCAAAGTGTTCTTGGCGCATCAGGAAGTGCAAGAGACGGCGCAGGCGACGGTGCTGACCGATCTCGCCGATGCGCTCGAGCTTCCGGAGCCGCCGCATCGCATCGAGTGCTACGACATCTCGAACATCCAGGGGACCAATCCCGTCGCGTCAATGGTCGTTTTCGTCGAAGGCCGGCCGAAGAAGAGCGAGTACCGCAAGTTTAAGATCCAGTACGACCGCGGGCCAAACGATTTTGCGATGATGCAAGAGACGCTGCGCCGGCGTCTGCGCTATCTCCGGCGAGAGACGGACCACACGGAAACGCCCGTCGAGCGAGAGCTGGCCAAGAAAGAAAAGTTCAATAAGAAACCCGACCTGTTGTTGATCGACGGCGGAAAGGGTCAGCTCAGCGCGGTCGTCGAGGTGCTCGAGGAACTCGACATGACCGGCCTTCCCCTTGCCGGGTTGGCGAAGGAACACGAATGGCTCTATCTTCCCAATCAGTCCGATCCCATCGTCTTGCCCGCTAACTCAGCGGCGTTGCACCTCGTCGCTCGAATACGCGACGAAGCGCACCGTTTTGCCGTAACCTATCACCGGCAACGGCGTGCCAAATCCATGACGACGTCGGCGCTGGACGCCCTCGATGGCGTCGGGCCGGTGCGCAAGAAGCGGCTCTTGACGGCCTTCGGCTCTCCGGCCGGAATTCGCCGTGCCGCACTGGACGAAATAGCGGCCGTGAAAGGGATGAGCCCTTCGTTAGCCGCAAAGGTTAAGCAAGCACTCGAAGGAGGGTAAAGAGCTTGAACTTACTTCTACGCTTTCTCGTCAACGCACTCGTCCTGTATCTCATTTGTAAGTACGTCCCGGGCTTTCATATCGTCTCAATCTGGGGAGCCGTAATCGCTGCGATCGTCTTCGGACTGGTCAACGCGATCATCGGGCCTATCCTGCGGCTGATCTCGCTGCCGCTGACGTTGATCACGCTTGGCCTGTTCTCGTTTGTGATCAACTATCTGCTCTTTGTGATCACTGCCGCGCTCCTGCACCTGAACAGCGGCGAGATCAATCCGTGGCTTGCGAACCTCTACGGCGCTATCATCATGATGATCGTTTCCACGCTGATGCATCAAGGGACCAAGGCCACAGAGAACGCCCGCTAGCGCCCCGCCCCTTAGGCGCCTAAGAGGAACCCCGGCTTGCCCCGGCGTGTTATACTGTGTGTTCCTTCGATTGCGTTCAGGACAGGCTAGTCGAAGGAAGCATGGGGCTGAAATAGGTTCGACAAGGACGCTTCAGTCGGCGTTAGCAGGCGGAGTTGCGAGCTCTCCTAAAACGATCGCAACGGCAATAACTGCCAATCACGAATACGCACTGGCTGCCTAATCTAGGCTAGTCACCGGACGCAGAGAGTCGGCCCGAACCACTCTGCCTTCCGGTCACAAACTCGGGCTGGCACGATCGCGTGATTCGACGCTCGTGCGAGATAAAGAATCTGCAGCGACCGGTAAGCCACGCTTCGAGGCGTACGGTCGAATAAGAAAAATTCGAGGCTGAGCCTGGAGAACGCGCCGGTTAAGTTTCTTGGACTCGGGGGGCAGTACCCCGACAGCTCCACCATTTTTCTGCTCTGTTCCGCTATTCCAAATCTGCACCTAAGTAGGCGCAGGAATAGAGCAGTTCGGGATCCAGAAAGGCTGCGTAGAATTCCACGGGCTGATCGTAATGAAATTCGATGGCGCTACGGTCCCGCGCGCGCGAATGGAGTCGGCCGCGAAGTGTTGCCTCCCGCAATACCGGCGTCGGGTCTGCCGGACAGCTTCGTAGCTCAAAAAGCAGCTTGAGCTTCCGCTGGAGCGTTAGTGTGGCCCCGGCGCGCAAGAGTATGTCGACGGCGCGCTCGGTGTCGCCCCTGAAATCGATTCTGCCGGCCGCGATGGCGCGGCCGGCGTCAAGATCGTTTGCGGATGCGAATGCTGCCCGTAGCGCCCCCGCATCATTGACGCAGAAAACGAAGCGTTCGCTTCCATGGGCGGGAACGAACGTCCCATCCCACAGAGCAATCGAGAAATCCTAAGCATAGCTATCACGGAACAGCGTCCGAAGTAGGGCGACGGCGGTGCTAGTCGCCGTGGCTAGCCCGAGCGGAACTGGGCTCGCTGCAGATGGAGTGGTAGTGTTCACTCGCCCTCCGTCTCGATTTTTTCGTGTCCGGTGCTCTCGAGCAAGCCGATCTCGACCGCTTGCAGATCGAGCACGCGCAAAACGCGGCGCAGGACGGTATTGTCGATTTTCCCTTCGGTGCGCAGCTCGATCAGCCGTTTCTGCTGCGTTTCGAGCAGGCGCCGTTCGACGCGACGGAACGTTGCGGTCATCTCCGCGGCTTCCTCGGCACTCTCGCCGAACTCTGCATATCGCGTCCGCAGGCGCTTGCGTTGCAGCTCTAAGATCGGACGGGGAACGCTACCCTCGCGTTCGAGCTCGTCGAGACATTCGAGCCCGGCGCGAGCGGTCGCCGCAAGCGCGATGCGTTCCTCCTCCTGCGCGGCGAGATCGTCTTTGACGCCCAACCACCTGATGATATACGGTAGCGTTCCGCCTTGTCCGACCAACGTTGCCAACAGAACGACGAACGTGATGAAGATCAAGAGATCGCGATAAGGAAACGATCCTGCGGTGGTTTCGAGCGGAATCGCCAGCGCGGCCGCCAACGAGACGCCGCCGCGCATGCCGGTCCAGGCAAGGATCGAGACGTGAGACCAGTCGGCCTTTCCGCCCACGTGTTCGGGCTCGTTGGTTATCGGTAGCAGCCCTTGCGCGAAGGTCCACGCGAGTCGCGCGAGGATGCACGTTGCCGCGACGGCGCTCCCCCACCAGATGAGCTGGCCGGCCGAATAGGCATTCAGCTGCGATACGATATCGTGGAAACGGATTCCAACCTCGACAAAGATGAATGCGTTGAGAAGGAAGACGATCGTCACCCAAAAGCCCGTTAACATCTCGCGAGCCATTGGAAGCAGCACGGTGGGCGTGAAGCGGCTGATGAAGAGTCCCGCGACTACCGTTGCTAAGACGCCGGAGGCGCCGATATAGTATGCCGGAAGATAGGCGACGAACGGGACGACGACGGAGATGACGCCTTGCAGCGTTTCGTCTTGCAACACGCGCCACGCCAGAACCGCAAGGCCGCCTGCTCCAAGCCCGATCGCGACAGCTTCGACGACCGAAAGCGCCAGCGCCCCGAAAGCGTGTGACAATGAAAATGACGCTCCCACGACTGCTGCGATGCCTGCCCCGTAGAGAATGAGCGACGTCGCGTCGTTGATGAGGCTCTCGCCTTCGATCGTTCCGATGATGTGGCGCGGTACGTTCAGTCGATCGGCGATGGCAACGAAAGCGACTTCATCGGTCGACGAGACGATGGCGCCAAGCACGAAGGCGACGCCCCAGCCCATGCCGGGAACGATCGCGTGCGCGACCAGCGCGACCACGACCGTCGTCAGGATAACCAAGCCGAACGCCATCTGGAAGATCCAGAAAGCGTTTGCGCGGAACTCGCTCGTTGGTGCCGTGACGCTTTCCCAATAGAGCAGCGGCGGCAGAAAGACGACGAGCACCAAAGCGGGGGGCAACTCGATGGTGGGAACGTGCGGAATGAAACCGATCGCGATGCCGCCGAGAACCAAGACGATCGGGTAGGCAATGTTGATGCGGTTTGCGATCGTCACCAGCACGACGATGGCGGCGAACACGACGGCGAGCGCGCTCGCGGCATAGAGATCCATCTAAGTGGTCCGGCGACGAAGCGATTCGAGCTCGTCGAGCGTGCGCGGCCAATCGGATTTCAAGAGCCGTGAAAGGCTTCGGTCCGCCAAAAGCTTGCCGCCCGTCTGGCAACGCGCACAGTAGTTCGTCTCATTGTCGGCATAACGTATCCGCTGCACCTTTTCACCACAAGCGGGGCACGGTTTCCCGTAGCGGCCGTGCACGGCCATATCCTCGCGAAATGCGGTGACATGCTTTGGAAAGTCACGCTTCGCTTCGTCTTGCAGACGATCGACCCAAAGCCGCAGTGTCGCCTGCGTTGCGGCGAAGAGTCGTTGCCACTGCTCGAGCGTGAGTTTGTACGTGAGCGCAACCGGAGAGAGGCGTGCCGCGTAAAGAATCTCATCGGAGTACGCGTTGCCGATTCCGCTAAGAATGCGCGGATCCGTTAGAGCTCGTTTGAGCGTGCGGTTTTCGCTCCTTAGCGCGTTACGAAACGCTTCGAAATCGCAGTGAAGGACGTCGATGCCGCCGGGGTCGAGGTCGTAGAGCGCTGCCTCGCCCTCGACGATGTGTATTGAGGCGCGCCGCTTGGAGCCGGCCTCGGTCAGGACGAGCGAACCTTTTGGGAAGTCGAGAACGGCTAACGTCGCGCGGTTCGCGGTGCCGGCTCTTCCCTGTTTCCAATGGAGCCGCCCGGCGATCATCAGATGAAGCACGAGCCAGTAATCGCCATCGAATCCGATGGCGATGCGTTTTCCAATCCGCTGCAGTGTGTGAACTGTGCGGCCCTGCAGGACGGCAACCGGCGGCTCCTGCGTTCGTAGCACGAACGGATTGACGATGGAGAGTCGTTCGAGCGGCTGCCCGGCGATGCGCTCTTCGAGGGCGGTCATATAGGCGGTGATGTCGGGCAATTCGGGCACCCAAAAGGCTTCGTCCCGGCGGCGGCCTTTCCGCCGCTCCCCCGCGCCGTGATAGAGTGAACCAATGAGCGGCCAGCCACTGGAAGTTCAGATGGCCCACCTCGAAGGCGGCTACGAGCAGCTCGACAGGCGCTTGGGCGACCTCGCGTCGAGCATAGACTCGCGGTTCGCGCAGGTCGNNATGCGCGCTTCGTGCAGATCGACGGTCGCTTCGCGCAGATGGATGGTCGCTTCGCGCAGATGGATGGTCGCTTCGCGCAGATGGATGGTCGCTTCACGCAGATGGACTTGCGATTCGGGCAGGTCGGCCTCCGCCTGGACGGCCTTGGACGACGGCTGGACGGTTTTCAGTGGCGGATGACCTCGCTCATTGTAGTCACGTGGATCACGACGATGCTTGCCATCCTTCTCAAGCACTAAGCGCGGCAACCTCGACCCGCTAAGCCACCGTGTTTATTAGCGCGTCGACCGCTCGATCCATTGCCGCGATGCGTTCGTCCATTCCGACGACACCGTATCGAGCGGCGATCTCCGACATCGTCACGTAGGCAACGCTGACATTGCCACCCCCTTCCCAGACGAGGAGCTTCAATGGGAGCTCGAGGGCGACGAGCGGAAAGGCGTCCATCAGGGGCGTTCCGCCCTTCGGGTTTCCGAAGATGATGAGCGTGGTCGGCCGCAAAGGCAGGCCGACGGTCTTTGCCGCCGCCGCTTGATCGATCGTGGCGAAGATCGTGTTTCCCCCATCGATTATCGCCTTGGATAGGCGCTCGACCGTCTCGGAGTAGGAATAGCGGCTTGGTTTCGTCATGAACTTCGCACCTCGGTTTGTGTTGCGTCTTCGGGCGACCCGAGTCGCGTCCTAAATCACGCGTCGCGGCCTGCGATTCTTCGAAATCGCTCTAATGATCGTTTGGCCGCGCCGCGTACCGTCAAAGGGCGTTACCGCATCCTCGATGGCGACGTTCATCAACGCGCGGACGCCACGCTTCTTGAGGACTGCTGCGCTCTCGAGACGGATGTGCCGCACTTGGTTACCGCTACCCTGGAGCAGATGCTCGGCATCGGTCAAGTGCGCACCATACAGAAAGCAGAGGCTTACTTTTTTCGGGTGGATGAAAACCGAAAAAATCGCCTCCGATGGCCGCGGCGTCGGCCCGAAGCCGACGACGAGTGCGTATGCGTTGTCGTAGACCATCTCGAACGCTCCCGGAAGCCGATCGCGCATGGTTGACAAGGCAGCTCGCGCGAGGCCCGCGATCTCGGGAGAAAACTGCGAGATGAAGTGTGCGAGTTGTTGTTTAGCCGACGGCTCGGCCGACGGTTTATTCATGGGCAATTTCTGCCTCCACGTCGACGGGAAAGTTTACCGATCGTGCAATGAAGCAGAGGCGATGAGCCTCCTCATGCAGCGCGAGGGCGCGCGCGGAATCGCCGCCGCGAGCGATCGTGATTTTCGGTCGAAGCTCTGCCTTGACGAACTGCCCGGCCCCATCGCTTTCTTCCATCGTGCCGGTTGCTGCGTCGCCATATTCGAGGACCGTGATTCCGTTGACCGAGCAGAGATGCAAGTACCAGAGCATGTGGCATGAGGAAAGGCTCGCGACGAGCAGTTCCTCGGGATTATAGCGCATCGCGTCTCCGCGAAACGCCGGATCGCTCGAACCCGCGATATCGGCCTTCCCGTGCGCGGCAATCGTAAAGTTGCGCGAGTAGCCGCGATAGGATTTCGTGCCCTCGCCGTCGGCTGACCAACGCACATGCGTCTTATATTGGTGGCTCTTCACTTTGCCGCTCCCTTGCATCGGCACACGGTTATCATAGCATGAAGAAGGCTCCCTTTTCTATGAGTCGGAAATCGTCGGCGTGCTGATTCGTTCCGTTCGACAGGGCGACGCGCAACGATGGGCGATGCTGCGTCACAAACTATGGCCTACCGTAGATCCCGACGAGCTTACCGCTGAGGCCGAATCATTTCTGAAGGGCTCTACGACACCGACGATTGCGTCCGCGTTCCTTGCCGAGGAAGGCGCAACGCCGGTCGGTCTTATCGAGCTCGCCGTTCGTTCGTTTTCCGATGGTTGCGAGTCGATGCCGGTGCCGCACGTTGAGGGTTGGTACGTGGAACCACCGCTGCGAGGTCAAGGTGTCCGCCGAGCGCTGATGCAATCGGCCGAACACTGGGCTCGAGAGCGCGGTTTTTCGGAGCTGGCCTCGGATACTGAAATTGATAACCATAGATCGCTCGCCGCTCACACCAGCTGTGGCTTTATCGAGGTCGAGCGGCTCATCAAGCTTCGCAAGCCGCTCGCCTAACGATGCGAATACTTTCGCTCAATGCCAACGGGATACGGTCGGCGGCACGCCGGGGATTCTTTCAATGGGCCGCGTCGGAAGAGGCCGACGTTATTTGTTTGCAAGAGACGCGCGCACAGGAGCATCAGCTGCCGCCCGAGGCGACAGCGCTGGCCGGATTTACGCCATATTTCGTCGACGCGAGTCGCCGCGGCTACAGCGGTGTGGCGCTCTACGCGCGGCGGGAGCCGGTCTCCGTGAGGCGCTCGCTGGGCTGGGACGATATGGATTCCGAGGGACGCTTCGTGCAGGCCGACTTCGGCGCCGTGACCGTTGCGTCGCTGTACGTACCTTCGGGCATCAGCGGTCCCGCGAGGCAGACTTTCAAGATGGCTTTCCTCGAGCGTTTGCTCGCAATACTAGCGCAGCTGCGGCATTCCGGCGGCGCTCACATAGTCTGCGGCGACTTCAACATCGCGCACAAACCGATCGACACCTATAATTTCGCGCGGAACAGCCACGTCACGGGATCGCTTCCCGAAGAGCGCGCCTGGATGGACGCGTTGATCGAACGCCTTGGCTGGGTCGATGCGTTCCGCGTCGTCAACCAGGAGGCAAAGCAGTACACGTGGTGGTCGAACTGGCCGGCTGCCTGGGATCGAAACCTGGGATGGCGGATCGACTATCAGATGATTACGCCTGACCTGATGCCGCGCGTCCAGCGCGCTTCCATTTACAAAGAGGCACGCTTCAGCGACCACGCGCCGCTCACGATCGATTACGACATTATAACGTAATCTATAGGTCGACAAGGCTCGTTTCGGCAGTTATCGTCATCAGCGGTTATCAGCGCTACAGCGCTTTTCCGCGCCGCCGGGGCCGGCGTCGAAGGCGAGATACGATGTCGTCGAGATCGGTATGACGGGCATACTTTAAGAGAAATGCCTCAAGTTCGGCGGCCCCGTACATGCGGCGATTGAGCGAAACGACGCGGTTTCTCCCGACTATTCTGGAAAGAATGACGCCTTCACGCTCGAAGCTATCGAGGATTCGCTGCACAGTCAGGCGAGCGAGATCTAAAAGCCGTGCGAGTTCTCGCGGATAAGTTTCCGTGAGCAGCGCAACGGCGATGAGGATCCGAGTGCGAGGAGCACTGCCGAAAAGTCTTGCCGCTGGTTCCATGAGCGCTATGATAATATAAATGTAGCCATATGGCTACATTTATGTGGCCTCGATCGTGGACTTAAAGCCGACCGAGCTTTGAAAGGACTTTCGGTGGAATCAGACAGATGAGCTTGCCGCGTGCTGCGGACGCGTCCGAGAGTGCAACACCTGCGAGCGCGGCCTTTTTCAGCTCGATGTCCGCGTCGCCGATGATCCGGCCGATCGTGGCGCTCATCGTCGGCTCGTGACCGACGAGCATGATCGCGTCGGCCTTATCGTGCTCGCCGAGAATCTCGGAGAGCCGTTTGGTATCAAAACCGTCCGCAAGCCGTTTGTCTTCCACGATTTCGTCGCGTAGTTTCAGGCGATCGGCCACGATCTCGGCCGTCTGACGTGCGCGAAGCAGCGGACTCGTCACGATGACGTCGAGCCGCAGCGAGAGATCGGCGATCGCACGCGCCTCGCATTTCATTCGCTCGATCCCCTCGTGCGTCAGCGGCCGGTCGAAATCGTGTCCGGTCCACTCGTCTGGTTCGACGGCAATTCCGTGCCGCAAGAAATAGCAGTTCACGGGAGCCGGGATTCACACGCCTTCCAGTCGACGTTGACGAAAAACGCCTCGATGTACTTACCTTTGTCGGACGGCTTGTAATCCTTGATGAACGCATGTTCCCATACATCCATCACAACGACCGGAACGAAGCCGGCTAGATTCCCGTTCTCGTGGTCGCTGATCCAGTGATTGGTGATCTGTCCGTTGGTCGTATCGCAGTATGCGATCGCCCAACCGACGCCGCGCATGCCGCCGACGGCCATGAAGTCCTTCTTCCATGCTTCGAAGCCGCCGAAAGCCTCGCCGAGGGCGTTATAGAGCCGGCCAATGCCGATCTCGCCCGGGGCCTTGGCCATATTGTCGAAGTAGTATTCGTGGAGGCGCATGCCGTTGTACTCGAAGCCCAGACGGCGCACCAGCTCGGCATATGCCGGATCTGCCCCGGCGGCTTTACCGGCCTGCCGGATCGCACCCAGACGCTCGTTCAACAGATTCGTGTTCTTGACGTAGCCCTCGTAAAGCGAGAAATGCATCTCGAGAGTCGCATCGGAGATGCCGTTCAGTCCGGAAAGGTCCCATTTCTTCGGCGTATATATCTTCATACCGAACGGGTACCCATTTAGCCCCGGTTCTACCCTTTGGACCGTCCGGAAGGCAGGCGCATTACCGCAGGGCGACCGCGCCTACGAGCGCACCTCCGAGAATCAGCAGCGCAGGGTTCAGGCGCGTGCGCATTGTGGCCGCGAACACGAGGAGCGCGACGGCAACGGTTACCCAGCCGGTGACCGCGGTTCTGCCGAACGTAATGAGGCCGGCGACGGCAAGACCGATCGCCACCGGTCCAAGCCCTTTTTGAATGGACGCCCGCCACGGCCACTGCTCGAGCCGCGTCCAGAGGCCGCCGACGGCTAAGGTCAAGATGCCGGTCGGCACAAAGAATGCAAATGCGGCGACCAGTGCGCCGGGGATCCCGGCGACGCGTTCGCCGATGGTCGCAACCATCATCATGTTCGGGCCAGGCGACATTTGGCCGACGCTATAGATATGAATCAGCTGCGGATAGGTGAGCCAGCGGTGGGTGTCGATGACCAGAACCTTCATTTCCGGAAAGGCTGCCATGCCGCCGCCGATCGTCAGCAGCGATAGGTACGCAAATACGCGCGCTATTGCAGGGATCTGATCCATGCGTGCTCCTCCTTCCTGTGGTCGCCGGGCTTACGCGGCCGGAAGGCAAAGATCGAGAGTGCCCCGACCGAGAGCAGCACGATCGGCACCGAAAGCTTGAAGTAGTTGATGCCGAGGATCGCCGCTAGGATAAAGAATGCTTCGTAGAAGCCTTTCACGGTCTTCTTTCCGATTTGATACCACGTTGCCGCGATCAGTCCCGTCGCCGCCGCTGCGACGCCGCGGAGCATCGCCGTGACCAACGGCCGGCTCCCTTCCGCGCCGTACGCGAATCCGGCGGCGGTCATCAGAATCAGGGCCGGCAAACACATCCCGACCATTGCCGCGACTGCGCCGAGCGTTCCGCGCAAGCGCTGGCCCGCAAGGATCGCCATGTTTGTTGCATTCAAGCCGGGCAACGTGTTGCTCAACGACATCAACTCGAGAAACTCGGTATCGGTCAACCACTTCTTCTTAGTAACGAGCGCGCTGCGCAGATAGGCCACGACTCCGCCGCCGAAGCTCGTTGCTCCGATCTGCAGAAATACGCCAAAGATCGCCGGTATTGAAATTTTACTCATGGCTTTGAGGCGGGTTGCCCTTCAATTGGTAGAGGAGGCCGGTCTTCGTGGTTCCGAGCAAGAGCCAACCTGTGGCAACCTGCTGCAGCTTGATGAACAGCTCTTCGGCGCGTTGCTTGACGACCTGGTGCACGTCCTCGCGCCGGTCGAACCTCGCTTGATAAGCGAACTCGCCACACATCACGTGGTGGTCGCCGAGTGAACGCCAAAGTGAGATGTTCGACTTCGTCGTCATGCCTTTTCCGAAATCGATCGGTCCGAGATCCATCAGCACCTCTTCGACCAGGGTAGAGTTCACCAACTCGACTTTTTCCTCCAGGTCGCCGACGAGACCGGCGATCGCAGGAAGTGCCTTCGCGATGACACGCAGGTTCGTGCGGTCCGCCCCGTGCACGGAACTCATCGGAAAAATACAGTTGTGCGAATAGAGTAGTCGGAATCCGCCCGGACCATCTTTGAGGGGCAGCGCTTCGGCCTTAAACTTCGTCCGATACGGGCCGGCAATCTTTGGTCGCACATCGATTGAGGAGACCTTCTGCATGTCAGCGTTGCGGAATTTGAAGACGACCTCGGGATCGCTCGTAGGGAAGCCGTCTTGGTAGTCGTTACGGCGACGCAAGATGAACGAGTTATTGTAGAGGCGGAAGTCGGCCGTATCGAGGAACATCACCTCCCTGATGCGGGGCCTCGCTCTGGCGAGGTCGGCCGGCTGGTAGGTGACGCCCTTAACCTTGCCGGCGGCCTCGGCGACGATATCGCTAAACATTTTAAAACCGCGGACCGTCGCGAAGAAATCCGGCTTGAGAATCACTTTTGCGTCGAAAAACTGGACGCGATCCTGCGGATTACCGTCGGCATAGTCCAGGGCTTGGGTTTCCATCCGCCCGGTGGTTCTCCGGCCAATCGCGTCAAGCATCCAAGAGGCTTGCAGGCGGCTCGAATGAAAGCGCCGCCTCATGAGCACCTGGCAAACGCGGCTTCTGCACTCCCAAACACGCATTCCGCAGGGATATCGTTCGCTTGCGACGCCCGTCTACCGCGGCTCGACGACGCTCTTCGCCAACGCGGCCAGCGTCACCGACGACTGGGACCAGGAGCGCGCGGGCTATACCTACGGCCTCTACGGAACGCCGACGTCCCTCGAACTTGCCGCGCGCATCTGCGAGCTCGAATCGGGACGGCACACGATCCTCACGCCAGGAGGACAATCCGCGATCTCGCTCGTCGACTTTGCCTTGTTGAAAGCCGGCGATCATATTCTGGTTCCTCAGAGCGTGTATCGTCCAAACAGGCAGCTCACCACGTCGCTGCTCGCGCGATTCGGCATAACCGCAACCTTTTACGATCCGACAATCGGTGCCGAAATCGGCGAGCTATTCAATGAAAAGACGCGTCTGGTTTGGACCGAAAGCCCCGGCTCGGTCACGATGGAAGTGCAGGACCTGCCGGCCATCGTTGAGGCGGCGCATCAGCGCCACGCATTGGTCGCACTCGACAATACGTGGTCGGCGGGAGTGCTGCTCGACGCGTTCGCGCACGGCGTTGACGTCACGATGCAGGCGATCACCAAATATATCGGCGGCCATAGTGACGTGCTGCTCGGATCGGTGACGGTACGCGACGCGGCGCTCTACCGCCGCCTCGGGGATGCCCGGCAGGTGATCGGCGCCGCCGTCTCGCCCGACGACTGCAGTCTCGCGCTGCGCGGACTGCAAACGCTTGCCGTACGACTCGACACGATCGAACGCTCTGCGCTGGCGATTGCCAACTGGCTCGACGAACGCCCCGAAGTCGAGCGAGTCCTCCATCCAGCGCTCCCGTCCTGCCCGGGGCACGAGTTCTACACGCGCGATTTCCTCGGTTCGTCGGGCGTCTTTTCGATCGTCTTGCGACCGGGACCGACGCGCGAAGCGGTCGGGGCCTTCGTCGATGCGTTGCAGCTCTTCGAAATCGGCTATAGCTGGGGAGGAACGACCAGCCTTGCGGTCGCGTACACGATCGGGCACGCTTCCGATCGTCCGGCGTACGACCATCGCCTCGTGCGCTTCAGCGTGGGCCTCGAATCCACGAGTGACCTCATCGGCGATCTCGAGAAAGCGTTCTCGGCGCTCGAAGTGTGATTTTGTAGGCGGTCCGAGCGACTAACTTAGCTGAAATGAGAACGAACGACGCGCAGACCGCTTTCGTCGATCGCCTCAACCGGCACCGCGGAATTCTCATCAAGGTCGCCAACGCATACTGCCGCGACCCCGCGGCCCGCGAGGACCTGGTCGCGGAGATCGTCGCGCAACTCTGGCGCGCCTACGGCCGCTTCGACGAGCGCGCCGCCTTCTCGACCTGGATGTACCGGATCGCGGTCAACGTCGCCATCTCATTGCGTCGGAGCGAGATGCGCAAGGCCAGGAACGTCGAGCCGGCCGAACCGGCAATCCTCGAAATGCTCCCGTCACCACCCGAGGCGCAAAGCGACGCTGCCCTCGCGCTCTTGCGGGAGTTTATCGAAGAGCTCGACGAGCTGAATCGCGCGCTGATGCTCCTTTACCTCGACGATAACTCGTACGCCGAAATCGCCGCGATACTCGGAATATCGGAGACGAACGTCGCCACGAAAATCGGCCGAATTAAACAGCGCCTCAAGCTCGACATCGCGGTGCGCAACAGTCTTTAACGAACGGAGAACGCCATGGAACTCGAAGAACTCAAAGACCTTTGGAACGAGAGCAATCGGAGGCTCGAGGCAAGCAGTCGTCTCAACACGCTGCTCTTCGAGCAATGGAACCTTCGTAAGGCCGATACGTCGCTGAAGCGGCTTGCGCGCGGGATCGCCTTCGAGCTGATCGTCAACCTGATCGGTATCGTTCTGCTGGGCTGGTTCGCAGCCGATCACGTACGTGAGCCGAAATTCTTTATTCCTGCGGCTATGCTCGATGTCTACGCGATCGCGCTGGTCGTTGCCGGAGCGCGTCAGCTCTTCGAACTGCGCAGCCTGGACTACGACGAACCCGTCGTCGCCATCCAAGATCGGCTGCAACGCCTTCGGCTTGCGCGCATTCGGGCGACGATGGGAACGCTGCTCTTCGCTCCGCTGATGTGGGTGCCGCTTCTGATCGTCGCCACGCGCGGGTTCTTTGGCGTCGATATCTACGCCGCCGCGAGCCCTGCGTGGCTGGCGGCCAACGTTCTCTTCGGACTCGCCGTCATTCCGATCGCCGTGGTCATTGCCAGAGGGTTCGGCCCCAGACTCGAGCGCGCAACGCCGATGCGCTTCCTCGCCGACGAGATCGCCGGCCGCAGCTTAGGGGCTGCGCTCGACGATCTCGCCGCGATCCGGCGCTTCGCAGAAGAAGGCTAGTCGCTCAGGCGCTCGACCGCGCGGTGGGCTCGAAACGGGCGAAGCCTTTCGCGGCCACAGCGCTCGCGGCTATGGCGAGTAGCGCCGACGCGATCATGGCGCTGCGAAATCCGCCGACGTA
>PMUK01000030.1 GCA_003166915.1 Candidatus Cybelea palsarum
TTAACCAGCGCAGCAGCGGCCATCGCGATGGCCGGCGACGGTATCAATGATGCTCCGGCTCTAGCACAAGCTCAGGTAGGGATAGCGATGGGGACCGGCACGGATGTCGCAATGGAGAGCGGCGGAGTCACCTTGGTCAAGGGAGATCTGCGCGGCGTCCTACGCGCACGCCGCCTGAGCGAGGCGACGATGCGCAACATTCGACAGAATCTCTTCTTCGCATTCGCCTTCAACGCGTTGGGGGTGCCGCTAGCGGCCGGCGTCCTGTACCCGGCTTTTGGCATTCTCCTTTCGCCGATGATTGCAGCCGCAGCGATGTCTTTCAGCTCCGTATCGGTGATCGCCAATGCGCTACGCTTGGAACGCGTTCGAGTCTAGCGGGTCGGCTTCGCTAGTGGCGGACATGGAAGATGTGAAGGGTCGCGTGCCCGCCGATTAAGCCAACCAATATCATCAACGGAATAGCTTCCTGAAGGTGCTCGCCATGCCAGATCACACCGTAGAAGAGGGCGCACACCAGCACGATAACGCCAGCCCAGAGCCAATAGACCCGGCGCCTCACCTAACGTCCTCCTCTTAACGAACTCATGACCTCATCATCCACTCGAATCCTTGCAGCTCGGTGGGAATAGCCGGTGAAGCGATTTTCTCAGGCCCTTCTTGAGCTTGGGAAGATCGAGCTACGGCAGGTCGCCCGGACTTTCGTTCGTCGTTGTGATTAGCTTAGCCCGGATTCCCCAGATAACCTCGGCGAAAGGACATCTTAGCCCGGCGCTAGTGCACTGCGATCCCAACCGGCTCGCTCAGCCCGGTTAGCGTCGGAGCGGTCTCTTTCCCATTTTTCAAGTATGTGGTCACCGTGTCGTTGCCGGAGTTCGTGACGTAGATCTTGCCGGACGCATCGACCGCCACGCCGTAGGGCGCGGCCAGCCCGGTTGCGATCGTCGGCGTGGTTCGCTTGCCGTTTGAGGTGTACGTCGTCACGGTGTTATTCCCAACGTTCGTAACGTAGATCTTGCCGGCGGAGTCAACCGCCACGCCGTCGGAGTAATCCAATCCGCTGGTGATCGTTGGAGTTGTCCGCTTACCATTGGCCATGTACGTCGATACATACGTCTTACCGGAGTTTACACCCGTGTTCACAACGTAGATCTTGCCGTTAGCGCCTACCGCTACGCCGTAGGGCGCGTCGACGCCATCCGTGATTGTAAGGATGCGCTTCCCCTTCGCCGTATACACGGTTACGTTGCCGGCGGCGACGTAGATCTGCCCCTTTCTATCGACAGCGACGCCAGTCGGGGTTGCTGGCCCCGTTTTGATCGTGGGGGCAGTCTGCTTTCCCATAGCCGTGTAGGCCGTCACGGTCGTGCTGCCGCCGTTTGCGACGTAGATGTGCTTGTCGGTCGCGTCGAAAGCTATCCCGTAGGGATTCGTCACCGCCATTGTGATCGTCGGAGGCGTTTGCCCTCCCGTTGCCGCATCGTAGGTCGTTACCGAAGAGTTGGTCAGCAAGGAATTGGCAACGTAGATATGCTTGGCCCCAACTCGATTCGGCGCGATTCCGAAGGATTCGAACGCAGGTCTTGGTCCACTGGAGGTGGGCACGGTGCCGTCGCCGCTACATGCGCCCACGAGAATCGCGAACGCTAACATCGACGGAACCAGACGAAATCGCACGGCTGCTCCTCCTATCGGAAATGCCTGAAGCGAACTTCAGGAGAAACTGCCGCCGTCCCCCCTACAAGCGCGTCTTTAATTTAACTTAGTAGCTCAACTTTTGCTGCGGGCGTGGTGGCTGGACGCCGTAACGTCAGTGGTGATCGTCTATTTCCTCGTGCGAGAAGGCCGCGAGGCCTGGAGGGGCGATGAATGCTGCAAGTAAGTTTTCGACTGCGGCGAAGATCAGCGCCACTGAAGCTCTGGGTCTGTCGACGTGAACGATGAGAATGAACCTCATCGCTACCTGCCCCCCAAGCTCCGCCCTTGCTCCTGACAACCTAACCCGCTCGCCAGTAGCCGCTTAGCTGAGCATCGGTGTGGTGGCATTTTGAGGGCAGCTTGCGCGCGCATACAAAAATTTCCCCACAAGGTCGCGCCCAAGTTGCGCGCTCTCGACTTCGCGCCTGGATTACGCGTCGCGCGCTCACGCTCGGCGATTAGAGCCCGACTCGTTTGGCCGCGTTGGCCGCCAAGAACGTTGCCCGGCGGACATAGCGCTGGACCATTGCCATCGACTTGTACCGATCCTTGGTGCGATGACGAGCTCGAAGATGCCGGTCAGAGCCACATTAGTCGCGAATTCGGCGCGCAACCAGTGATCAGCGAAACGAGAGGGATCGAGTTCAGCCCATGGATTAGGCTCGTACTCGCGGCCCTAAATTGCGTGGCACCACAGCATAAAGATCCAGGCCGTTCTAGCTGGATGTGGGTATCGAGAAGTAGAGTTATCGCTAGCTAAGCCCTGGAGCCGTCTATAATCCGCGCCTGGGCGAGCGCGGTCGCGATTCGACAGTCGCTTTACCCGCGTCAGTGGTGCGTCGGCGAGAGCGCCTTCATGGTATCCAATCCCTCGAGAGATCCTCGGTTCAAATCCCTATTCTTGTTCTAGTCCCGGCATCAGGTTGGCATCACTGGAACATACTATTTTGTGCGGCCGACTTAGGGTGTTCCAGTGTGACGTGTAGGAAACGGATTCTAGGGCCTCAGGGTCGTTGGAATGCTCTCATGCACGTTAGAGTCATCCAGTTGAGCTTAAGCGCTTCCTGGGCCGCTGTAGGGCTTTGGAGCGGACTTTGGGGGATTCTTTCCGGCCCCCACGGGGCTTTTGGTGAATGCTTCCTGAGCGGGTGCCTTGGCAGCGTTCCTGTCCTTCCCTCGGAAAGCGCGGCTTGGTTACGCGGCGCCGTTGAATCCTAGCGCATTTCGATGTGCCAGGGATCGCCGAAGTGACACTTCGAGCCACGAGCAGTCTCCTTTCCGTAGAAGTTCTGCGGACCGCCGCTTAGGGGCGCCTCACTAGATATACGTGTTACCAAAGTCATGGCTAAAGTGCGCTGTCTCACCCGGCGTTACTGTCACGAACTCGAATGCCCACTTTTGTAGGAGTATGCCGCTCATTAGGTTCGTCCTCGCCGCTATATTCCCAATGAAGTCATCGCGTCCCTGATCGTCCGCGAAAATCCACGACAGAAGCTGTATTTCTACGTCCATCAAGGGCTCGTTAAAATCTCGCCTTGTTTTTGCGGAGACTATAAGAGCAGCGTAGTGTCCTGCTGGAACATTATCTAGTGTGATGTCACCGTTTCCATCGCATCTGCCCACCACCATGCCATATTTCTGTTGAAGGTCAGCGTTGGGAGAGCCGGTCCCAACAGCCAGGCTAAGTGCTGGTACGTCCGAGTCATCGACCTTGACGCGCATGGGTGATGGGAAAAGGGCCACATTCGCCTCGGAATCACCTTTAGTGCCTACGTATTCATTGTATTGCCAAGTTATTACGCCGCTTACAGAGCCGACCGGCACAGGCGTCGCCGTTGGTGCAGACTGGCGGCGAGAGAGCGACACATTAATCTTCGCGACGAGTGCTCGCACATCGTCAAATTGCGACGAATCCAGGCGTAGCGCGGTCGCTGCAGCGAGCGAAATAGCTCGTGCATCATTCGTATTCTTCCCAACTCGGTAGAGCGTGTTTGCGTAGTACGCTAGGAAGAGCTGATGCATATAGGGGTCGGACTCATTTTGTGCGCAACGGTAAAACAGGAGCGCGGCTTGCCGCAGCTTCCCCGTCGACGCTGGATCGGCTACAATGAGCTCTTCGCTCCCCGCCTG
>PMUK01000203.1 GCA_003166915.1 Candidatus Cybelea palsarum
TTCGCATAATCCGTGCCGCGCTCGGCGCATCGGCTACGCTGGCGATGGCCGGCCGCCACATGACGTACGGCGCTCGTACGCGAGCTTTCGCTATCAGGCGGGAAGTTGGACGAAGCCGCGTCGGGTTATTGCCAAAGTCGAGTGGCATCCCGGTGAGTTGTTTCCGCGTGTCGGATTCATCGTCACGAATCTGACGCGCGCCGCCAAGAAGGTCGTCGCATTCTGCGCGCCATATGGAGAATGTGGTCAGGAAGCTCCGTATTCGGTCCGCCCAAGCGGCTCGCCGATCAAGCGAGAATAACGTCGTTCAGCGTCTAGTTTTGGTGAGGTCACTCCAGGAGTTCGTCCAGCGGCTCGTTAACCAGCAACTTCCGCCTTTGTGCGCGGCATAAATCGCTGTCCCAGGAGAAGCCTATGTGTCGATCATGCATCAGTTCGCTAATCGCCGATCGGGTGACGTTTAACCATTGGGACGTCCCTCCGAGCCGGCGCAAGTTCATCGCCTACACGGCCGCGGCCGGGGCTGCAGCCACGGCGATGACGGCGACCCGCAAGGTCGCTGCCGCCGGCGGCGCGGATGTGATCTTTCGCAACGGCACAATCATTCCAATGACCGCCCAGCAGGCACCGGTCGAGGCGCTGGCGATTGGCGGCGGCAAGATTCTCGCGATTGGATCGGAATCGGACGTTTCAGCGTTGGCCGCCAGCACGACCAGTATCGTCGACCTGCAGGGCCGCACGCTGCTGCCGGGGCTCATAGATCCGCACCATCACACCTGCCTCTCCGCGCTTTGGGCCGACCTGCTCATAAACGTGGGCTACACGAAGTATTTGACGCGCGCCGAGGTGATCACCGCGTTGCAGGCAGCGGTTGCGAAGACACCGCCGGGTCAGTGGATCCGAGCTGGCTATTTCGACAACGTGCTGCAAGGCGGCGACCTGTCGATGAAGCAGCTGGACGCGGTCTCAACCGAGCATCCGATCTTCGTCTGGTACGTGAACGGGCACGTTGCCGCCGCCAATTCGACGGCGTTCAAGCTCGTCAAAATCCCCCAAGATGTCGGCGTCCTTCCCGGCGGCGGCCACTTTGGGCGCGGGTCTGACCGCAAGTTGAATGGCCTGATCTATGAAGAACCGGCGCTGTTGCGCTTCACCGCGGTCGCCATCCCTGATATTACGCCTGACATGATGGCGAAGGCACTCGCCTCATATACGAAGCAAGTCGCGGCGGTCGGCAATACGACGCTGCACGAGCCGGGCACCATCAAGCCGGAATGGGTGCAGCCGCTCGCGAGGCTATCCAACACGCTCGACGTGAGGCTGAGCGCGAGCTTGTCGACGGATGCGATCGACCAAAGCAAGGTTTTCGCTGCGCTGGGCCCGGGCGCAAAGGCGAGGATGATCGCCGGCAGTCGGCTTTCGCTCTATGGCATCAAGTTCTGGGCCGACGGCTCGAATCAGACGGAGACGGGCGCGCAAACGAAACCCTACCTGCACAGCACGCGGAAGGGAAAAACGAACTACTCCGAATCTCAAATGGCGCAGATGTGTCGCGCGGCGATGAACGCCGGGTGGCCGATCTTGATTCACTGCCACGGCGATGCTGCGATCGATGACGCGCTCGATGCGATCGAGTCGGCCTATGGCGCCACGCCGGCGACGGGACTTAACCGGATCGAACACGCAACGATGGCGCGTCAGGACCAGCTTGAACGGATGAAGCGGCTCGGCGTCGAGCCCACCTTTCATATGAATCTCGTGCTCCTGTATGGCGCGGCCTATCGCGACGAGATCTTCGGGCCGCAGCGGACGAGGTTCGTGAATCCAGCCGGCGCGTGCGTGAAGGCGGGCATCCCCTTCAGCTTGCATACCGACTCGCCGGCGGCACCGATCGGTCCCCTGCGCCTCGTTCAGACCGCGATGATTCGCCGGTGCGAGATCGACGGGTCGGTGATCGGTCCGGATCAGGCAATCACGCTCGAGCAGGCGCTGATGGCGGTGACCATCAACGCGGCGCGGCAAATCGGGATGGAGGACGTAATCGGCACGCTCGAGAGCGGCAAGGAGGCCGATCTGACGATCCTCGAGAGCGATCCGTACAAGACGGATCCCACGAAGATCATGGCGATCAAGGTCAGCGAAACCTGGGTCGGCGGCGAGAAAAAATTCGGCTGAAACATCTCTTCGGCCCGACGCTCGTGGCGAGTGCCGTCGCGGTGTTGCGGAACCTCGCAGCTGGCCTGCGTTTGTCGAGCGAGCCTTCCACGATTCCGCACTGGTCTTCGAATCGTCCGGTTACGACCAAGCGCGTATCGCATAGTCTTAATTTACACGTAACTTTCGTGACCCCACGTGAGCGCTCGGGAACCAGAAAGTTCAATAGGTTCAGACCTTCTGATCCATCATGAACTTTGCAGAATCACGCTCGATGAGTTCGACTCCCGGCCATCCCATGAAAGGTCTCGCCGTGCCGGCGTCAGCTGTGCTCGAAACGCGCTCCGCGCAACCAAGTGGCGCGCACGGGAATCTGCGCGATCGTTGAAGGCTCGACGGCGAGCGGATCCTCGCCCAACTCGACGAGATCGGCCTCTTTGCCGAGCTCGATCGAGCCGATGCGATCCTCGAGTTGGCACGCGATTGCGCCGTTGATCGTCATCGCTTCGAGCGCGCGCTGCACCGATACGCGCAGATCCGGACCGAGCGGACTCTTCGCGCCGATCGGCAGGCGCATCACCGCCGTTTGGATGTAGCGCAACGGCTCGATGTCGGTGGTCGCATAATCCGAGTGCATCGACCACACCATGTTGCGCTCGATCGCTTCCTTCGCGTTATCGATGCCCGTCGCGCGTTCGGCCCCGAGGATGCGGGAATAGAAGGGCTCGCCCCAATCGTAGACGTGTCCCTCGGTGAAGGAGACCGCGAGGTTCATGCGTTGCAGCGTATCCCATTGTTCCGGGCGCGTGACGGTGCAATGTTCCAGGCGGTTGCGGAAACCCGGTGCGGCCTCCGCGCTGTAGGCGCTCGAGAAAGCGCCGAGCGCGAGATCGATGCCGGCATCGCCGTTTGCGTGGATGGCAGTGCTCCAGCCGTTTTTCTTCGCAAGTGCAACGAGCGCGTTCAACGCTTGGGGTTGCCAATCGAGCTCGCCCCGATCGTTCGGCTGGCCGAGATACGGCTGGGTGAGCGCGCCCGTGTAGCCCTGCAGCGAACCGTCCGCCCAGAACTTCACGCAGGGAACCGAGAACTTGCCGTCCGCGAGGAAGATCGGCTTGCCCGGCAAGCGTTTGATGCCGGCGACGAAGTCATCGAAGGTCGCGTGTTCCTGAAAATCGGGCATCGCGCTGATGCGCACCGGGTTGTTCGCGCGGTTCACCAGCGCCGTG
This sequence comes from Candidatus Cybelea palsarum, assembly GCA_003166915.1. Taxonomy (GTDB): domain Bacteria; phylum Vulcanimicrobiota; class Vulcanimicrobiia; order Vulcanimicrobiales; family Vulcanimicrobiaceae; genus Cybelea; species Cybelea palsarum. The sequence continues at coordinate 3,384 of PMUK01000203.1, forward strand.
AAGATCGCCCAATCGTCCTGGACGTTGCCGGTGGGGCCGATGCCTGCGTCGTGCACGGTCGTCACGCCGGCCTTCGCCATCGTTGCGAGCAGATCGCCGTACCATCCTGTGATCTTCGCCGCGGTGATTTTGATCGATGCCATGGTCGCTTTGAGAAACGGGGCCATGGCGGGAGGCTCGTAGATGACACCGTCGAGCGCGCCGCTCGCATCCTTACCGTAGCGGCCGCCGCCGGGAACGTCCGGGGATTGCGCCGTGACTCCAACGAGTTCGAATGCCTTGCTGTTTGCGTAGCCGATGTGCCCGGACGGATTGATCACGAAAATCGGTATCTCGCTCGAGACGCCATCCAAATCCGCAATCGAGAGTTGGCGGTACGGCGCCATCACCGAGTTGTCGAAACCGAAGGCTCCGTACCATGCCCCGGGCGCTACCTTGGAGAGTCCGCTTTTCAGCGCGGAAACGAACGCGTCAAGCGACGCGCACTGCGGATACCGTGCCGAGAGCTCGTTCGCAAGCGCGATCTGATAGATGAAGTGCATGTGCGGCTCGACGAAACCGGGCAGCACCGTCGCGCCCTTGACGTCGACGACCGCCGTCTGGGGTCCGCGAAACGTCATGACGTGGCTCTTCGATCCAATTGCTAAAAAGCGGCCTCCGGCGATGGCCACCGATTGTGCCGTACGCTGCTTTGCCGCCATCGTTCGGAATCGGCCGTTGATGAGGATCGTGTCGGCCGGCCCGGCGACCGCAGCGCTTGCCGGCATCGTCGACGCCGCAACCAGTCCCCCGACCATCGCGACAAACTCTCCGCGCCGTATGCCCGTTGCAGCACGCAGCGCTTCCAAGTATGGGGGCCGACAATGACAATCCACGAGCAACCTCTTTCGTTAAGCGTCGAGAAGTGAGGGGCGTCCTTTAGCAATGGGAACTTCAATGACGCTCGATCCTTTAAACTCCAAAGCAGGCGCGAACGCCCGCTTCACCTCATCGGCCGTCTTCGCGTGAGTTGATCGCGCGCCGTATCCGTTGCCCAACGACACAATATCGAGACCAGGTAGATCGAGTCCGGACACATGCGGAGTTTGCTCGAGCTGAGCAAATTGCTTCAGAACGGCGTATTCCCCGTTACACAAGGTCAGGAATACGACGTGGGCATTTTCCTGGACTGCGGTGTAAATGCTTTGCACTGAATATTGGAACGAGCCATCACCCATTACGACGATCACGGGCCGCCCTCTACCTGATTTCTTCTCCGCCAGCGCTAAGCCCACGCCCGCGGGCATATTCCATCCTAGTGCACCAGATGCGAAGGTGTAGAAACAATCGGGTCGATCGATCTTAAAGCATTGCATAAACTCGATGAAGTTCGAGGGCGATTCCTCCAGCAAAACGAATTCCTTCGGAAACAACGGCTTGAGCATCTCGAAAATAGCGGCCGCCGATAGCGGTTCGGCATCGATAATCGGCGAAGGCGGCGCATCGGGCGCTTTAGCCACGGTTGTGCTAGCCTGGCGGGCATTCACCAACGAAGTAATCGCCTCAAGGAACAACAAGCTGTCGGAGACTAGGCTATCCCCGACGGCGGCCTTGGAAGATGCGTTTGGATCGTCAGTGACCTGCAGCAGGCGAGCCCCGTCCGGCAAATACGGGCCTGGCACGTAAGGGTAACAGCGCAATACTGGAGCTCCGATCACAACGATCAAATCGTGGCCTCGCAAGGAATTCGCAAGCGGTGCAATGGCCGGCGGCAAAGACCCAGCATATAACGGATGCGTTTCCGGAAACGGGGCGCGTTCGGCAAGCGGCGCAGCATAAACCTTAGCTTGCAGTCTTTCCGCAAATTTAATAGCCGCATCCCAGGCGTTGCTCCGGGCGATGTCCGAACCATAAACCAGCGCCGGGTTCTTGCTATCATTGATTTTTTGCACGAATTCTTTGACCCTAGCCGGATCGGGGCCGAATCGGGTGCTAACCGTCCTAAATACGTCGACCTCATCCATTTCCCGATCCCAATCGTCCATGGGAATCGACAAAAATACCGGTCCGCTTGGCTGTTGAACGGCTGTGGCGTAGGCTCGCATCAGCGCGGCCGGCACGTCTTGCGCTCGAGCCGGCTCGTAGCTCCACTTTACGTAGGGACGGGGCACGTTGCTCGCCTCAATATTTGTAAGCAACGGCTCGTTCAATATCATCGCACGCGCCTGCTGTCCCGCAGTGATAATGAGCGGCGTCTTAGCTTGGTAAGCGGTCGAAATCGAACCCATGGCGTTAGCAAGTCCGGCGCCGGTATTTACGTTCACTAGGATCGGCTTTTGCATACCTTGGCTAAGGCCATCCGCGATGCTGACGACGCTGGCTTCTTGCAGCCCAAGAACGTAATGGAAATCCTTCGGAAAGTTCTTTAAAAAGCTCTCCTCTGTCGACCCGGGGTTACCAACGATAGTGGTCAGATCGAGTTTGCGTAGCAAATCGTAAGCGATGTCTTTAACCGTGCGCTTCATCGTTGACTCCTTTTCGACGAGTATGAGGAGAACCCTGAATACGGCGCAAACATCCTCTAGCAGACCGGGAACGAATTCAGACGGAGCCGAAACTGCAAAGGAGGTCCAGGTCCGGTTCTCGGTTCGTTTGTCGGCGTGCGCGATCGCCCACGCCCATGGCGGCCGAACTGAAAGCGCTCTCATTGAATCTAGCTCATGGGTTCGCATTTTGGTGCGCCATAGAATGCCAGAAACTGTACGTCGATAGGTTTGAGCAGATCAAAGACCGCCCTGAGCTTCTGCATGGGCTCAGGCTTCGACGCTGCCTCTCCAGGCATGACGAATTCCGGGTAATCGCCGCCGTCGAACTCAGTGTAGCATGGCCATTAAGCGGGCGTATTTGACTGCCAAGACCGGTTAAGAATTCTTACCACACAAGGGCGAGAGGCCCGGCGAGTCTTCGACCGGCGGCCGGTTCCCTGGCGCGCAGGCAGGCCGCAATGATGCGTTTCACGTTGTACAAACCCTCGGCCATCGGTGCACCCTGCTATCAAGCAGCCCGTGGCCTTAATGCAGCCTACCAAAATTCCTACACTGCCGTCGAGGTAATGCGGCGCTCTCGCTCCCGCTACGGATTCTCGTACGCGCACGCAACTCGCGGTGCCCGCACGTAGTGCGCTCAGCTGCGCCACCGCGAGCGCGCCCTGTGCAGGGGAGCGGACGAGAATACTCGAGCAGCGTAGCGTTTGAGCAGCCATCAGACCTCATGGCGCCTCCGGGCGGGCAGACTGCGCCATGATACCCAATCCACGCGACGATACCCAATCCGCTGTGCGACGTGATCCGGATCGCGAGTTGCGGCCTCTAGAGCTTCTCCCGCATTGTGCTCTCCGAGAACATCGCGCGAACTAGTGGGTGTCGAGAGGTGAGATTATCGATAGCTAAGGGCCCAGCACGTCCCTACGAAACGCTCGAAGTCCGAGCGCGCTCGACGCTCGTAGTACGCTCGCCGATCGAACGCTCGGCGAGGGCCGCCAGAAAGTCGACGAGGGTGTCGCGGTTGCAAAGATTCGCCCTAGCGCGCGCCTCTTCAATCGACGGTAGGAAGTCATGAAACGCGATCCAGCGCAGGATCTGCCGCTCCCCAAGCCCCGCATAACGACGGGCCACCTTAACCGCTTCGCCGTTCGCGATGGCAGCCAAGAAGATACGAACCTCGGTCGGACGGTCGCAGGGTTTAACTGGCGGGTGTCTTTTCATCGCTTGCTTCCCTGCCTACGTGCGCACGCGCCGACGGTCCATAAATCGGGACGTGCATCGACTTGCTTGTGCGCACGCTTCGAGCGTTCGTCGTGTAGCGTGACCGCAGAACGAGTGTTCTCGTGGCTTAGGTGGCGTCGGGAATTAGGTGCCGTCGCTAAGTGACTCCTTGGGCCTAAAAGTAGCGAGGTGCTCTCTGCACACGGGAGCGGCAAATGACGGCTGGTTCGACTGGATCGTGAAGCTCAGGGAGTGTTGTCTTAGGGCGCCTTGACAGTCGATGGGGTCTGTTATCTGCGCCTGCTGTGTCGCTTTTAGCCTGCTGGAACTACGTGTGCCGGCAGCTGTAGGGCAAGGATCTTTCGGAGGGTCTGGCCAGCTGCAAACTCCCGATCCGCGACGATGAGGCCACATGTACGCTTCACACCTGCAGGCTACTCGACCGCGGCGAATCGGCGGGCGCTTAGAGCCTGGACCGCGTGAGCGCCATGGTGAATGGCTGACGCAGACTTCAAGGCCAGCGACGACATACGCGCGGCAGCGGGTACCAGCCCGCGCAAGCGCCGTGCATCGCAGCAATTGCCGAGCCTCCGGATTCAGCATACTTAAGACGCCTCTCGCATGTCTTAAGCGTAGTCCACGACTAGTCTCCGAGGCAAGGTCGCGATCTCAGCGGAAGGCACATAATTTCCGGGCATTCCAGCCTCGTCCAGCTGCCTGCGCGCGCATGACATCTTGGGGCCGCTCAGACCCTTTGACGGGCTCTACGAGCCAATTCTCGCGTTGCTAAGCCCAATCATAAATGCAGCAACGCAAAATCACTGTGTGCTCTAACGATTACCAAGTTGCCGAGGTTGAAACCCGAAGCGACGCTGTAACTTCCGCGGTGCAATTCCGGTGCAGTCGGTGAAAACCGGCGTTGCCCTTCGCTGACTCACGGTAACTAAAACTTCTTATCGCATCGGCGTTATTGACTATCGTTGACCGCACGTAACCGCCGCGGGTGACATTTCAAGACCGCCGCATTCAACCGCTCGGCCATCTCTCCTCGCCTCGACGGTTTGCTCACGGCGCGGTCCCTACCTTCGCCGCCGGCACAAAGCGAGCTAGGCCGCTTACCGCCCCCGACCGGTCAGTCCGGCAGAGGACTCGTGTCGGGTTTCAAGTGCAGAAAGTACGACGCATTCTTCGAGGACGCTATCGGGACGAACTGCCGGGGCGTCATCAGGTAGTCGAAACAGTCCGACAGATTATCGGCGCGCTGATCGGTCGTTCCTAGCGAAGGCAGCCCAAAGTTCTCCTCGACGTACTTTAGGATGCTTCCAAATTCGTGCTGTTTGTGCGAAACGTACCCCTGGGGCGTATACGCCGAAATAACGATGAGCGGGACTCTAAATCCCAGCTCGTTCGCGTTGTATATCTGCGGCGTAACGTGGTCGAACCATCCTCCCCAATCGTCCCACACAACGAAGATCGCGGTGTTGTCCCAATAGCTCGATTCGCCGACTGCGTTAACGATGCTGGCGACCCACGCAGGGCCCGTCCCGTTATTGTCTTCGGGATGGTCGGAATCTGCTTTAGCCGGGGTCACCCACGCAACGGTCGGCAGTTGACCGGATTTAATGGTCGTCAGGACTTTGGAGCTCGGCCACTTTACGTACTCGTCGTAATTCGGATTCTCATAGAGCTGTTGGATGGCGTCCGGACCGTGCTTTAATCCGGGGCCGCTAATCTGCTGAAAATATCTCCACGTGTATGGCGGTGACTCCGCCATAATAAGATCCATCAGCGTTTTACGTTCGAAGCACGGATAGACGCTCGGTCCCGCAGCGCCGGTGTTGATATTGATCGACTCGACGGTACTGCTCGGTGCCGAATCGCACCCGCCGTTCTTCGACAGGCTAAGGTTGCCGGGATTGTTTTCCACCACGTACTCGCTGCCCTGGCTTATCGTCGAGGTGCCGCTAATCAAATACTGGTGCGCCGGAAACGTCGGGCCTTCGTTGGTCTGGAACATATCGTCGGCAAACGCATACTGCTCCGCCATGGTGTAGTATGGATGAACTTGCCCTTGCGGAACGTAGCCGAATGACGTCGCATGGACACATTTGCCGGCACATCCTACGAGGTTCCATCCATCCATGGCGCCCATGGCATAGTCAGTCAGGAAATCCCCATGCTGATGGTTCAAGTCGTAAGGCGCCGTGATGCTGACGGCCCGCAGTTTGATTTTTTCGCCCTTCGAGTTATATCCCCAGCTCTGCGTGTTGGCTCCCGGTAAGAATTGGAATAGGTTATCTACGGAACGATTTTCCTGAACGATGATAATGACGTGTTGAATCGGACTGCCGCTACTGCTGAGCCGATGCAGTGACGTGTGCGGTGCCGGACTACCGCTCAACCCAGTGGGTCCGCTGCACGACACAAGCGCCAGCAGTAAAGCCAATCGTTTCACAAAATCGTCCTCCCCCAACCGCTTAAGGATTCGACGGGGGCAGACCTCCCTACGGCGGCGCGGTTGGGCCGTCCAGTGGCCCGCACAATGCGAGAAGCCTTCGAGATCCGTTCATCGCGTTGATCCTACTTGGCGAGGCTGACGGTCGAACCCCACGGATAACGCAAGCCGCCGATCGTTTTGGTGTGCGAACCGCCGGCCGGGTATTTCCAGAACATCACGTTCGCGCTGTCATCATTCGGCCCGACGACGGTCGAGCCTTGGATCCAAAAGCCGATGGCAAAGCTCGAATCCTGAAGATGCGTCGAACCGACTGCCGTGCCGTACTCTCCGCTGATACTGAATTGATAGATAACCTTTGATTCGTAGTCTCCAACCGCCATATATTTGCCGTCCCACTGAGCGGCGCCGCCGTAGCTGAAACTCTCGTTCAAGGTTATATTCGTGAACGTCGTCTTACCGCTCGGAAGTTCTGCGAATTGGAATGCGCCGCTCTTCATACCGTCAACATAGAGATTACCTTGATTGTCGTAGCCGCAGAATTCGTCGTAGCTGATCTCAGGATCCCTGTATATCGTCGCAATACCGCGCGCATTCTTGTAGATAACAACGTCGCCGGGATCACTGGACGGCGTACTAACGTTCGAGACGGCGAGATTTCCGGTCGTCGGGTCAATGGAGCAGTCACCGGGATCTTCGCCGGGGTCAGACAGGGTTGCGAGCGGTCGTGTGCCGCCGTGCGCGTATTCGCGAACCTTGAATGCGTTCAACTCCGTAACAAAAACGTCGCCTGCCGCATCCACGCACAAGCCGGAGGGTCGGCTGAAGCCCTTCAGCGTTCCGACCAGCTTGCCTTGGGAATACGAGTAAACGTAGACGTCGTTCGTTCCCACGTCGGAGATATAGAGCAGGTCGCGCGTTTTTGCCTCGGGAGCCATCCACGACGGCCCGTGATCCGGATGGACGATGAGCGTGGCGTTCCGCCCCATCATCGGCATCCAAGAAACGGAAGGCGTCGCCGGCGCGCCGCAACCTGAAAGCACCGCAAGGGCCGCACAAAAAGCCAGTGCGTAAGGAATCGTACTCAAGATTTTCATAGAAACTCGGTAGGTAGAAGACCTAACTGGCATTACCTTTTTTGGGGAGAGGGTCGGGAGCGCCAACGCCCAACTAGCGGCTCATCCACCGAAAGGCGCTCCCTTGAACCTGCCTTCGAAGCTTCTCGCGACGCTCGTCGTCGTGCTCGTCGTCGCGGCCTGCAGTGCACACGGCTCGTTTTCCAGGCTACCCGAGACTCCGGCTGCACACGTCCGATCGCAGGCGCTACGGGGCAGCACCACTCCAATTCAGCACGTGATTTTCATCGTCCAAGAGAACCGCTCGTTTAACAACCTCTTCATGGGATATCCCGGCGCAAAAACGCAGAACTACGGTTACGACACCAAGGGCCACAAAATCGTCCTGCGCGCCCAGGATCTAGCACAGGGTTGGGACATCGATCACTTTTCGCCGGCGTTCTTCGCGGCCTGCGACGGCCAGGGGAAGCTTCCTGGAACTCGCTGCAAGATGGACGGCTGGGACAATGGCTAACCGATTTCGGGGCTCCCCGGCATGCTCCATACAGGTACGTCCCCGCGGGTAGAATTGGCGTTATGGAAGATGATGACAGAAACGTGTATACGGCAAAGCTCGCCGAACACGGTCTAGAAATACATTCGTTTGACGGAGGCCAAAGTCTTGGCGATCAGGGGCGTGGCGTAAGAAGTGCCGGATTCTACGGATTGACCTCCGTCGGAAGACAAAGAACGAAGCCCAGCCGTTGACGCACCACCGTAATGCGCTACGTCGGGTTTTACTGCGGTCGCGCTCCAACCTCTCTACCATGCCTGAGATGCATTTGGGACGAGTCGCGATTATGCCCCGCGAAAGAGGTATGAACGCAACAAGCACCACAACCTAGAGAAAATCATGTATACCGAACAAAGCCTGACCTGCGCCGAGTGCAACTCGGCCTTCGCCTTTACCGCCAGCGAACAAGAGTTTTACGCCCAAAAAGGGTTTACGAACAAGCCAAGCCGATGCCCCGATTGCCGGGCGGCGCGCAAGGCATCCGGACAGGGCGGACAAAGCCGCGATAAGTCTAGCTACGGCGGCGGAAGCCGATCCGATCGGGAAATGCACTCGGCGACTTGCGCACAGTGTGGCAAGGAAGCCCTGGTGCCATTCGTGCCAAGCGGCGGCAGACCAGTCTACTGCCGCGATTGCTTCGCGTCACAGCGCAATTAGGGATCCAAAAGAAGGGCGGCGCACCGCTGTGCGCACGCCTTCAGCTCACTTGGGGACCATCCATAAAGGACTCGCCGCGTTAAATAATGTGTGTAGAATAAAAGCTGGCACTAAGCTGCCTGCCGGCTTGGTCGATGTGAACGGTACGCTCTACGGAACCACGGAGACCTATGGCGGTTCGGAATGCCATGGCGGTGTATGCGGGGTCGTTTTTAAGGTCACGGGATTCCTGTGTCCGCATTGCACGCCGCCGTACTCGGTTGTGCCGTACAGCACGCCATTCGCATCGATTAAGCCTGCGTCTGGGACCTCACCATCACTCGCGCTAAAGCGGGCGAAGCGAGTCTCACCATCGACGGCGCGCTCCTGCGTTACGACTGTTTCCAGAGCTCCAACGCGCGCGCGCGATTACGACGCAGCATAAAGCAATCCCTCGCTGCATGTCCTAGTGTTCATTCTTCGCGCGCGGCAGCGCCCTGCGCTGCTGCGGGGCGGCGGGGGTCGTGTAACCCGCGCACTCTACGAGACAGTAGAGACCAGTACGCACTGTACGCATCGCTCGGCACTGCTTGAGGCGACGATTCTCGGCGGCTACGGCGTATGGCTGAGACCAACGTGCGCGCGGACGCGCGAAGCCCTAAAACAAACTGACGTGCAGAGGCTAGTGAGCGCCTTGCCGCGAGGGCGACTAATGCTTTCTAGTCGACCTGTCCGTCAGTTTTGTGTAACGCCTTCACAAGACCAGCCACCGACGAGGTGAGGCCGGCGAACGGGTCCTCCCTTCTCCAACGCTCCGACGTGATAGGGGATATGGTGCGCGATTCTGACCCCCCCCTCTCCGTAACGCGTTAAGCGTGATGTGACCGGCGCTGCGATGTACGCCTCGCATTCGCGAACGGCGTGCAGAGGGGCGGGGGATTTAGGGGCGCTCTTGGACCGCGCTATCCCGCTCTAATCGTTGCTCCTGATTCAGCGCTAACATAATCGTCGCTTCGGTGCCTCGACTACGGACTAGGGCTTCTCGCAAGCCAGCAAGTAGAATTTGGTCATCACCTGCCAAGATTCCAGCGCGCGTTGGGGCAACTTGAATGTCTGGGATTATTCCGACGCGTTGCAAACGGCTGCCGTTGGGCCATTCCACTCCGTTAGCGGTAAAGTGTAGCGTAATGGCTCCCGGCACGAAAAAGGTTACAGCAGGTCCGTCCGCACCTGCGCTATGCATCAAGGTCCGAGCCGCCGAGAGCCACGAGAGCACTGGCATACTTGAGTAAACCAATGCTCTTCATTTGTGACTCCTCTGCGCAGACAAGAAACGCAGTTATTTTTCTGCTGCCACCACACCAAGCGGGAAGTCGAAATTGCCCGTAAACGTTGCGATCGGCGAACCGCCGGCTGGGTAGTTGAAAACCTCGCCGTCGCCGTTACCAGCATCTCCGCAATAGACAAGGCCCTGAACGATCCAGGTCTGCGCGCAGTCGCTGGAACCCGAGAACGATACTGTGCCCTTCAACGTCGCCGTCGTTCCGCTGACGGTGTATTGATACATCGCGTTCGCATCCTGATCGAAGACGGTGAGGTAGGTACCGTCCCACTGCACGGAGCCAGNNTGTCGTAGCCATCGAAGAACTCCTCGTCCAACGGCGTGGTGTAAGCGGTGCCGGAGCCGCTCGCGTTCTTGAAGATGACGACGTCGCCGCCACCCGCCCCCGACGCAGACAAGATCCCGACTGCAAGGTCGCCGCTGGTATCCATGGCGCAGCTGGATGGAAAAGAGTAGGCCACAGACAGCGTCTTGATCAACTTCTGGGGGACCTTGAACTCCTCGATCTGGCTAGCGCCCGCGACGATCCAGAACGTCTGCTTCCCGTAGCCGTAGAGGACGTTCGTGCACCCTTGGCCACCGACGTTATTGATCATACCGATCTGCGAAACGCTCTTCGGATAGTCGAAAATGCTGGCGTAGGTACCGTAGTCGTTGATAACATACTCAAAGGTCTTCGACTTCTTATGCCGGTCAGGAAGAATGGTGGCGTAACGGGGCAGCGGGCTTAGGCGCGCTGCCGTTACCAGCCTTCCGTTCACTGAGAGCGTCCTACCGATGTACGTGCCATTGAGCGCAGCGGTTGACGGCGCGACAGTCGAGCCGCCGCCACACGCTGATAATATCGCGAGTGCAACCATAGCACCGGCGTATTTCACTGAGCCAGTCGTATTCATTAAGCTACTCCTTTTCTGCGTAGAGACAATTCGCAGGTTATTTCTCGACGGAGACCGCGCCGATTCGGCAAGTCGAAGCTGCCTGTAAGGATCGCAATCGGTGAACCGCCGACGGAGCATTCGTAAACCTCGGCGTCTTCGCTTCCTGCATCGGGGTCGCAACGATGCCCTTCAACTTCGCCTTCGTTCCTCTGACGGTGTTATCGACAGATCCCTTTCGGCGTGGCGAGCCTGCGCCTCCGGCGCAGCCAGCCGCGAGCGCAAATGAGTCGACGAAAAGCGAAACGGTTGGAATGGGTAGCACACGCACGATCATGACGGTTCCTCCGAGCTTTAAATATGTAATCAAACTCATGAATAAAGCCTGAATCTACGGGTGGAGTTCGGTCGCCGACCTCCGTACTTCTCGGCAATTTGTATTATTTTGGCGTTTCGGCAGGCTCGGGCTCAGTCCCACCGGTACACCGAGCGGCGACGTGCGTTATCGCTCGACCAACGCAGCCAGCTGGTGAATCCTTGGAACAGCGCCCGCTGTTGTCCGTATTTCCAGAGCCTCTACGCGCTTGCGCGCGCGAGGGCGCCAAGGCTCGAATCTCACTCGCCTGGGTTGACGCAACAAGTACAAGAAATGCCACGGTGCCGCAGCGTTGAGGGCATAAGGTTAGGGGCAAAAGTGACACCCCCTCGACTCGGGCTCGCCGCGCGCCAGCATGCGGAAAAAGCCTATAAACAAAGGGTTTTTCGGATCTCGCCAAAAAGCGTCGCTCGCCGTGCATTTTGCAACCCGCGTTTGCAAAAAGCCGCGCATGTCGAAAACACCATATGGTGTAACGTTTTTCGCTATGGCGCGCGATGCATGGGCATCGGCGATGCATCGAGACGGACCAGCTACTGGCCGCCTTTGGTTCTGCCTGAACCCTCGTACCTTTCCGGTCGCCCCGCGGAAGGCTCTCGCCCTAACCTCACGCGCCGGCCTAACATCCAGATCGAACGAGTTGCACGAATGGAACACGTAGCACGGATCGATGGAGAACCAGCGCACATCCTTCTCCTCGCCATCAAACGGCAGAAAACCGACCCGCGCCGCACGCTTGGGATTCCAGCGGAAAGGGAAACTGCTGCCTTCGAGAAATGCCTTTGGCGAGAGCGTGACGGGCAGATCGAAGATCATGACGCCAGTCGAAGTGATCGCGCAATTGTGAATCATCGGTACATCGGTAATCGATGTGAGGGTCACAACTCGTTCCACGCTACAAGCCGCATCGACCACGATGTAGTGCACTTGCCTGGTGTCATAGCAGATCGCGTGCAGCTTGCCGGTCGCAGGATCGAGATGCGGATGGGCGCTGTACGGAAGCGACAGGTCGCTATCGAACAGGCCTTCGAATGCTCTTGAGATTGCCGTCGAATTCGATGGGAAATGGTCCCCCTTCGATCAGCGCAAAATAGCGACCGCCGTGACCAATCGCGTTCGTGTTTACGATGTCAAAAACGCCGCGCCGTTTTCCCGCGATCTTTGGACGTCCTAGCGCCTTGTTGACCGTGTCGGTACCGATGTAACGGTTGCGATACCACTGCGCTTTGCCTTCGCGAAAACGCACGCCGTGGACCATTCCGTCGCCGAGAAACCAATGATAGTTCGCAGGGTTTGCTACGGAGATCGGATTGGGCCCGATGCGGGTCAGAAGACCGTTGAGTTCAGCGGGTAGTTCGCCCGTGACGCGAAGATCGGTTTCGGTCGTTTCGATGTTGACCGGGGCATAGAGCCCTTCGAGAAATGGGTTCGAACCGGAATGTGGCACACGTTTGGCGAGCAGGGACATGACCCACTCGATCGTGCGGTCGGCGATGTGTTCGCGGAGATCGATCATGGTGTGATCCTTCCAGGGATGGGACAGACGTGACGGATGGGTATTTCTGCCTCGCCCACCGTACGTTAGCGGCTCTTGCTTTGGCCCGCCGTAGAAGCATGTACGACGGAACTGAGCCGGAGCCCGAATCGCTTAAGGACGAACATTGTTTAGATTTGCACCAGTTGGTGGCATCGATGCTATGGAGTGCTGCTCGCTTGTGGCGTGCCCGGGAGAGCCGTCGTAGATGGCGAGGGCATCTGGATTGGCTTCATCGTCTGCGGTGAGGACACGGGCCCCGGCGGCAATGTAGCGTAGGGGCCCACTATCGGCTGGGTCGTCGTCTGCGCCGATGTCGTCGCGGCCCATAACGAAACCGCGCAAAGCAAGAACAGAACGCAAAAGGCTAAACGCATGACGTTCGCTTAGCCACGGGTCTGAATGCCCCCTACCGCCGCACTGCTGAAACGCGCGGGGCGGTGGCAAACGCCGACGGCACACGGCTGTCGCCCCTTATCTTTTACGAATGTAGCGGTGGGGTGCGGGGCGTCCAAGTAGGGTAGCCAACGCCTGCAAGTCTGTTTACTACTATAGCTGGAAGCGCACAAAGACAGACCCGCACGAGCGAGCCTGTTTTGTTTTGCCTCGTCGCGAGATTCGTGCTGCCTATTTGCTGACTTGGACGACGCCAATCGGGGTCGTTGATCCTGTCAGGGTCGCAATGGGCGAACCACCGGCCGGATACTTGTAGACCTCGAGTGTCTCATTACCGGCATCCGGGCAGAAAACGTCGCCCTTGCCAAATCCACGTCTGAACGCAGTCGCTAGAGCCCGAGAACGAGACCGTGCGTTTCAGCGTGCAACTCGTGCCGCTGCAAGTATAGCCGTAGATCACGTGCGCTTCCTGGTCGTTCAGCGTTACGTACTTGCCGTCCCACTGCATGCCGCCCGGGAACTCGATCGTGTTGGACAGCGTGACCGCCTTGAAACTCGAGCTGCCTGAGGCCATTTCAACGACGCCATAGGTGTCGCTCTCCGTGATGCCGTCGACGAAGAGGTCGCCCTTAGCAGCTTGCGGAAAAATG
>PMUK01000135.1 GCA_003166915.1 Candidatus Cybelea palsarum
CACGAGACCCGGTCAACTCCAGCTTCATACCGGCGCTACGTCGGCGACTATAAAGTTAATGGGGCTGCGATCATCGGAAAGGGTAAAATTGTCTTACATACCGCGATCCCGAACGTCCCGACGATTTTTGGCGATGTGACCGGCGCGTTCGGCGTCGAGCTTAGCGGTGTGATCGGGAATCAACGGATTGAGGGAAGTATGCGCAGGCCGGATATGCCTGCCATTGCTCTTCCCATCGTCCTAATATTCCGCGAAAAGTTACCCTGAAGACGACGCTACAGCGACGAGCGTCTGCCGATCGGCGCCGCGGAGCCGTCGACCCTGGTCGCTTTTCCGATATCGGCCTAGCTGTTGCGATGGAACTGCTGGGTGCTCCTAGAACGACGCCTCCCTAAAGATCCACTAAAGGGAGAAGATGATGCGCAGTCTATTCGGTAGGGCCATTTTCGTCGCAATTCTCGCGAGTGGAAGCATCCTCGCAAGTGGTTGCGGTGGCGAATCGTCCCTAGCCCCGTCTGAAGCCGTCTCGTCCGTCGACCACCACGGATCGGGGAGCCCTCCGATCCAGCACGTGATCATCGTCATCCAGGAAAACCGCAGCTTCGACGACCTGTTCGCGACGTTTCCTGGAGCCAACGGCACCACGACGGGACTCGCCGAGCCGATGCCGTCGCCTATCGCTACGTATTGCGCAGAGAAAAATCAGCCGGTCATCACCGAGCCAACTTCCGTCCCGCTCACCGAGGTCAGCAGCCTCTTAGGGAAAGGATTTCCACCGAGCAATTGGGATTGGGATCAAGACCTCCAGCACGATTATCGACATGGCTATCTCGGCGACTGTGATGCCGGCGGGAAGGGCTCCAACTCGCAGCCGAGCGCGTCAAACCCCTGTGCGATGGATGGCTTCGATCTCGGGTATACCGGGCCCGACGGTTCGGGATCGAAGTCCAGTCATCCATCCTGCACTTACACGTATCAGTACGTCGATCCCAAAAGCATCCAGCCGTATTGGGACATGGCAAAACAATACGTGCTCGCCGACAACGCGTTTCAGACACAAGGAAGCGAAAGCTTTACGGCGCACCAGGCTTTGATTGCGGGAGGCACCGCGATCAACACCTATGAAAGTGTGATTGACGACCCCACCTACTGGCCGTGGGGCTGCGACGCGCCCCCCGGAGTAGTGACCGACCTACTCACAACGAGCGGAGAATATCTAAACGGTAAAGGCCCGTTCCCATGCTTTTCCTACGCTACGATACGCGATCGATTGGACGCCGCGACAATATCGTGGAAGTTCTATGCCGTAAAGATCGACGGCGGAAATGCCGGGATATGGAGCGCCTTCGATGCGATTAAGGCGGTGCGCCACGACAAGCAAGAGTGGGGCACCAATGTGAACTGGCCCGATACCAATATTTTCCGCGATATCGCGCAAGGGACGCTGCCGGCCGTCTCGTGGATCACCCCAGACGCTCTAAACTCCGACCATCCCGCCGAACAAACGAACAAGGATGTTCCGGTCGACCGAGGACCCTCGTGGGTCGCATCCGTCGTCAACGCGGTCGGCGAAAGCCAGTACTGGCAAAGCAGCGCGATCGTCGTGCTCTGGGACGATTGGGGCGGTTTTTTCGATCACGTATCGCCGCCGCTTTACGACGAGCAAGGCGGCCTCGGCTTTCGGTTTCCGATGATCATTATTTCGCCGTACGTTAAGGCGCACGTCGAACACACGCAGTACGAGACAGCGAGCGTCGTGAAGTTCATTGAGGAGAACTGGGGCCTTGCCACGCTGGGCCAGGAAGATCAACGGGCCACGAGCATCGGAACGGCGTTCGACTTCAATCAGAAACCACGCCACTTCAAAAAAATCCACGCCGACTACTCAAAGGCGTTTTTCCTCCACCAAAGGCCATCCGGATTGCCGCCCGATACCGAATGAAGGAGTATCACTGATGAAGAGTTCGTTTCTTTGCAGCTATGCGCTAAGCGCTTGCGCAGCCGCGGCAATGCTGGCTGGGTGCGACGGATCGCAGCCGCCGATCGGCGCGCCGGGCGCGACGAAGTAAACCTCTTTCAAACACTGCTGGCAAGTCTGCTGAGTGAGTACACTTTTAAGGAAGGAGCAGTTCGTTCTAACCAGGCTAGAAGCGTCCCCAAACAGCCATCGAACCGCTTCCAAAATGTGTGATGATGACTAGGGTCCACGCTCTGAACGGGGGCGAGCGAAAGAGGCCAGGGCTTTCGCTTTTGTCTGCAGGGTACCGACAATCACTGCTTAAAGGGCCGATAATCGTTAAAGCACAATCGTTTACTTGAGGGAAAAGCATGTCGTCTAGCATTCACGGTAAGCTCGTTGTTTTAGGCATTACGCTTTTGATAATCTCCGCCTGCGGCGGAAACGGGATGGCGCCATCAAACGCCTTCAATACAAGCAAGACTTCGATTCAAGGATCAAACGCCGATTCCAGCGGTGCGGCGCCAACCGATACGACGTCCATTTTGAAACTGCTGAAGAAGGACGTCGAAATCGGCTCGACAGTCGATCCGAAAAATGGCGACATGGGCCCGCGCGCACTCTCGCTGGTCCCAGCGAACTTCGGGCTCAAGAAAGGGCAGGTGCTTGTTTGCAACTTCGACGACTCTGCAGGCACTGCTGGGAAAGGAACCACGATCGAAGTACTCGATCCAGACCCGAACTCCAAGCCGGTGACCTTTACGCAAAGCACCAAGATAGAGGGCTGCGACGGCGACGCAATCACTGCGGGAAATGACGTCTACGGCGCGGGGCTGGTCGGCGGTCTGGTTTCGGAGTTCACTCAAACCGGCAAGTTTAAGAAGAGTTACGGTTCTCCCATCGAGGTTCCGTTCGCCGACGCCGATGCATTCTGCGGTGAGCTTTACGCGCCGGATGACCTCTACGTTGGGGATTCCAAGACCGGCGCAATTATTAAGTTGGCGTTCCCTGTTAGTAGCTCTGCCCACGCGCAAGTGATCCAAGTGATAAGCGGCTTCGGAATCAATAAGGGCTCCGGCTGGAGCGTCTTGGGCCCATCCGGAATGCAATACGATAGCAAAAAAACCGGCAGTCGTTGCAACGACACACTTTATATCGTGGATGGGGTCGATAACACGGTCATCGCCGTTTCGAACGCCAGCAACCTACTCTTGAAGGACGAGATCATCGTGCAGCCCGGCGGAAAGACGTTCAAATGCGCTCACGCAAAAAGGACGTGCGCGACGCTCGTGTATAGTGGCTCTCCGCTCAATGCGCCCGTAGCTTCTGCTCTTCTACCGAACGGAAACCTCATCGTGGCGAATACCGGAAACAACAGGCTGGTCGAGATGACGCCGACGGGCAAGGTGCTCGATACAAAGGTCGTGGATAAGAGCAAGACGCCTGGGATCTTTGGGCTCGCCGCAATTGGAACGAAGGACAGCAACACCGCACTGTTCTACACCGACACGAACACCAACACTCTCCACGAGCTGGAACAATAACCGAGGCGGAATGCAGAAGGAACCCTCTGAAATAACTCAGAGGGTTCCTTCCCTACAACTCAAACCGCTCAACGAGCGAATGAGTGCGGGGGAGCTTAACCGATTGCGCGGGCAAGTCCTTTCGCTAGTTTGTCGTTTGGCGTATGCCATTCGATTAAATCTATCCGTAGGAAACCCATAGGACTGCTGCCCCCGCGCCTCTGCCCCTGTACACGGCTTCGCGAACGCGGGCCGTGTTTGCTTTGCGGGCTTTGCTGCATTGCGGGCATCGCAGCGTGGATCGGCATTGCTGCTGCGCTGGCATAGCGGCCTCGATCGCTTAGCGGCATAGCCCCGGCTTCGATTCGCTCGGCTTCCCGGCCGCGGAGGGGGGGCGCCATCTTTTCCGCTCTGGCTCCTTGTATGATGCCGATAGGGCAGGTCACGCTGGTTGAGCTCCTTGGGTTAGAAAACCCGCGGGATAGATAGGCGCCCTGCCCGTGGCGCCCTCAGAGATCGGACGGTATCGTGAGCACCGCATCGCTGGTTAGCTCGAATGCACAAGGTCGATCGAGAAGGGGTGCCGTTACGGGAGGAACTTGATGGCATCGTTCTTGGGAATCGACCTTTCGAAGGAAACGTTTCACGCATTTCTCTTAAGCGATCGTGCTGATGCAAAGAAAGTGTTTCCTAACACGCCGAAAGGATTCGAACAGCTAACGACGTGGCTTAAGAATCGACATCCCGACGAGGTGCGCTTCTGCATGGAGGCGACCGGCTCGTATTGGGAAGCGCTCGCGTTGTATCTTCATGGCCTCGACCAGCGCGTCAGCGTGGTCAACCCGGCTCGAATCAAGGCGTTTGCGCAGAGCGAGCTGCTGCGGACGAAGACCGACGCGGTTGACGCGGCGCTCATCGCGCGCTTTTGTAAGAGTCAGAGCCCCGAGCCATGGGTCCCGCCGCCGCCGGAAATCCGCGTGCTGCAAGCGTTAATGCGGCATTGCGACCACCTCAAAAAGACCCGAGCGCAGCAATCGGTCTATGCACAATCATCGGACTCGACCGTTCGTTACGGCCTCGATTCGGGAGGTCATCGCCACGCTCGACGAACAGATCGCGCAGGTTGAGCGGAAGATCCGCCAACACTTCGATGACCATCCCGATCTCAAGCGTCGACGTGATTTACTAACGTCGATTCCTGGAATCGGCG
>PMUK01000026.1 GCA_003166915.1 Candidatus Cybelea palsarum
CGCGCCTTCTGCCCTTCCCAATCGATCTCAAAGATGCGGTTCATTTATTTGCTGAAGTCCATGACCACCGCCGCGTTGCAGGCTTCGCCCGCCAAGCTCGTCCCGCCACCACGCGAAAACACCGGTGCGCCGAACTTACGGCACGCAGCGAGTGTACGCTCTACGTCCTGGGCATCTTTTGGAACAACCAACCCGATCGGTACCTGCCGATAGTTCGATGCATNNCCGGCGGCATCGACATCAGCGTGGTTCACCGAACCAGGCCGTTGCGTTGCTTTTGGGTGATCGCCGTTAGCGCTCGCGCGCGGGGTTTCGAGGGCTTCGAGAATGCGAATCATGAGCGATCTCTCAGACTGCGCAGCGCTCGGCGTCGCGGCGGCGGAATTCCAGGCCGGCTCGGGTCGAGAGAAAGCTCACCGTCTTCGGGCTCCGCCGCGCCATCGAAGAACATTCGCTCGATCCGGTAGCGTGCCGAATGCGCTTTGGAGCTCACAAATCGAGTGCTCGAAACGTACGTCGAGCGCCGGCGGCTGCCACGGAACGCATCAAGAAACACGAAGTGGCGCCCCGGCGAGTTAACGTTGGGAGAGCCGCGCCGATCCGCTGGGGTACCTCGCTCGAGCGATCGCTCGTGGCGACCTGGCGTCAGCTTGCCGTGTCGAAGTGAAGTGCGTTGCGAAACTGCCGTACCGATTCGGCGAGTATTTTCGAATGCTCGGCGTCGGCGTTTTCATTCAAGCTCTGAAACGCTTTCTGCTCCTCCTCGTCGATATGGTGGAGCACGGCCTCTTGAAATTTCTTGGCCTGCGCTGCAAACTCGCTATCGTCGCCTTCCTTGAGCATCGAATCGAGTTCGAAGAGCGCGACGTCTGCGTCTGCCGTTTCGTGATACAGATGTTGCGACTCAAGCTTGCTTCCCGCCACCTTATTGATTGCGGGGTAGACGAGATTCTCTTCGGTCGCGTTGTGGATCGTAAGCACGCCGACGAGCTTTTCGATAACGGTCGAGCGCTGCGAATGCGACGCGCTCACCAGTTCGTTGAGAAGCCCCTTGATCACCTGATGATCGTTTTCAAGAATTTCGACGGCATCGTTGCCGCGCACCGGCAACAGAGTTGAATCGATTCGCATGTAGTAGCCTCGCTATAGCTTGCTGTCTAGATGCCAAATTCATACCCGTTACCCTTTGGAAGGAAACATAGCAAGCGAACGAGATCATGGCAGCGCGTCGCCGTAAACCGTGCCATTGTCTCGTTCGGGACGTTCAGCTTTGGATCCGAGGAAAGCTGCGGCCTGAGCGGCCGGCGCGCGGACGTGGTAGGGTTTTACACCCATGGTGCGCTGCGGGGAGCGGCGGTAGAGAGTTAGATCCACTCCGGCGCAACGCTGCCGATGCCGAACCCATGGACAAGTGCGTTAGCGCGAGTAGGGCGCGAATTGCCATCCGAAACATCCGGGCTTTCCGTCCTCAATATAGCTGCCAGACGTCTCTAAAGGCGGGGCCGCAGTTAACGCAAATGCCGAAACTTCAAGACGTCCTGATGGAGGCTTGCCTCGGAGGCTTGTGCGATTTCGGCGCCTAGGGCATGGCGAGCGGGTCTCGATCTTTACTGCGCTCGTTGAGGCGATATGGGCAGCATGGTTTCCGCCTCCGTGATGAGTTCCTCACTCGCGATGAGGCCCGTCGCATCGGCGCTGGTAATCGCTTCGCGAAGTCCGCTCGTAGCTGCATCGGCGTCAAGATGCTTGGTTTTCTGATGCTTTTTGTTCATATACAACGTTGTACCACGCGTCGACGCGCGCACGCCAGCGTCACGGCTAGGTTTTGTGAAGTGATCGCGGCCTTTAGTGTAACGTGAAGCAGCGGAGGGCGGTATAGAGAAAAACCCGATTGTTGGCGGCAGCGATCCTCCTTGGATTGCTATGAGGGCCGCGGCTCCTCTTCCGTGCTCTCCCACCCCAGCACGCGTGCGATCAGCTCGGTGCGGTTCCGGCTCGCGGTCTTGTCCACCATGCTCTTGATGTGATCCTGAATGGTTGACGAGGTGGATGTTGCGCTTCCGCCCTATCTCCTCGAGCTTCGCACCGTCGAGCAGGAGCGCTAGCACTTGCGGTTCGCGTGGCGAGATATGGAAGCGGGCTGCAGGGCCGATCAACGGGTGTGGCGGCGCAAAACGGTGATCCGTACGCCCATAAACAGGCCGGCAAGACCCGACATGGCTGGTCCGCAGCTGCCCGGCAAAGATGCGTCGTCCGATTACTTCCATCGATCTCCGGGCACCTTGACGGACGCGGCGTAACGTTCGTAGCTTTCCGGATGACTCAAAGGCGACACTCCGTCCGAAGAAAGCTAAACGGAGGGCTTGCCGGTATAAATTCACGCGCCCCTTTTCTGGCACCCTATAATCGAGGTGCGCCGTGGCCCCACGTATCCGGCGGGGAAAGGTCGCGCCGTATCGGCGGCGCTTGCTTTGTTCGGTTGTCAGATGAGAAAATGTCGTCGCCTTGAGCGATCAGATAATCAGCGGCGCGCGCCGCCAGCGCCATGATGGTTAGGCCGGGGTTAGCGCAGCCTTGCGTCGGCATCACGCTGCCATCGCAGACGAATAAGTTGGCGATGTCGTGGGTGCGGCCGAACTTGTCAACCACGGAGGTCGTGGGATCGGCGCCCATCCGCGCGGCTCCGACAAGATGCGCGTAGCGTGCCTCTTGAACGACTTCGCCGGCGCCCGCGGCCCACATCACTTCCATCGTCTTGTTCTTACCGAACTCTATGAGCTTTTTGTCGTTCTCGTGCAGGTTGAACGTTACTTTTGCGACGGGCAGACCGAAGCGATCTTTCTCGTCCGCCAGTTGCACCCGATTCTCTGGGTGCGGAAGTATCTCGCCGAGGAGGCCGAACCCAGCCCAGTGATTGTAATCCATCATTACGCGGCGCAATCCCCAGCCCCAGGCGCCTTTGGCGACCATCATTTGTTTGGCAAACGCGATGGGCAACGGGCCCACCGTCTGAATCGCGAATCCTCGCGCAAAATCGCGTTTGGGATCGGTCTCGTAGAACGCCTCGGTCAACGCGTGAGCCGGCGGAGCCTTGTACATGCGAACGGGTTCATCGAATCGGCCCAGAGCGACATTTCCGGCTTGCGCCATTAAGAACCGCCCGACGCAGTCGCTCGAGTTGGCGAGGCCGTTTTCAAAACCGTCGCAGGCAGAGTTGAGCAGCAGGCGCGGAGTCTCGATCGAGTACCCTGCTACGACGACGGCTTTGGATTTTTGAAAGCACTCGTGCCCGTGGGGATCGAAGTACGTGACGCCGGATACGCGCCGGTTACTTCCCAAGTTGATTCGTGAGACCATGCATTCGGCGCGGATCTCCGCCCCGTTGGCGATCGCGTCGGGAACGTGGGTGATAAGCGTGCTGGCCTTCGCTCCGACCTTGCACCCCTGAATGCAGAAGCNNCGGTAGATGCAGTGCGGGCGGTCGCCGCGCGAACCTTCCAGGATGGCGACGGGTCCGCCCGCCGACACGCCGATGCCCAGGCTCGCGCAACCGCGAATGAGTGCGTTCCCAACGCCGCCCATCGGGTGGGGGCCAAACGCGTAACCATGCGGATCGCCCCACGGAAAATAGGCGGGTCCCGAGACGGGCAGCTCCAACTCGAGCAGCTCGTAATAGGGCTTCAGCTCCGAATACTGCAGCGGCCAGTCGATGCCGACGCCGTCGATCGAGTGAATGCTAAAGTCGGACGGGTGCAAACGCGGCGTAAACGAGGCCCAATGAACCGTCCCGCCTCCGACGCCTTGCCCGCAGTTATTCGCGCCTAACGCGAGCGGATGCGAACCGCCGGTTACGCGCGGCTCGGTCCAGTAGAGTTTATGCGAGGCGGCCTCGTCGCTCACCCAATCGCGCTCGGTATCCCAAAACGGTCCCGCATCAAAACCGATAACGCGAAAACCGGCACGCGCAAGTCGTTGTAGAAGAACGCCGCCGCCCGCTCCGACCCCGACGATGACGTAGTCCACCTCCTCCCCTTGGGAAAAATGATGCATCGGCGTGTGCAGTTTTTGAATCGCGCCCAGCGAGTGCGGGCCGCTCAATGCGTCCCTCCCTGACCCGGCGAGTCTCGGTGTTCCGCCTGTTCGGCGATAATCTCGTACT
>PMUK01000096.1 GCA_003166915.1 Candidatus Cybelea palsarum
CGCCCTTTGCGGAAAATTCCTCACTGCTGCCTCCCGTAGGAGGCTGGGCCGTTTCTCAGTCCCAGTGTGGCTGGTCGCTCTCTCAAGCCAGCTACCCATCGGAGCCTTGGTGGGCCGTTACCCCGCCAACAAGCTAATGGGACGCAGTCCCCGCTTCTCGCGAATTGCTTCTTTCTTCGTCATAAGATGCCTCACGACGATCGTATGCGGTATTAGCTAACCTTTCGGCTAGTTATCCCCCACGTGAAGGTAGGTTGACCACGCGTTACTCACCCGTCTGCCACTGGAGTATTGCTACTCCCGTTCGACTTGCATGTGTTAGGCACGCCGCCAGCGTTAGTCCTGAGCCAGGATCAAACTCTCCATAAAAACTCATGGAGCCTTGATCAGGCTCTTTTATGTTCGCGCGACCATTGCCGAACCGGATGCGAACCCGGTCCACCCCCGAGGGGCGGTCAGGAAATGTACGTTCTCAACTACAAAGTAGTAGAGACCCACAGACTATTGCGCTGCTGCACTGTTCAGTTTTCAAGGAACGAACGTAAACCCGAAACGAGCCAGAAGCGGATCGACCGACCGCGCTGGGCGCCGACCGCCTGAGAACGCTAACGGGGTTCCCCAAACGACTCACGTCAGTCGGGGCACGACGGCTATCATAGCGCCGCCCTAGTGGCGTGTCAAGGAAGACTTCAGGTAAACGAGCGGCAAATCGGAAAAGTACTCGTGCTTTACGACCACATCGACCTCCGCGTCTCCAATCTGGGCGAAATCCGCCTTCTCTACGTGCCCTTCTCCCGGCCATGGGCTTCTCCGACATCGTCGCCGACCCGGATTCCGTCTGCTACTACCGCCCCGGGGGCGACCGTTCGAACCCCTTCCTCGGCCTCGTGCTCGACCCGCTCCATCGGCCTAACGGAACCCGCGTCGCGCTGCGGGCTTCCGATCGACTCGAAGTCGACCGCCTGGCGGAGATTGCTCGCTGGGCCGGAGCCGCGGCCTTCGAGCCTCCACACGTCTGCGACGAGTACACGCCGTTCTACTATGCGACGTTTTTCGAAGATGCCGACGGCAACAAGCTAGAAATCTGCTTCCGCTCGTCCTTCGACTGCGCTCAGGATGACAGGGAACCTAAGGCAGTTTCCGAGAGATCGTTTTGGCTTGCATGAAGAGCAAGAGGTAGTCTCGGCCTCCCGCCTTGCTATCGGTACCCGACATATTGAAGCCGCCGAAGGGATGCGCGCCCACGTATGCGCCGGTGCTCTTTCGGTTGAAGTACAGGTTGCCGACGAAGAAGTCTTCGCGCGCGCGCTCGATCTTCGTCTCGTCGGTCGTGTAAAGCGAGCCGGTCAGACCGAACTCCGTGTTGTTCGCGATCGCCATGGC
The DNA here is from genome assembly GCA_003166915.1 of Candidatus Cybelea palsarum. Classification (GTDB taxonomy): domain Bacteria; phylum Vulcanimicrobiota; class Vulcanimicrobiia; order Vulcanimicrobiales; family Vulcanimicrobiaceae; genus Cybelea; species Cybelea palsarum. The sequence continues at coordinate 1,384 of PMUK01000096.1, forward strand.
GTCGTCAAAATCTTTGGCTTTGATCACCGCCAGGACTGGCCCGAAGATCTCCTCCTGAGCGATCGTCGCATCGGGCGCGACGTCGGCGATTACGGTCGGCTCAACGTAATAGCCATCGGTCCCGACGCGCTTTCCGCCCGCGATCAGCCGGCCTTCGCTTTGACCCTTCTCGATGTAGCTCATGATCGACCGCAACGCGCCCTCGTTAACGACGGGGCCCATATAGTTCGCGCGATCCCGCGGGTCGCCGACGGCGATCCGATCTACTCGGTGCTTCAATCGCTCCAAAAACTCGTCGTAAATGGACTCCTCGACGATGGCGCGAGAACATGCCGAACACTTCTGACCCTGGAATCCAAACGCGGAGACCGCGACGCCTTCGACTGCGGCGTCAAGGTCGGCGTCGGAGGCGACGATGATCGAATCCTTACCGCCCATCTCTGCAACGACCCGTTTGATCCACTTCTGGCCGGCCTGCGGTTTGGCGGCGAGCTCGTTGATGCGCAGCCCGACCTCCTTCGATCCGGTAAAGGAGATAAAGCGGATCTGCGGATGCATCACGATGAGATCGCCGATCTCGCTTCCCGAACCCGGAATGAAATTGACGACGCCTGCCGGTACGCCGACTTCCTCGAGCAGATCGACGAACCAGGCCGCGATGATTGCGGCGTCGCTCGACGGCTTGAGCACCACCGTGTTGCCGCTGACGATCGCGGCCGCCGTCATGCCCATCATGATCGCGCCGGCGAAGTTCCAGGGCGGGATCACGGCACCGACACCGAGCGGAATGTAGATCAGCTCGTTGCGCTCGCCAGCAACGGGAACGACTGGCTGCTCCTGTGCGTACCGAAGCGCCTCGCGAGCATAGAACTCCAGGAAGTCGATCGACTCGGCAATATCGCCGTCGGCCTCGACCCAGCTCTTTCCGACTTCATAGACCAAGAGTGCGTTGTAATCGAATCGCCGCCGGCGCAAGAGCTCCGCCGCACGAAAGAGATATTCAGCGCGTTGTGGTAACGATAAATGCTTCCAGGATTCGAAGGCCTTCGCGGCCGCATCGATGGCTTGCGTCGCCTCGGCTTTCGATGCGGAGCTGACGCTGCCGACAACCTCCTCGGGCTTCGCGGGATTGAGCGAGCGGATGCGTTTGCTCGTCTCGACTCGCCGGCCGCCGATGACCAGCGGGTACTCCGTCCCAAGGCGCTGCGCGAGCCTGGCGAGCGCCGCCTCCATCGCCGCGATGTCGGCGGGGTCCTTGAAATCCTTGACAACCTCGTTCTTGAAGGGGGAGATCTCGGTGCGCGGCTTTTCTGCTGTCGTCATCCTTCTATACTACCAGACCGGCTATACTACCAGACCGGCAACATGAGGCGTTGCCTGGGTGCCGGCGCGCAGCGTGCCGATAAGCGCCTTTGGATTCGCCGAATGCATGAGCGCTTCACCGATGAGGAATCCGCGAGCGCCGGCGGCGCGGAGGCGCGCAACGTCGGAAGCGTCGCGCATCCCGCTCTCGCTAATGGCGAACACTTCCGGCGGAACCTTTGGGAGCAGGTGCTCGCTGACGGCAAGGTCGGTTTCGAGCGTGCGCAGGTTCCGATTGTTAATACCGAGCAGCCGCGCGTCCGCCTTAAGCGCGCGCTGGAGGTCCGCGGAATCGTGCACCTCCACAAGAACGTCCAGCGCATACTCGCGAGCCTCGCCGATGCACTCGCGTAGCGCGGCGTCATCCATGCCGGCGACGATCAAGAGGACGCAGTCGGCACCGTAAGCCGCCGACTGTGCGACGTGATAGCGCGTCCAAATGAAATCCTTGCGCAGAAGCGGGCGCGACGTCGCCGCCCTCACGTCGTCGAGGTAGGAGAGTTCGCCGAGAAAATGATCGCGCTCGGTGAGAACGCTGATCGCGTCGCTGCCGGCTTCGTCGTAGGCGCGCGCGATGGCGACGGGATCGAAGCTTCGCGCGATCAAACCCGCCGAGGGCGATGCGCGCTTGATCTCGGCGATGATCGCACCGCCTTGTGCGCGTTGCAACGCCGCTAAGAAGCCGCGCCGTTCGCCCATCCGCGCCGACGCGCGAGCGCGCAACATGTCGTAGGGTTCGCGCGCCTGCTCGAGCTCGAGCAACGCGGCCTTCGCGTTATAGATTTTTTGAAGCATATCGCGCATCGAACCGTGGGCTCTTGCGGACGGTAGCGATTACGGGGTCGAGCTTGGCGTGGTCGACGGGTACGCCGAGGGCGTCGTCGTCGGCACTACTGCTGGGCCGACGATCACCGTCGACCCGCGGGCCGCGTGCAGGATGGTGACGTTCTTTCCCGACGCGCCCGACCGGAAAGTAATCATTTTCTTATATGTGCCGCCTCGATCGGCTCCCTGTTGCGACGGATTCCACGTATCGTCGAGCGCACTGATCGCTTCGTCAAGCAGAGTGAGCAAAATCTCCGATTTACGCCCGCCGATGAAATTGTTGCCACCCGGCGATTCCGTAATGCCGCCGCCAAAGTCTATAGCTCCGCGGAACGGTACCGAGACGATCGGCTGCAACGAATCTTCAAACGCATACTGAGCGCGGCTTCCGAATTTTTCGCCGGAGACCGAAACGTCGACGCTTCCATCGGTGATAAGGTCCACGACTTTCGCCGCGATCGTGCTGTCCCCGGTCGAATGAGTTAAGGTGACCGACGGCAGCGACGGTTCGCCCGTAGGCGTCGCACTGGGTGATGTAGAGGGTGTTGCTGAGGGGTACGCCGTCGAAGGCGGCACCGTCACCGAGAAAGCGCCGATGCCAAAATCGTTGCCCTGGATCTGACACGAAGCGCAGCTAAAAGTGCCGCCCGGTACCAGCACGCCGCTTGCCCTGGGGATTTTCGAAACGGTACCAGAGCCGAAGTTTGCGGGCTCGGAACTCAACGTCCCGAGAACGTCAAGCGACCAATACGCCGCGCCCGAACTTGGAAGCTTTAGCTTCGAAGCACCGACGTAGACGTCGTTCAAAATAACGCTAACGCCGGGCGCAATTTCAACGGTTGTGTATGCGCTTCGCGCGGGAGCGTGTACCAACTGTTCGAAGATCGTGTCCTGCCCAAAACCGTCGACGAACGTACCGCTCCGAACGCCGTGACCGAAGTTCGTTCCGGTAATGGTCACCTTCTTAGGAACGACGATGGGAAATTTTTCACCGTTGGCCGCCGTGTAGTCGCCGCTGGACAGGTTGATCGTTACAGAAGACGAGAGCGACTTCGACATCGCCAACACGTCGACGGCTTTCGTAAACGTCTTGTATGGCTTGGCCTGAGTTCCGTTACCGCTGGTATCGCTTCCGGTCGTTGGATTGACGAAGATCGAGGAGATCGGCGTGATCGACGGGGGAATAGCGCCGGGTTGACCCCAGCGCGTGCAGGCGGTACCACTGATAACGGCCGCCAGGGCCATTACGGCGACGACTGAGAAAAAGAAGCGCGAGGCCCAGGCGCGAGACATTGCAATACCCCTTTGCCGCGGCGCGCGCCGGGACCTCGGGGAGTCGCCTCCCGTGCCCATGAAGAGATGAGACGATGGTTAAGACATTGCCCGTTCGTTCCATCATCGATGCCGTTGCGGGTGCTGCCGCCGCTTGGAGCGACGATCGCTTCGAGCCGCGCCGGCGTGCTCGCGATGCCGTCGTCGCCCGTACCTGCTACTCGCCGTCCGTCGTCGAGATTGCGTTCGATCGGCTTTTTCGTCCGATGACCGGCGACGCTATCGCCGCGGTTATCGCCGGCGAGTTAGGTTCCTTAGACGTTCTGGACGCTTTCGAGCATCGAGGTGCTCGCCGGGCGACCCGCGCCCTGCCGATCGGCCGAGTCTGCATCATATCGAGTCGCACGACGATCGGCGTTGCGATCGTTCCGGCAATTTTTGCCCTCTGCGCGAAATGCGACGTTCTCGTCAAAGACCGCGAAGACCATCTCGTATCGGCTTTCTTTGCGACGCTAACGGAGATGCGTGCGGAGTTCGGCGACGCCGTTGCCGCCCGGCCGTGGCGGGGCGAGAGCGACGGGGTAAATCTCGATGCCTTCGATTCGATCGTTGCATTCGGCGACGATCGAACGCTGGCAGCAATCTCCGCATCATTGCCGTTTCCAACGCGCTTCATCGGCTATCCGTCAAAGGTAAGCGCCGGATATCTTACGCTGCACGCACTCGCAACGCAACGTGCCGCCGATGCGGTCGCGTACGGGGCCGCCCGCGACATGCTGCTCTATGATGGAGAGGGTTGTCTTTCACTTCGCGTACTGTTCATCGAACGCGGCGCGAAGGTTTCGCCGGCTCGTTTCTGCGAGAGCCTGCGCGACGCGATCGAAGGCGCAGTGCGGGAGTTTCCCGCGGTGGAATCGGCAGAGTCGTCGGCTCGGCGTGCGACGGCGCGCGATATGGCGAGTCTGCGGAGCGATCGCGACCAGCGGATCTATACCGATGAACGTTCGAGCTATCTGATGGTGTTGGACCCGCCGCTCGACCAACTACCGCTCTTACTTCCCCGCGCGTTGAGCGTCTATTCCGTCGCCGATCCTCGCGAAGCCGTTGCCTATCTCGAACGGCATGGCATTGGGCTCGAAGCGGTTGCCGTTGCGGAATCCAACGCAGACCTGCGCGACGTTTCGGCCGGCTTGGGTGCGTCCCGAATCGCTCTCTTTGGCTCGCTTCAGGACCCGCCGTTGGGAGAGTTTCATGGCGGCCGGCCCCGCATTGCCGAGTTCGTTCGCTGGATTTCGGACGAAGCGTGAGCTTGCGCGATTTGGAACGGCTCGTCGAGAGCGTGCCCGGCCCGCGCAGCAAGCGTCTCGCTTCACAGCTTCGCGCGTACGAATCGCGGAACGTCACCTATTTGAGCGACGATTTTCCCGTATTCTGGGAGGCGGCCAGCGGCGCGACGGTGACCGACGTTGACGGCAACCGCTATATCGATTGCACGGCGGCATTCGGCGTCGCGAATGCCGGACATTGCAATCCGCGAGTCACCGCCGCGGTTCTCGAGCAAGTCGAACGCCTCGTGCACGGTATGGGTGACGTGCACCCGTCGGCGATCCGCGTGCGGCTCTTCGAGCGCCTCTCGGAAGTTTTGCCGGCGGGTCTCGATAGAATTTTCCTGGCAACGACCGGCTCCGAGGCAATCGAAGCCGCACTGAAGACGGCAATGCTTTATACCGGCAAGGCGCGCTTCGCAGCCTTTCGAGGCGGCTATCACGGGCTCTCCTTCGGCGCGCTCGCCGTCGGCGGAATCGAGCGCTTTCGCGCACCGTTTGCTGCCGCCATCGCCGCCGAGCCGCTCTTGCTCGATTTCCCCAAAGCGGGCGGTGAGATCAACGCCCGCGATGCGGCTTTGGAGGCGAACCGCAGGCTATCCGAGCGAGACGACATCGCCGCGCTCGTGGTGGAGCCAATCCAAGGGCGCGCCGGCATCATTCTGCCTCCGCCGGGATACCTTCGCGAGTTGCGGGCCGTCTGCGACGAACGGCAGATCCTGATGATCGTCGATGAGATTTATACGGGCTTCGGGCGCACCGGGACGTGGTTTGCCGTCGAACGCGAGGGCGTCGTTCCCGACATTCTCTGTATCGGCAAGGCAATGGGTTCGGGTTTTCCGATCAGCGCCGCGGCTGGAACTTCGCAGGTCATGGATGCGTGGCCCATTTCGGGCGGCGAGGCGCTGCATACCTCGACGTACCTCGGGCATCCGCTTGGCTGCGCCGCGGCGGTCGCCACGATCGACGAGATCGAGCGCTTGCAGCTTCCGCAACGTGTGCGCCGGCTCGGCGACGACCTCGGCTCCCATTTGAGCGTGCTTAGCTCGCTCGAGGGAATCGTCGAGGTCCGCGGCCGCGGACTCTTGTGGGGCGTTGCGTTTCGAGACGCAGCATTCGCGTCGGCCGTGGTCAAACGGGCGCTCCGCGCGGGAGCGATCTTCCTGCAGTCCGGCATTGCGGGCGACGTCGTTGCGATTTCGCCGCCGCTGGTCATAGGCGAAGAGCAGCTCGGGCGGGCACTCGAGATCCTCAAGGTCGCCATCGAAGAAACGGCATAACAGGCATTTGTGAAACGTCTACGTATCGGAATCGTCGGCGCGGGATTCGGCGCCATCGGCCATCTGCCGGCTCTGCGCAGTCATCCTCGGTTCGAGGTCGTTGCAATGGCCTCACCTTCGAGCGCCGCCGCGATCGCCCGTGAAGCCGATCTTCCCTACGCATTTATCTCATGCGAGGAGATGCTTGCCGGCTGTTCGCTGGACGTTGTGACGATTGCCTCACCTCCATTCGCTCACGCCGGCGACGTTCTCGCTGCGCTTGCGGCCGGCAAACACGTGGTCTGCGAGAAGCCGTTCGCGCTCGGCACTGCCGACGCTCAAGCGATGCTCGAGGCCGCAAAGTCCGCCGGCACCGCGTGCGGCGTCGCGCACGAGTTTCGCTTCCTTCCTCAAATACAAGCTCTCAAAGAACTGGCGGCGCACGGACACCTCGGCGAACTTCGTAATCTTGAGATTACCTTGCTGCGCTCGACGCTGCGTCGCAACGAGCGTCGCTCGCGCAGCTGGTGGTTCGACGCGCAACGCGGCGGCGGTTTGGCCGGCGCCGTCCTTTCCCACATGATCGATCAGGCGGGTTGGCTAACCGATTACGCCCCCGCGGCAACATGGGGGCTTCGTAGGACCGCCAACGCGCAGCGCGAGGACGATCGAGGCCGCTTTGAATCGACGGTCGACGACGGGGCCTTTGCTCTCCTGGACTACGGTAACGGTTGCGTCGCTCGTCTCACCGCCGACGGTACGACTGCGGTCGAGAGCTACACGTGTGCCTTGCACGGCGAGAAGCGCACGGCCGTTGCCAGTGGTCCCGGGATGACGGAGCTGACGCTTTACACGGTCGATTCCGACGAAACCGACGAGTTGACGTGCAAGCCGTCGCCCTATAACGAGTACGAGAGCCTCGGTCCCAACGTTCCGCCTCTGATGGAGATCTACGATGAGCTGGTCAAAAAGATCGAAGGTAAGCCAAACGCGCTTCCTTCTTTCGAGGACGCGCTGATAACGCAGAAGGCTTTAGCGGCAATCGGCTACGGTTCCTGACCCTTGGCATATCGCCACAGTAAATTCAGCGCGGTCATCGTCGCACGCTGTTGGATGGCCTCGCGGTCGCCCTCGAGCCTAAAGCTCCAGGTGCGCGAGTTTTCCGTGCCGTCATCCAACGCAAACAGCACGAGACCGACGGGTTTTTCGGCCGTGCCTCCGTCCGGTCCGGCGACGCCAGTCGTCGACAGAGCGACGTCCGCGCCTAAGCGCGCGCGCGCGCCGCGCGCCATCTCCCGTGCGACCTCATCGCTTACTGCGCCGTTGCGCTCGAGCGCACCGGCGTCCACGTCGAGCTGCGAAATCTTCACCGCATTATCGTACGCGACGACCGCGCCGACGAAGGTTTGCGACGAACCCGGCACGCTCGTAAACGCGGCCGCAATGCGCCCCCCAGTGCACGACTCCGCAATCGCCAGACGTCGCTGCTGCGAACGCATCAGCGTTAAGATCGCGCTCGCCGGCGTATCCGCATCGTAGCCGAAGACGCCGTCCTCGAGCCGGCGTACGATCTCGGCCTGGAGTGGAGCGATCATTGCATCCGCCTCATCGGCGGTCGACGCCTTAGCCATGATTTTCACGTCCGCGCGGAAGTCGTGCGCCAGTAACGCGATCTTCGGATTTTCGTACGAGCCGAAGAGATCTGCGATGCGGTGATCGATCTCGGATTCGCCTAGACCGATAGTATGGATTATGCGCGTAACGATCGTTTCGCGCGCGCCGAAACGCTCGCGCAGAAACGGCACGACCTGCTCTCGAAGCATCGGCTTCATCTCCCGGGGCACGCCGGGCATGCAGGCGACGAACTTCTCGTCGCTCGCGAAGGCGATGAAGCCGGGTGCCGTGCCATGGGGATTGTCGAGCGGCCGGCTGCCCGCAGGCAGCTCCGCCTGCTTCCGATTGTTCGCGCGCATCGGACGTCCGAACTTCGCGAAGATCGCCTCCATCTGCCGCAGCGCGGGCTCGTACAGGTCCGTTCCGACCTCGAGCGCATCGCAAACCGCTTCTCGGGTAAGATCGTCGATCGTCGGCCCGAGCCCGCCCGTCATCACGACGCCTTGCGCGCGAGCGAGCGACGTTCGAACCGCCCCGGCGATTCGTGCGCGATTATCGCCAACGCTCTGTGTCGCGCGAACGTCGATCCCCGCGCGGGCGAGCTCGCTCGCGATAAAGGGCGTGTTCGTATCCACGAGTTGGCCGAGCAGCAACTCCGTGCCCACGGCAACGATCTCAACGCTTGGCATCGTCGACTTCGAACCACGCCGGATATTCGAAGCGTACCTCGGCGCGAAAACCGCGGGCCGCTTCGATCATTGCGGCGCGCCGGAGTTGCGAGCTTTCCGGTCCCGGATGCTCGGCGCGAACGCGTTCTCGCTGCTGGGCCAAATTCTCGATGAAAGCGGCGAACCGTGAGTCCATCACTGCTTGCAAGGCGTTCTTGAGCACCTTGCCGACGCGCGGCGCGAGTCCCGCGGTCGAGATCGCTACGCGCACCGGGCCCGCTTTCGCTATGGCTGCCATTGCAACGAAACCGTAGCGCGGCTGATCGATGCAGCACAGCAGAAAGCGGTGGCGGTCGGCAAGCGCGCGCAAACGAGCCGAGAGCTCTTCGTCTTGCGGAGTCGAAATCACCAAAAACGCGTCGCTGACATCCCCGTCGCGCAGGCTCGCTACGTCGCAAATCCGGCGCACGCACGCGCCCGACTCCTCCAGCGCCGCCGCTTTCTCAATCGCCTCCCGGTCGTCCGCGGCGCCGATTACGATGCACGCGCGGCCTTGCAGGTTCAGGCTGACCGGATAGAATGCCCTGCGTCCTTCGACAGGCTCAGGATGACACATTAGTAGTCAACCGGTCGAAGATAAAACTCATTGATTGCCGTGTTGCTCAGCATGGCTGTCGTCGGAAGATGCCGCTTCCAATGGGTCGACTCGACGCGACGCCGGACGAGTTCGACTTCTTCCCTATTGAAGCCACGTTCGATCGTGGCAACGTCGGAATAGCCCTGCAGGAAGCACGCGAGAATCGCGTCCGCGCGAGCGTAGCTGATTCCGAGGTCGGCTTCATCCGTCTGGCCGGCCTCGAGATCGGCGCTTGGAGCCTTTTCGATCAACGGCTCCGGCACGCCCAGATATCGGGCCAGCGTCCAGATTTGACTCTTGAAGAGATCGCCAATTGGATTGACCGGCGGCGCGTCATCTGCATGCCAGGTGAAATATCCTAACAGGCGCTCCGTTTTGTTTCCCGTACCGATCGGCAGGCCGTCGAACTTCGCGGATTGATCGAAAAGTACCAGCATTCGCGTGCGCGCCATGACGTTGCCGCGACGGCGCGCGTCCGCCTCCGGCTCGCACTGCAAATAACCGTCGACGGCCGCGCTGATATCGATCGTTACGCAACGGATCCCCGTAGCGTTCACGACCAAGGCCGCGTCGGTCAGGCTTGACGGATTCGAGGCTCGATACGGCATGCGGATTGCAAAAACGTTTTCGGGCCCGAGAGCGCGGGCACAGAGAAAGGCCGTCACGGCGGAATCCACGCCGCCCGAAAGCCCGATCACGGCCCGCAGAATTTTTCTACGAAGGATCAGTTCGTCGCGTAAGAAGGCGACGAGCCAAGTCGTTGTGACCTGCGGGTCGAGGCCCGGCGGTTCAAGGAGCGTGGCGCTCGGCTCAACGATCGGCAGCATCACGTCCGCCTCGCGGCAAAGGAAGCTCGGGGTCGAGCAAGAGATCCGGCAAAGCGGCGGCAAGGTCCCCCAGAAGCGGTAGCGTCGCTCGGGCGCGGTCGATCTCACGTAAATCGAGGTCCGCTCGTATAATGCAAGCATCCGTTGCCGGGGCTCGTACGAGGACGCTCCCGCGCGGATCGACGATAAAAGATGAGCCCGTCATTCCCTTGCCGCCTTCGAACCCGGTTAGGCCGGCGTAGATAACGTAGATGCCGTGCTCGATTGCGGCCAATCGCAGCGTGTCGCGCCATTGCGTGATACTGGCGAGTTCGCCCTCCGCTTCGATTCCACGTCCCGGTGAAGCGCTCGGCACGATGAGCACTCGCGCGCCCTTGACTGCCGCCAACGTCGCGGTGATCGCATGGCAGGCATCCTCGCAGAGGAGGAGAGCCATTCTCCCAAAATCCGTTTCGAAAACGCCGAGATGGCGCCCACGCGACAGAAAGCGCTCTTCGTCGAAAACGCCGTACGTCGGCAAAAACATCTTGCGGTGAACGTGAACGATTCTTTCGTCGCGTGACTCGACGTGCACGTAAACGGCGCTGTTGTAATAGGTCCCGGCATCGTTCTCAAAAAAGCCCGCGGCGAGATCGGCCGTTTGGCCGCCGCTCGCCTCGCGCCACGTCGCCGCGAGGTCGCCCGCGAAGCGTTGGGCAGTGACGGCCAACTCGTATACCGCGCCTTCCAAAAAGTATCCGGTCATCGCCGCCTCCGGCAGAACGACTAAGTTCGGCGGGTCCGCCGCGAGTTGCACGAACGCTTCGCGTGCGGAGCGGAGATTAGACGAGTACTCTCCTTTCTCGGGTTTCATCTGCACGATCGCGGCGCGCAGCGCAAGGGCATCAGCCACCGGAGACGCTCGTCGCCGTTTCGACCTGTTCGTCGCCTGGAATCTTCATGCCGAGTTGCGCCGCGCAGATCTCAGCGGGATAGGTCCAGATCTCCGCCAGCGTCGGGTGAAGGTGTGGAATGCGCATAAACTGGTCAACTGTCGCATCGAAGTTCATCGCCACGATCACCTCATGAATCAACTCGGATGCCTGCGCTCCAATGATCGCAGCGCCGAGGATTCTACCGCTTTCGCGGCCGGCCATCATCTTTACGAAACCTTTCGTCTTGGCGAGGCATTGCGCTTTGCCGTGTTCGGCAAAATCGTACCGGCCGCTGACGTAAGCGATCCCTTTGCGTTGCAGCTCCTTCTCGCTCATTCCGACTGCGGCGATCTGAGGATCGGTGAACACTGTGTGAGCGCCGACGAGCCGGTAGTCGGCGACCTCCTCACTATTCAAACAGGAATTGCGGGCCGCGACCTCACCTTGGTAAATTGCAACGTGAACGAGCATATATTCCCCGGTAACGTCACCAACCGCGTAGACTTTCGGGTTGCTCGTGCGCATTGTGGCATCGACCGCGATTCCACCAACGGAATCGTGCACGATTCCGGCTTCATCCAAGCCCAGGCCGGTCACGTTGGGAATACGGCCAAGCGCGTAAAAGATTTCCTCGCCCACGGCCTCAGATTCCCGGCCGTCCCGACTATAGCGCACGACCTTCTCCTCCCCGCGCCGGAGCACTTCCGCCAGCGTCGCGCGCACGACGACCTCGATTCCCTCCTCGACGAAATACCGCGTTAGTGCGTCCCCAACGTCGTCGTCGCTCGAGGTCAGCAGATGGTCGCTGCGAATCAAGATCGTCGTGCGTGCGCCCATTCGTGCGAGAAACTGTCCCAGTTCGCAGGCGGTATACCCGCCGCCCAGCACGATCACGGATTTTGGAATCCGCTCGAAATCGAGCACCGCATCGCTGTCGACGTAGCCCGCGCTGCGTAGACCATGCAGCGCGTTCTCGCTAACGCTGCTGCCGGTCGCGATCACGAACCGGTCGGCCTCGAGCACCGTGCTCTCCCCGACGAGAAGCTGCGTCGGAGAGAGAAATCGCGCCGCACCGAGATAGATTGGGAATGAATTTATTCCCTCGATCCGATAATCGGCGAACTCCTTGACGAGAACGCGCTTCCGCGCCGCGATGAACGGCATATCGATCTTGAAGATGCCGGCCTCGATGCCGAGCTCGTCTGCATCGCGGGCGTCGGCGAGAGCGTCGCTCGAGGCCAGAAGGGCCTTGCTGGGCATGCAGCCGCGCAAAATGCAAAGACCGCCGAGCGGTCCGCGGTCGACCAGCGCAACGTCGCAGCCGACATCCCGCGCCGTGTGGGCTGCGGCGTAACCGCCGGACCCGGCCCCAACCACGATCAGATCGTGACGATTACTCCGTCCCGTCATATGAGCCATCGCTAGTGGCCTACAAAGGGAAGCGGCTCATTTCCGCTTAAACACGTTTGGGCGTGTCGGCGGGAACCAGTCTCTCTGCTTCGGTGAATCCGCGTCCTCTACGGCTTGACGATCTCTTGATTGCGGGCTGGCCGGCGCCGGTCGCCGTTACGCTTGCCGGGTTGACGCTGGGCTTTTTCGCGTGGTATGCGTTTCTCGTTCCAAGCCTGCACGGCGCTGCAAACGAAGCCGGCCTGATCGGCGCTATGTTCGGCGGCACGGCGTTTGCAATCGTCGCATGGTTCGGGTATTCGCGCTATCTCTCCCATCGCGCGGCGATAACTCTCGCGCGTTCTCTCCGGTACGATGCGCTGACCTGGCCTCCATTTCTGTTGCTTTGGCTCACGTTCGTTTCGTCATCGCAGCTAACGCATGGCGCGCGGCTCTTTCTCTTCGCGGTTGCGCTGTTCTGCATCGGCAAGGTGCTGATCGCCGCGCGCTTCAACCAAACCGTTCGAGAGGTCTTGATCGATTTCGGCGCCACCCGTATCGCGATCATCGTCATTGCCGAGCTGGCGGCGGTAATCATCGGACAGCGCGCCGGCACGCACGTTCAAGAATCCTCGCACGTGTTGCTCGCAGTCTGGGGACGCTGGGACGCCGTGCATTACCTGGACATCGCGACGCAGGGCTACCAAGGCACCGACATGGCCTTTTTCCCCTTCTACCCGCTTCTGATCCGGCTCGTGGGAGCGCTGGCCGGAAACCACCTGATTGCCGGGCTGCTCATCTCCAATGCATCCTTTTTTCTCGGACTGCTCTTTCTTTACAAGCTGCTCGAGCATGAATACGATCGCGCGGTCGCGCGCCGGGCGATCTTTTACGTTTCCATCTTTCCGACCTCAGTCTACTTTACCGCCGTCTACACGGAATCGCTCTTCTTCATGCTGACGGTTGCGTCGTTTTACTACATGCGCGAGCACAAGTGGTGGATGGCGGGAGCGGTCGGCTTTTTTGCCGCGCTCACCCGGGTTGAGGGAGTCTTGTTGCTCGTTCCATTCCTCATGGAGTGGTCGGCAGTGCGGGGATCCTCTAAAAAGTCCGATCGCTTCGGCCTTGGCGCCGGCGCGCTTATTCCGCTGGGCTTGGCTATCTATATGGCTTACCTCTGGATCCTCCGCGCCGACCCGCTCTATTTTTCGCACGTGCAGATCCATTGGAATCGGCAACTGGCTCCGCCCTGGGTCAGCCTGATCAATGCCTTCGATAAACTCGCGCACGGCAGCGGCGTGCAGGTAGCCCATGAGTCGCTCGAGGTCGCCTTCACGTTCCTGATGATCGCGGTTTTACTGGCCGGGTGGCACAGCCTACGCCCGTCCTATATCGCATATATGGCGCTCTCCATCCTCGTCCCGATGTCGACGTCAAACCTCTTGTCCATGCCTCGCTTCGCGCTCGTGCTCTTTCCCATGTTCGCGATTCTTGCGCGCTGGGGCGAGCGCCCGTGGGTCAACAACGTGATCCTCGCATTTTCTTTGCCATTACTCGGCCTCTTTACCGTGCTCTTCGCCGATTGGTACTGGGTTGCGTAGGCGCGGGGTACGGCAATTCGTAAAGTTCGGAATCGTCGGAGCCTCCGGCACAGTCGTAAACTTCCTGGTCGCGCATGCGCTCGAAAAAACGACCACGCTCTCCGGGTTCGCCGACTTCGCGATCGGTTTTATGGTCGGTGGCATCTCAAACTATATCATCAATAGAATTTGGACGTTCGGCTCCCGCCGCAACCCGCTCGTCGAGGGCCTGCAGTTTCTCACCGTTTCCGCGCTCGCGCTGGTGCCCGGCGGCGCGATCTTCTCAATCGCCCAACATCTCGATATCCATCACTTCACCGCAACGTGGTTCGTTGCGACGCTCTCCGGCACGTTTGTGAATTTCTTCATAAACAAGTATTGGACGTTTCGGCATCTCAATTGAATAGGGCTTGGATCGCCGGCCTGCTTGGAGTTCTAACGATCGCGCTGGCGCTGCGACTCTACGGCATTGGCAACCCGATTATGGATCACCCGGGTTGGCGCCAAGGCGATACCGCCGCAATCGCCCGGAACTTCGCCCAGCGGAAGTTCGACATCATGTATCCGCAGACCACGTACAACGGCCCTCCGCCCAACTACGTCGAGCTCGAGCTTCAAATCGTGCCCTTCCTTGCCGCGTCGCTCTATAAGGTTTTCGGCGTTCACGAGGTTTTCGGACGCCTGATTGCGCTGGCGTTCAGTCTCGGTACCGTTGCAGTGGTTGCGGTTTTTGCGCGCTGGCTTTTTTGCAGCGGCTTGGCCGGCTTAGTCGCGGGCTTCTTCTATGCAGTCTTTCCCGGGAGCGTGTATTACGGGCGAACGTTCATGCCCGATTGCGCGATGGTCTTTTTCTTGACGGCTGCGCTCTACGCGGCGGCGCGCTTGCTTCTGGACCGAGAGCGGCTCGCGACGCGCGGCGTAGCTTGGACGACCGCTCTCCTCGCGCTCGCGTACCTCGCGAAGCCCGTCGCACTCTTGGGACTGGCTCCGCTCTTGGGTCTCCTTTGGGACCGCTTGCGCTCGCGCAAAGCGATGGCCCCGGCAGGTATCGTGATTCTCGTTATTTTTCCAATTCTCGTCGTGTGGCTCTACGACGGTCGCGTCGCCTCCTACGCCGAGTGGCATTGGGCCAGCGGGATCACCCGGCTCCACGTCCTTCCGTCGTTGGAAAGCGCGTTCACCAGCGTAGCGGCGTTCGCGGTCAAGTTCACGCAGTTCCGTCTGGCGCTGGGGATGTTGCGAGAGACGATGCTCGGCCGAATCTCGTTCCTGCTCGCCATCGCGGCTTTCGTTGCGTTGCCTTGGATAACCGCGCGCAGCAAGACGCTTCTCTGGGCGTGGCTCGCAGGTGGTCTCGCCTACGTCTTTGTCGTCGTGACCGTCGAACGCGTGGACTATTATCTCTATCCGCTCTTGCCGCTCTGCGCCTTGGTCATCGGCGGCCTCCTCGCGCGCTTTGTGGCGCTAGTGCGCGGCGCCGACGCGGCGCCGGCGGCGCGCTACGCCGTCGTCGCGCTCGTTCCGCTGGCCGCTCTCGCCGCGTTCCTGACCAGCCGTGCTCCGGTCGCAGCGTACTATGAGTACAACCGGGAAGCCTACCGCAATGCGCTCGAGCTCGATCGGACGCTGCCGCCCGACGCGCTCGTGGTGATCGCGCATTACGGCGCCGACGTGCAGTACTACATCGATCGCTTCGGCTGGGAAGAAGACCCGCTGCTCTGGACTCCCTTCGACGAAGAAAGCGCGATTGCCAAAGGCGCGCGCTACTTTATCGCAGTCGAGGATCGTCGCTTGCGGCACAACCTCGAGCTGTGCGCGTGGCTGCAACGCTTCCCCGTTAAAAACGCTGACGGCGAGTGGCCCGTCTACGAGACACCGCCGGACAGCGCATCGGCGAGCGCGATGCAGTTCTGGCGCGCTTTCCGCAAGGCCGAGCGCGCCGGCGTAGGTAGAGCCTTTCTAGATTCGCGAGGCGCCTGCCGGTTTATTAAGGGCTAGCTTTCCAGTAGTCGAGCAAGTCGCGAAATGCATCCGGTCCGACGGCGATGCTGCCCCGGAACGGATAATCGAGCCCGACGACAAGAAACAATACGAGTCCGATCGTTAAACTCAACCCTCCGATCATCAACTGCTGCATCACGGTGCGTTCGAAGCCGAAGAGATAGGTGAAGGCCACGGTGATGTACGCGCCGGCGACCAGCACGACCCACATGATGCTGTTAATTCCGATGAAGTCGATTGTCAGGCGGGTCTCCCGATCCGCAAGTGCCGTGTCCATCGCCGAAAGCATCTGCCCGTGAACGTCCTGGGCCGCCACCGAACCTACCGGTAAGTGACGGACGTACCGGTCGGCTGCCTCCAGTAAGGCATTTGAGGCCGTCCCGCGTTGTCCACGACGCATTCGAGGCCATTCATCATCGATCACAGAGCGAACGTAGTCTCGAAGTATCGCCCGCAGCGGCGCTGCATCGGGAAACGATTCCGCGTCGCGATAGACCGTCGCGAGGGCTTCCGATTCTTCGTAACTTCGAGCCTCGGCCTGGTTGAAGCGCTCCCACGTGCCGATTGCTACAAATGCCAGCAAGACGGCATAGACGACGCCGATAACGGCGAGGATGAACCCCGCGCGATCGTTGTGCGCCAAGCGGATGTCGCCCGGCGTAAACCTGGCGACGAGATAGCCCGCCACGAGCGTCGAAACGACGAAGCCTCCGACGATCAGCAGGCCTGCCGCCAGTGTCTGCAGCGATTCGAGCCAAGCAATCACCGATTAGCCTCCTATGGCAACGGGAGCAGCGACGCGGCGCCGAACGTGGTGGACTGCGACGGAACCTCCGGCACGCCCGACGACACGAGCTGGCGGTACACGACCAACCGGTTTGTGTCCTTCGCCACCTCCAACTCGAGTTCGTAACTTCGTTTGATGGCCGAGGTAAGGTCGTCGGTGTCAAACGTGTAGGCGAATCGCCGCAGATCGCGCCGCAGCAGCGCATTGGTCGCATCGAGTTGTTGATATGCACGCGTCATCTCGAGACCCGTGGCCCGATACGTGGGATAGTTCGACAGCACGATTTCACGCTTAAGCTTCGCCTGGTCGATCGTCGCCTTGGCCGCCGCAAGCGGGGCGCTTTGCGGATCCACGGCTAGGCCGCCGTCCACGGTCGCCAGCGCATCGTCGAAGTCGCCTTTGCTCATTTCGAGCCGCGCCAGTTCCGCCGCCGCTTCGACGAACCCGGCGCGCGCGCGCGCATCGTTCGGGTTGACGCGAAGCGCCAAGCGATAGGACATCGCGGCATCGCGGACGCTTCCTTGTTGCAATGCGGCGTCACCCTGGTGCACTCGCGTGTTCACGATCCAGCGTTCGATCGAACCGGCGCAGCCGCCCAGCACTAAAGCCCCGCAGAGCGCCGCTACCGCTCTAGAAATGAATCTGACCCGCAAATCGCGCAACCACCTCGATGACGACTGCGGCCGGATAGAGGATCGCTTGCGAGAGCAGCGACCCAATGATGGCCGTCAGCGAAAGATAGAACACCATGGAGCGAACCTCCTGGATGGTGCGCTTGCCGTGGATTGCCTGGTCCGTAATCATCGATGACGTCGGGTCGACGAAGAGCGTGAAGGCAATGGTGCCCACCCCGTTGATGATTCCGGAAAGACCGACCGCCGTACGCACGACGAGGGGATCGAGGACCGACGCAAGATATGAGGCCTGCACGCCGATTGCGTAGACGCACATGACGACCGTATTGAAAATCAGCAACCGCTTGGGCACATCGCGCCAATGGAAGGAGCGAAGCGTAGCAAGCTTCGGCAACCGCTCCGAGCGGAGCACGTCCAGGATAACTGCCGGCGACGCCAGCCGCAGCAGCGAATGGGGCACCGACCCTCTGGCTTCAAAGGACCGCACGCCTCGACGAAAGAGATAGGTGAACATCGGCAGGAAGAGTGCAAAGACGATCATGCCGCACGTGCCGGCGAGGACGATCAGGCGCAGCTGAAGCTCGAACACGTGGTGCCAGGCGGCGACATCGACGACGGCGTTGCCGGCTTCATCGGAGAGCGGCCCGACGAAGAGCAACATGAAAAGGTTGGCCAGGCGTCCCGTGGTGACGAAGAGATTGAAGAGCGAAATCGACGTTGCGATGCGCTTGGTTTGAACGCCCGCGAGGCGCGCGGCGTATGCGGCAATCGTAACGCCTTGCACGATGAAGGTGATCGCCATCGCCCCGATCAGCTTCCCCGACCACAGATGCGGCGTCGCCGAGGCCAGCATTATGCGGCGGTACGACTCCAGTCAATGGCAGACTCGTCGACTGGTCCGATAATGGTCAGCCCAAGATTCTCTTCGATCAGCAGCTCGCGGGCGAGTTCCTGTACTTCGTCGGGCGTGACCGCATCGATGCGCCGTTCGACTTCCTCTGAATCGACGTGGCGCCCGAGCGCAAACTCGTTGCGGCCCAGGCGAATCATTCGGCTCGAGGTGGACTCCAGCGACAACGTGAGGTTGCCTTTGATATGTTCTTGAGCGAGCCGAAACTCGTCGTTCCCGATCGGCATCGACCGCGCCGCAGCGAGCTGCTCGACAATCAGATCGATGCATGATTGGACGTTTTTTGAAGACGTGCCGGCATAGACCCCAAAAAGGCCGGCCCGGCGATACGCCGCTTGGAACGAGTAGACGGTGTAGACCAACCCTCGCTTCTCGCGAATCTCTTGGAAAAGGCGGCTCGACATGCCTCCGCCTACGACCGTGTCCAAGAGGGAGAGCGCGTACCTGCGTTCGTCCGCGACATCCAGACCGCGGCTGCCGATCACGACGTGGGCTTGTTCGATATCCTTGAAGCGTACGCGCCGGGCCGGTGTTGTTGCCGGGGAATCCGGTACGGGCAAGACGCACGATCCTTCGAACTCGGCAAAGCGTTCGCCGACCAGCTCGACGAACCGATCGTGCTCGACGTTTCCCGCCGCCGCCACGACGACTGAGTTCGGCGCGTAGTGCGCGTGCATGTGCGCTCGCAAGTCCTGTGGGTTCACGGCGAGGACGGTCTCCTCGAATCCAATCGTCGGCTCGCCCAAACTCGAACCGCTCCACATGGTCTGCAAGAAGAGATCGTGGATCAAGTCGTCCGGCGAATCCTCGTACATCTTGATCTCTTCCAGTATAACCTGCTGCTCTTTCGCGAACTCCTGCGGATCAAATAGCGGGTGAAGAAACATATCGGAGAGCACGTCGAGAGCCAGCGGAACGTGACGGTCGATTACCTTCGCATAGTAGCAGGTCGTCTCTTTATCGGTAAAGGCGTTCATGTTGCCGCCGACTCCATCCATCGTTTCGGCGATCTCTCGAGCGCTGCGTCGCGGCGTGCCCTTAAAGAGCATGTGTTCCACCAAGTGAGAGATTCCACGCCGCTCGTGAGTCTCTACGGCCGAACCCACCTCCGCCCAGATCCCCACGGTCGCCGACCGCACCGCGGGCATCGCTTCGGTCAGGACGCGCAGGCCACTGGGGAGGGTTGTCTTCTTATACATTTGCAAAGCTCAGCTTACTGACCTGAATGCGTCGCGTACCCATTGTGCGTCCCAGAAGACACCGTCATTCTCTTCCATGGCGCGCTCGTGCAGCGGCTGCGCGCCTTCACGGCGCAGAACGGTCAGACTGAAGACCGTCCGCGAGGTCGGCCTCGCCAGGTCGCCACTCACGACCTCATCTTTGCGCACGTCGATCGGAACCGCGGCCCAGAAATCTATTTCTTCGGCGTCCGGCGTGGCCGAGAAGATATCCCCCGTTAGCGAGACGATTTCGTCGACGAAGTCCGCACGGGTCAGTGGGCGGTGAAACTTCACGCCCCAAATACGAATTCCCACGATCAAATGTCCGTCCATCTCGTTAGCCGACACCTGATTGACTTCCGCAGGCCATCGCGTACGAAAGATTGCCCGGCCGATGTTCTGCGCGATATCGCGCCGGTTGCCGACGGCGCGCGCTGCAGCGTCGAGATCGGCGACGCTCGGCGCGGACGCGAACGCAACGGAACTTGTCGCCGTCAATGCGAACACCGCCAAAACGACGGCCTTAGTACGATTGCGCAAAATAGGCCCGAGCCTTTGCCGGTTCCCCGCAGGCAGTGCAGCGAACGTCGCCTTCTTGGAGTTCTCGCAGGACGCGCGTCGTCGCCATAGTCTGGCGCTTGATTTCCGCCTCGCACTCGGCGCGCTCGCACCACGCGATGTCGATCATCCCTGCCCGCGTGCTGCATAGGTCCAAGAAGTCGTTTCGGTCGGCCGCGGCGATCGTGTGACTTTGCAAAAACGATCTTGCTTGCGCGTAGAGCGAAGCCTGAATTTCGTCGAGCAGTCCCCGCAGCGCCGGTTCGATTTCGGTGACCGCGACGCTCTGCCGCTGTCCGCTCTCCTCTTTATTCCGATCTCTGCGTGCGAGCACCGCAGTTTGCGCGTCGACGTCGCGCGGGCCGATCTCGATCCGGACTGGAACCCCTCGCATATCCCACTCGCTGTATTTCCAGCCCGGTTTCTCGTCGCGAGCGTCGACCCGTACTCGCAAGCCCGCGTCGGCCAGTCTACGGGCGAGCTGGTTACAGACTTCGACTGCCCTTTCGTCGCCCGAACGCACGATCGGCACGAAAACGGCTTGCGTGGGCGCCAGCTTTGGAGGAATGCGAAGACCTCGGTCGTCGCCGTGCGCCATAATGATCGCACCGAGCATTCGCCACGAGATTCCCCACGAGGTCGTGTGCACGTATTTGACGGTCTGATCCGCGTCGGTGAACTTGATATCGTAGGCCCGAGCGAAGTTCTGACCCAAATCATGCGACGTCCCCGACTGGAGAGCTTTGCCATCGGGCATCAACGCTTCGATCGAAAAGGTTTCAACCGCGCCTGGAAAGCGCTCGCTGTCGCTTTTTCGCCCCGAATAGACCGGCAGCGCCGCGACGTTTTCCGCGAAGTCTCGATAGAGGTCGAGGATGCGTAACGTTTCCTCTCGCGCTTCTTGTGCGCTCGCGTGAGCGGTGTGACCCTCCTGCCAAAGAAACTCCATGGTGCGCAGGAACGGCCGTGTGGCCTTCTCCCAGCGCACGACGTTCGCCCATTGGTTGATCAAAATCGGCAGGTCCCGGTAGGATTCGATCCATTGCGCGTACATCGTTCCAACGATCGCCTCCGAGGTCGGCCGAATCGCCAGACGCTCCGTCAACTCTTCGCTGCCGCCTTGCGTCACCCAGGCTACCTCCGGCGCAAATCCCTCGACGTGCTCGGCCTCCCGTATCAACAAACTTTCGGGAATGAGTAGCGGAAAGTACGCATTCTCATGGCCCGTGGCCTTGAATCGCGCGTCGAGCTCTCGCTGCAGATTCTCCCAAAGACCGAACCCGTACGGACGAAGAACGACGCATCCACGAACGGGTGAATACGAAACCAGCTGCGCCCGCAGACACACGGCAGTATACCAAGCCGAAAGGTCGGCCGATTTTGGAGGAATCTCCTTGACGGCGCCTCCGGCGAGCGCTTCCGACATGACCGGCCCCGTTTCGCTGCGCCGCTCGAACGGCCTTCGGCCCGGGGATATCGGAGGCGGAACTCGCAATAGCAAAACGATGCCGAAACTTGCCCGAATCTATACCCGCGCCGGCGATGGAGGGATGACGGGTCTTGTCGGGGGCCGCCGCGTGAAGAAAAGCGCGCCGCGCATCGCGACGTACGGCACCCTCGACGAGCTTTCCAGCGCAATCGGGGTGGCTCGCGCGGCGTTGCGGCCGCTTCTCCAAAGCCATGCTCGCGCTACCCGCCTCGACGGTTGGCTTGCGTGGACGCAGGATGTGCTCTTCAATCTCGGGACCGATTTGGCGACGTTGGCGCCGGACCGCCGGGAGGGTCTCCCGCGCGTCGAAACGGCGGATGCGCATGCACTCGAACGCGGAATCGACGAGGCGCAGAGTGATCTGCCGCCGCTGGGAAACTTCATTCATCCGGGCGGATCGCTCCCAGGCGCTTACCTTCACCTCGCGCGCACGATTTGCCGGCGCGCGGAGCGTCTCGTCGTGGCGTTGCTCGACGAAGAGAACGACGTCTCGCCCGAAGCGCTACGCTACTTGAATAGACTTTCCGACGCGCTTTTCGTCTGGGCTCGTTGGATCAACGACGGGCTGCGCGACACCGAGCATCTCTGGAATCCAGCAAGCCGGCCTCCGGACTAGCGGCCTGTAACAGGTCACTAGGTGTGATCGGCTCCTAGTGCGAACCGAGCGCGGAATGTCGTTCTTCTCTGCGCTCTTCGCGACAACCAACGTCGAAAAGCTGCGCGAACTCGGGAAGCGCAGGATTCTCCGTCGCGCCTTGACCGCCAAGGATCTCGTCGCGATTGGCTTGGGAACGATGATCGGCGGCGGCATCTTCACGACGATCGGGACGGGGGTTAAAGGCGCCGGCCCAGCCGTTATTATCTCGTATCTGCTCGCCGGGCTGACTTCGTTCTTTGCGGCGCTGTGCTACGCGGAGCTCGGCGCAATGGTTCCGGTCGCCGGCAGCGCCTACACGTATGCCTACGCGACGATGGGCAAACTCTTTGCCTGGATCATCGGTTTCGCGTTGATATTCGAGTACGGAATCAGCGCCGCCCCGGTCGCCCAGCAGTTCTCCGCGGCGATCCAAGACGTTTTTAAGAGCATCGGCTTCGCGTTGCCAGCCTGGGCGCAAGAGTCGAACCTGATCGTTCACGGCGCGTGGTGGCTGCCGTCGAGCTGGGACCTCCTTCACTCCCAATACGACTTCGTCGCCGCGTTCTTCGTTATCGGATTGAGCGTTCTACTCTCCGTCGGCATTCGCGAGACGGCCATGGTGAATAATACCTTTGTCGTGTTGAAGATCTCCGCACTCATCGTTTTTATCGTCGCTGGGCTCTTTCTTTTTCACGGTGCGAACCTCCACAACTTCAACCCCGTCGGCTGGGGCGCGCTGCGGCCCTTCGGAGGGATGGCCGATTACTCGTCGTCCGCTCAGCCTTATGGAATCATCGCCGTCGGCGCCTTCGTCTTCTTCAGCTACATCGGTTTCGACACCGCGACGACGACGGCCGAGGAGTGCAAGAATCCGCAGTTCGACGTTCCCGTGGGCGTGATCGGCGCGCTTGCGATCGGCACGGTCATCTACTGCGCCACGGCGATCGTTTTAGTCGGAGTCGTTCCTTGGAGAGATGTTCCGATCAAGAATCCGCTCGTCTATGCTCTCGCTCCCCTGCACGTACCGGCCCTTACCTGGGTCATCACCATCGGGGTTCTGGCCGGCACGACGAGCGTGGCGCTTGCGTCACTGCTCGGTCAGTCGCGCATCTTCTACGTGATGGCGCGCGACGGCATGCTGCCGCCGATCGTTGCAGCGGTCAACCAGCGCTTCAAGACGCCGCTGGTCACGACGATGATCACCGGGGTTGCCGTCGCGATTCTCGCGCTGATCGTGCCGCTCAACAATCTGCTTAACTTAGTCAATATCGGCACTCTGATGGCATTCACCGTCGTTTGCGCCGGCGTGCTCTATCTGCGCCACCGCAAACCGGATCTGCCGCGCAGCTTTCGAGTGCCGTTCGTGCCGCTCTTTCCAATCTTGGGGATCGTCTGTTCGCTCTTTTTAGCGGTGTTCGGTCTTTCGCGCGCGACCTGGACGTGGTTCGTCATCGCGCTCGTCTGCGGGTTGGTCTTCTTCTTCGCCTACGGTTTCCGCAAGTCGAACCCCGATGCAATCGTCCCGGTCGAAGAGCCCGAAGGCATCAGCGAGCTCGTCTAAGCCCGCGCGGAACATCCATCAGTGCGGTTCGGTATTGCCGGGATTGGGCGCCTGGCCGATGCCGGGCGTTACTACCTCGATGCGAGCTTCACGAGAGTTGTATTTCGCGCGAAAGTTGAGCGCCCGCGCGACTGCGTCCAAGGAAATCAGCACGCGGCCGCGCACGCGAAACGGCGCGTGCTTAAGGGTAAGCGGCATGCCGTTGACCGTCGCGTGCGGGTCGCCGACGCGCAGCGTAAGCGTCTGACCGCCCAGAACTACGCTGATCGCACCCGTCTTGGCGTCGACCTCGGTCTCGGCGCCGAGTGCGTCGGCGATCGAGCGCAGCGGGACGAACGCTTTCGCATTCGCGGTCGTCACGGGCGGCACGTCCGTATCGACGCGCTCGCCGTCGACCATCATGACGATCGGTCGGGAAAACACGAGCAGCGACGAGGCAAGCAGTGCGCAGACTGCGACCAGCGCGAGGCTTTGCCAGCGCAGGCCAACGTAAACATCGGCGATCCGGCGCATCAGACGGCGGACGGCACGGTCGCCGGAGACCGTCCGATTTCGTCGAGGTATGCGGGATACTTCTCCGCGATGACCTTTTCGATTTCCAGCCGCAGCATTCCGAGCAACTCGCTCTCCGGATAGGTCCCGACCAACTCGCCGGCGCGATAAATCGCGCCCTTGCCCTTGCCGCCGGCGACGCCGACGTCGGCCATCTTCGATTCACCCGGGCCGTTGACGACGCAGCCCATCACGGCCACCTTCACCGGCGCGCTATACGACTTGGCGATCGCTTCAACGGCTCGACCCAGCTCGAGCACCGATATTTCGGCGCGCCCGCACGAGGGACAGGCGGTAATTTCAAAGCCTTTTTCTCGCAGACCAAGCGATTTGAGAATTCCCCAACAGACGGGGACTTCTTCGATCGGATCGTCCGCCAACGAGACTCGAATCGTGTCTCCGATGCCTTCCCAGAGCAGAATCCCTAGCCCAATCGACGACTTGATCGTGCCATCGCGCAGCAGTCCCGCTTCGGTAATGCCGAGGTGCAACGCATAGGGGGTCGCGCGCTCGCGCAAACGGCCGTCCATCAAGCGATATGCCTCGACGGTCGTGGCGACGTCGTGGGCTTTGAGCGAAATCGCAATATCCGTATGGCCGTGCTCTTCGAGCATCTCGACGTGACGCAAGGCCGAGAGCACCATCGCTTCGGCGGTATGGCCGAGCAATTTCTCCAAGTCAGGCGCGAGCGAGCCCATATTGACGCCGACGCGGATCGGAATGCCACGCGCTTTTGCCGCGGTGACGACCTCGGCGACCTTCTTAGGATCGCGAATATTCCCGGGATTCAATCGCAGTTTCGCAACGCCGGCCTCGATTGCCGCCAGCGCCATCTTGTGGTCGAAGTGAATGTCCGCCACGATCGGGACCGGCGAGCGGTAGACGATCGCCGGCAGACCCGCGGCGTCGGGGGCATCCTTCACCGTGACGCGCACGACCTCACAGCCTTCCATCGCGAGGCCGTAAACTTGTTCGAGCGTCTTGTCGGCGTCGGCGGTGTCGGTCGTCGTCATCGACTGCACGACCACGGGATGATCGCCGCCGATCCAGACGCTCTTCGCGTCGGCCTTACCCGTCTTATTCTGGAGAAAGATTGGGTTGCTCTTGCGACGGAGTCGAAGCATTACAGCACTCCCTGGCCCCTGACGATGCGCGTGATGTCGTGGAAAGCGACGAGCATTACCAAGGCAATCAACGCCGCGAAGCCCGCCAGGTGGACCATCGCCTCTTTCTCGGGATCCACGGGGCGCCCGCGAATCAGCTCGGCGATGATGAACGCGGCGCGTCCGCCGTCGAGCGCGGGAATGGGCAGCAAATTAAAGAGCCCTAGCGCAAACGAGATCGTGGCAGCGAACGACAAATACGGTCCCCAGCCCCAGTCCTGCACCGTCGCCGCCGCCTGGCCCATGCCGATCGGCCCGGAGACTTGCGGCGAATACTTTGAGAACTGCGTCACGAGAAGCCCGATGCCTTCGACTGTTCCGTCCGCGATTGCGACGAACTGCTGACCGCTTTGGCGAACCGCCGCAAAGAATCCAACGCGTTCGAAGGCCGGAACGGGGGAGAATCCGATGCAGCCGAAGTTCCGCCCGACTTGCGGCGGACAGGCGTGCGGCAAAACGTAGATCTTCGTCTGAATCCCATTGCGTTGATAGACCAGATCGAGTCTTTTGTGCAGCGCACCGTGAATTGTGTCGACCAACTTCTTTCCGGTCGTCATCGGTACGCCGTTGATGGCAACGATGCGATCGCCCGGACGGATGCCGCCTATCTCCGCGGGAGATCCTGCGATCACTTCGCGGACCACCGGTTGGCTCGTTCTATCGCTCGCTATGCCGAACGCTAAGGCCCCTATTAGCAAGATCACGTAGCAGAGCAAAAAGTTCGCGGCGGGCCCGGCCAGGATGATCGCAAGGCGACGCCATGGCGACTTCGCTTGAAAGTTGCTCTGCGCATCGTGCGGCTGCGCGCGAAAACTTCGTTGCTGCTCTGCCTCAGAGCCCTTGCCGTCTTCGCCTTCCATCGCACAGAAGCCACCGACAGGAAAGGCGCGCAATGAATATTGCGTTCCGCTGCGCGGGCTCTTCCAAGACGCTAGGCGCGGGCCGAATCCTACGGCAAATTCGTTCACCCGCACCCCGTTTCGGCGTGCCAAGATGAAGTGACCGAGCTCGTGCAGGACGATCAACACCGAAAGCATCACCAAAAACGTGGCGACCTTTTCGAATCCGATCAGGGTGACGACGGCGAGAAGATTCAATGGTTCGACGACCTTTGCGTTCCTTCCACGATTGCCTGCGCGTTTATTCGGGCCTCTCGGTCAGCCGAGCGTACCCCGTCAAGACTAGCCTCGGCCAGGCGAGTTCGTTCCATGGTCCGTTCGATAACCTCTGGGATTTTCCCGAAAGCAATCCTACCTTCGACAAACGCGTCCACAGCGACTTCGTTTGCGGCCGAGAGCACGGCGGGCACCGTCCCGCCCGCAGCCAGCGCTTCGTATGCTAAGGCGACGCAGGGAAATCGAAGCGGATCTGGCGCCTCGAAATCGTATCGCAAGGCAACCTCTCCTTGCTTTGCCCCCAACATTTGTAAAACATCAATTTCAGAAAGGGGGGACCCCACGGGCTNNGCATAGCCGATCGGCAGCCGCATGTCGGGAGCGGCCAGCTGCGACTTTACGCTTCCGTCGGTAAAGAGAACGAAGCCGTGCGCGATCGATTGGGGGTGCACGACGATGCGTATTTGCTCGCCTGGGAAGCCGAAGAGCCGGCTTGCCTCGATGACCTCCAGGCCCTTGTTCATCATCGTCGCCGAATCGATCGTGTTTTTCGTTCCCATCCGCCACGTTGGGTGGGCGAGCGCGGCCTTCACGTCCGCATGCTCCATCGCTTCGCGAGACGTGCGCCAAAACGGCCCACCCGAAGCCGTCAGTACGATGGCGGCGATGCTCTCGCGTTCTTCGCCGGTCAAGCATTGGAAGATCGCGCTGTGTTCGCTGTCGACCGGTAGCAGCTTCGCGCCGCTGCGTTGCGCCGACTCGACGAGAAGCGCGCCCGCCGCAACGATGAGCTCTTTGTTTGCAACGGCGACGTCGGTGCCTCGCTCCACTGCTGCGAAGACCGCCTCGAACGCAACGGAACCATCCGTCGCCGCTAGAAGGATGTCGGGTTCGGTCGACACGGCGACTCTGCGCAGTCCCTCCGGGCCGTCGGCGATCGTCGTCGCTACGCGCACGCCGAACCGCCGTGCTTGCTCGCGAAGCAGATCTTCTTTCCGCCCCGCGGCCAAACCGACGACCTCGAATCTTTCGGGATGCGCGGCAATCACGTCCAGCGCTTGAGTGCCGATCGATCCCGTCGATCCTAAAATCGCAACCCTCTTACGCATATTGGCTCATGGAAGACTCAAGATCCCCAAGAGATGGAGCGTCGCAAAGAACGCCACGCCGCCCAGAAGATACGAATCGAACCGGTCTAAGACGCCGCCGTGACCCACGATCATGGCACCCGCGTCTTTTACGCCTGCGTCGCGCTTAAAGGCCGATTCCACAAGGTCTCCGATCTGGGCCGCAACGCACGTCACAACGGCGAGCACGCCGCCTTGCCACCATTGCAGGTGCAGCGGCGCAAACCATGTTGCGCCGATTGCGAAGGCGGTAGTGACGACCAGCGACCCAACGGACCCTTCGATGGTCTTGTTCGGCGAGATTCGTGTGAGCGGATGACGGCCCAGCGTCGAGCCGATAAGCATTCCGAAGGTATCCGTCATCACGATAATGACGATGACGTATAGCGTCAACCACATGCCGTTGCCGGCGATCTGACGGATGAAGACGAAATAGGTCAGAAGCTTGCCGATGTAAAGAACGGCGAGCAGCGTGTAAGCGGTGCGCGCGAAGTAGCCCTTCTCCTCGCCGTACATTCCGAGTGAGAAGGCCGCGATGACGATCCCCGCAAGCAGCACGCCCTCCCAATTGTGAAGCACCCCGAAGACGGCCATCGCGATGTACGCGACGACGCCGAGCACCGCAACTGGATACTCCAGCGGTTGCCCTTTGATCGCGCAGAGGTAGTTGAACTCGTAGATGCTGGCAAGTCCAATCACGAGCAAGAGCCCATAGAATGCCCACGGGAAGAGTACGCAGAACAGCCCGATCGCCGCGACGATCAGGCCAACCACGACCCGCCGCCGGCTCAAGTCCCGCCGAAACGCCGTTCCCGCTGCGCAAACTCCACAAGCGCTCGCGCGAGATCGTCCTTTGAGAACTCCGGCCAGTATACGTCACACATAACGAGCTCGGCGTATGCCGCCTGGTACAGAAGAAAGTTCGAAAGCCGTCGTTCGCCCCCGGCTCTGATCAGCAAGTCGAGTTCGGGCAGATCTGCCGTATAAAGGTAACGGCGTATGACGCTCTCGTCGATCGCATCGGGCGTGAGGTTTCCGCACGCAGCGTCTTTCGCGATCGCTCGGACGGCCCGTTGAAGTTCGGCGTGCGAGCTATAGTTCACGGCAAGATTGAGCAGCAGCCCGGTGTTACCCGCGGTTTGCGCTTGCAGATCTGCCAACGCAGCGCGCGGGGCTTGCGGAAGCGACTCCCAATCGCCGATGACGCGCACGCGAACGTTGTTGCGCCGCAGCTCGATCAACTCGTTGCGCGCGAACGCAACGCAGAGCTCAAAGAGCAGCGAAATCTCGCCGGCCGAGCGATTCCAGTTTTCCGTCGAGAAGCCGTAAACCGTGAGCACCCCGATGCCAAGATCGCTGGCCGCGCGCGTCACGTGGCGCAGCGCGACCATGCCGCGACGATGTCCTTCAATCGCGGGCAGCCCGCGCTCTTTGGCCCAGCGGCGATTGCCGTCCATAATGATGGCAACGTGGCGCGGTACGGAGCCCGAACCCAGCGCTACCGCGAAGCCCTCGGCCAACGACATCGTCATGCCGGCCGATACGATTCGTAGCCGGCAACAACGTCCGCCGAGTGGTCCTCGTTTATTTTCAAGCGAAGGACGCGCAAAGCTCCGCACCCGAGCCACGCGCCATGGGGGGCGAGCACGTGCAGCCGCAGAGCGTGATCGCGCAGCGCGCGCCGCGCTTGCACCTCCGGAACCAGTATCAACTCCTCGTTCACACTTCCATAATCTCTTTTTCTTTGGCCGCGACGAAGCCGTCGATCTCTTTCACGTACTTGTCCGTAAGCTTCTGAAGGGTATCTTGCATCCGCTTATTCTCGTCTTCCGTAATCGCATGCGACTTCAGCTCGCTTTTTAGCTCGTCGTGCGCGTGATGCCGCACGTTACGAACGGCGATTCGGCCGTCCTCGCCCTTCTTCTTCACCAGCTTAGCGAGGTCGCGACGACGCTCTTCGTTCAACGGAGGTATGACCAGCCGTATGGCGGTGCCGTCGACGTTGGGCGTCAGGCCGAGGTCGCTTTTCTCGATCGCTTTGCGAATCTCCGAAACGACGCCTTTGTCCCATGCCGTGATCAGCAGCGTGCGCGAATCCGGGATCGATACTCCGGCGACCTGTTTGAGCGGCGCGGGCTGACCGTAGGCCTCGACGATGAGACGGTCGAGCAGCGCCGGCGACGCGCGTCCGGTGCGAATAGACGCGAAATCGCCGCGAGCCGCTTCCACGCATTTGTGCATCTTTGATTCGATCTCTTTAAAATCGGCGCCCGCCATTGCTTACACGCTCCTTGCGCCTACCGGCGCGGTCTGCCGTCCGACGTAGGTTCCGATCGCATCGCCCCAGATGACGCGTCGAATGTTCCCCGGAACCGCCATGTCGAACACGATGACCGGAAGTGAGTTGTCCATGCAGAGAGCCATGGAGGTGGAATCCATCACTTCCAGTCCGAGCTGCAGCACGTCCATGTAGTCGAGGCGGTCGAAGCGCGTCGCGAGCGGATCTTTTTTCGGATCGGCCGAGTAGATGCCGTCTACTTTCGTCGCCTTTAAGATAGCCTCGGCTTCGACTTCCACCGCGCGCAGCGCGGCGGTCGTGTCGGTCGTGAAATACGGGTTGCCCGTCCCGGCGGCAAAAATGACGATTCGTCCCTTCTCCAAATGGCGGATGGCACGCCGTCGAATATAGGGCTCGGCGATCTGATGCATCGCAATGGCGGTTTGGACGCGTGAAGCCACTTTCATGCGTTCGAGCGCATCCTGCAATGCCAGTGCGTTGATCACCGTCGCCAGCATTCCCATGTAGTCGGCGGTCGCTCGATCCATGCCGGCCTCTTCGTGCACTTTTCCACGCCAGATGTTGCCGCCACCGACGACGATCGCCACGGAGACGCCGTCGCGGCTCACGTCGGCGATCTGTGCGGCCATGGCATGCGTCGTGTTGACGTCAACGCTGTTCGAGCCGCCGGCGAAGGCTTCACCTGAGATCTTCAACAGCACGCGAGAGAATCGCGGCCGGTCGCGTTCACTCACCGAGGGCGTATCTTGCGAAGCGCCGGACCCGAATGCGCTCGCCGAGCGCTCCGATCGAACGATGGAGCAGATCCCCGACGGTCACGCTATCGTCCTTCACGAAGGTCTGGGCGAGCAGGCAGTGCTCTTCGAACCATTTGTTCAGCCTTCCGGCAACGATCTTCTCGCCGATCTCGGCGGACTTTCCTGACGGCATGCCGGCGGCAAACTCCTCGCGCAGGCGATCTACGACCTCGCTCGGCACGCTCTCGCGATCGAGATAGCGCGGCGACATTGCCGCGATGTGCATCGCGATGTCGCGAGAAAGTTCCGAAAACCGCGGATTGCGAGCCACGAAATCGGTCTCGCTGTTGACCTCGACCAAGACCCCGATCTTCCCGCCGGCATGCACGTAGCTTGTGACGAGCCCTTCGTCCGCCACGCGTTCGGCCTTTTTTGCAGCCTGCGCGGCGCCGCGTTCGAGCAGCAGCGCTTTGGCGCGATCGGGATCGCCGCCGGCGTCGAGCAGCGCCTTACGACAGTCCATCATCGGCGCGCTCGTGGCTTCCCGCAGCGCCTTTATCTCTTCGGCCTTCGGTTGATAGGAAATCAAAGCCCCGCCTCCGCCATCGTTACGGGAGCCTCGTCTTCGTACGGCTCGGGCGATGCCTCGTATTCAACGTGATCGTACGCGCTCTCGCTCTCGGTCTTCCCCTCGATGATTGCATCGGCGATCTTACCGACCATCAGCTTCACGGCACGGATGGCATCGTCGTTCCCAGGGATCGGATAGTCGATCTCGTCCGGATCGCAGTTAGTATCGATCACCGCAATAATTGGAATCTTGAGTTTGCGTGCTTCCAAAACGGCGATCCGTTCCTTCTTCGGATCGACGATGAAGAGCGCATCGGGAAGCCGGTGCATATCCTTGATGCCGCCGAGGAAACGCTCCAGCCGGTTCATCTCGTCTTGGAGATTAGCTACTTCTTTTTTCGGCAGTCGCTCGAAGTCGCCCTGAAGCTTCATGTTCTCGAGCTCGCGCAGCCGCGCAATTCGTTTTTGGATCGTCGCGAAATTGGTGAGCGTGCCGCCCAGCCAGCGCTGGTTGACGAAGAACGTGCCCGCACGCTCGGCTTCTTCGCGCACGACGTCGGCGGCCTGCTTCTTCGTCCCAACGAAGAGGATCACGCGCCCCGCGCGAGAGAGCTGCTTAACGGCCTCGTAGGTCTCTCGCAGCTTTTGCACAGTAAGCGCGAGGTCGATGATGTAGATGCCGTTTCGCTCTTGAAAGATGTAGGGTTTCATCTTTGGGTTCCAGCGGCGCGTTTGGTGCCCGAAGTGGACGCCCGCCTCCAAGAGCTCGCGCATGGTAACGACGGTCATAGGTTAACCTTTCTGGCTCCCGTCCGCCGCCCATCCTGCGCTGGCGGACCTCGTTGGAGTCATGAACACCCCGCCTCCCTGCGAGGTGAAGTAAGGGACAGCCGCGCGATTATAGCATGGCGGCCCTTCGACTCGCTACGCTCGCTCAGGA
>PMUK01000165.1 GCA_003166915.1 Candidatus Cybelea palsarum
TCGGTAACATATCAGGCCCTCCCCCCACGCAAGGACGATGGCGATTAGGATCCTTCAAATCGCCCATGCAACGAGCGCCAACCTTCAAACTGCCCAGAAAGGGACTCGAACCCCCACGATGTTGCCACCACTGATACCTGAAACCAGCGCGTCTACCAATTCCGCCATCTGGGCGCGGGTTAAGCTCGATTCGCGACGGTCGCCGTGCTGCCCCGCTCCAGCGAAACCCCAAGGGTGACCGCCGTTTTGAAGTGACCGGTATGTCTCTTCCAATTTTTGCGGTCGAAGACGCGTCCGCGGTCGATCCTTATTCACGAGCAGTCACGGCCGCGGCAGAACGGGTCAGCCCGGCGGTCGTCTGCATCGACGTGCGAAACAGCCGGCGCGGTGGCAACGGGAGCGGCTTCGTCTTCACGCCGGACGGCTTCATCCTCACGAACAGCCACGTCGTGCACGAGGCGCAACGCATCACCGTCGCGCTGCTCGACGGGCGCGAGTTGCCGGCGACGCTCGTCGGCGACGATCCGCATTCGGATCTGGCGGTGCTCCGCGTGGATGCACCAGACCTCGCGCACGCCTCACTCGGAGACTCGGCATTCCTGCGGCCGGGTCAGCTCGTCGTCGCCGTCGGTAATCCGTATGGGCTTGCGTATACCGTGACGGCTGGCGTCGTGAGCGCGCTGGGCCGCACGTTACGTTCGCAGTCGGGACGCTTGATGGACAACATCATTCAAACCGACGCGGCACTCAATCCCGGGAACTCCGGCGGCCCGCTCGTCTCTGCGAGCGGCGACGTCATCGGCGTGAACACCGCGGTGCTTCCGGGCCAAGGTCTATGCTTTGCAATCGCCGTCAACACGGCCAAGCATGTCGCGGGCCTCTTGATGCGCGACGGCCGCGCGCGTCGCGGTTACCTCGGCATTGCCGCACAAGACATCGTGCTCGCACCGGCGTTTGCCCGGCGACTCGGATTGGCCGATCGTCGGGCGATCGTGATCGACTCCGTGGAACTGGGAAGCCCCGCCGATACCGCCCAGCTAAAAACGGGCGACGTGCTGCTTTCGTTCGAGGCCCAGCCGCTGCTCGGGGTCGACGCGCTGCATAAAGTTCTGACGAGCGTCGACCTCAGCCGTCCGTACCGGATAGAGCTGTTGCGGCGTAACGAGCGCCTATCACGCATCGTCTTGCCGGTAGAATCCCCCGAGTAGCCGTCGAATGAGCGGTAGAGCGTGATTCGAAAGCTGCTACCGATTCTCGGCGTGACGTTCATCGATATCGTCGGCTTCAGCATGCTGATTCCGATGCTGCCGTACTTCGTGACGCACTTCGGCGCGTCGCCCTACGTCGTCGGTCTACTCGTCGCGACCTTTTCGTTCTGCCAGTTCGTCTCGGCGCCGCTGTGGGGCACCGCCTCCGACCGGATCGGCCGCAAGAGCGTCCTCATCATCAGTCAAATCGGCGCTACGATCGGTTGGGCGATGCTCGGTCTGGCGCCGAATATTGCCGGCGCGCTTTCGCTTGCGCCGATCGCGGTCGTCTTCGTCGCGCGCGCGCTCGAAGGCGTCTCCGGTGGAAATATCAGCATCACGCAAGCCTACGTTGCCGACCTCGTCGAGTCGCGCGAGCGATCGCGCGCCTTCGGATTGATCGGCGCTATGTTCGCCGCGGGCATGGTCTTCGGTCCCGCGGGCGGCGGCCTTCTCTACTCACGATATGGTTTTGCCGTCCCGTTTCTTGTCGCCGCCGCGCTGCAGTTCCTGACCTTGATCGTCACGATCGTCATGCTTCCGGAATCCCGCGCACGATCGAACGATCGGAATCGCTTCGCGATCGCGACGCTCTTGGCGAGTTTCGGCAAACCGGGCCTCGGCCGCATTCTCTGGCAAAAGCTCGCGATCGCGCTGGCGCTCTACGGATGGTTCGCGGTTTTTGCGCTCTACCTGCAACGCCAGCTCGGATTCTCGCTGGCACAGACCGATTATCTCTTTTCCATCTTCGCGGTCTTCAACGTCTTCATGAACGTCGTTATGGTCGGACGCATCTCCGCGCGCCTGGGCGATCGCTGGATGTCAAACGTCGGCTTGACATCCCTGGTCGCCGGGTTTGCGGTCGTACCGTTCGTCCACAACGTCCTCGTGCTCTCCGCACTGATGCTGCTCTTTGCGTTCGGCGTGGCGCTCACGAACACGGGTATCACCGCACTGATCAGCAACGCCGCGTCAGATCGCGATCAAGGGATGGTGTTGGGCACGAGCTCGTCGCTCGATTCGCTCTCGGGAATTCTCGCGCCCCCGGTCTCAACTGGCCTGTTGTCGGGATACGGACCGCGCTTTGCCGGCGTGGAGTCGCTGGCGCTCGCGGGCCTCGCGCTGGTGATGGGTTTGCGAAGCGCACGCGGTGAAGAGGCCGCAATAAAGACGGAAGCCACCGCATGAAATCTAAGCTTACGCGCACCACACTCCCGTCCTCGAGATGCTCGGCGGCAAATCTTAAGCGGCCGTCTTTTTCCGTCGCTTCGCTTCAGCCGGCTTGCCGTTTGCGTCGCTGCGCCGCTTCTTGCTCGCTTCGAGGCTCTGCGCCAGCACGTCCATGAGATTGACGACCTTCGATCGCGCCGGCGCCTTCTTGGCCTTCGGCAACTCCTTGCCGGCCGCGCGCGCTTCGATCATCGTCAACAGCTGGTCGTGATAGTTGTTGGAGAACTTCTGCGGCTCGAACTCGTCCACGCTCATCGTGTCGATGAGCATGCGAGCCATCTGCATCTCTTTCTCCGGCAGCTTCTCGGCCCCCGGTAAATCGAGCGTGTCGGAGGCGACGATCTCGCTCGCCCAATGCATCAACTCCAGAACGAGCGCATCCCCGATCGGCTTTACCGCCGCGATGTATTCCTTGGTGCGAATGACGACTCGCGCGACGGCGACGCGATTGCTGTCGGCAAGCGCTTCCCGCAGCAGCGCGTAGGCGTGGCGGCCCTGTTTGGTCGGCTCGAGATAGTACGGCTTGTCGAAAAACATCGGGCTGATCTTGTCGAGCTCGACGAACTCGACGATGTCCACCGATTGAGTCGCCTCCGGGTTGACCTTTGCGAAGTCCTCGTCCGTCAGCAAGACGTACTGACCCTTTTCGTATTCGTAGCCCTTGACGATCTCGTCCCACGGGACGGGTATTCCGTCAACGCTGCAGACGCGCTCGTACTTGATGCGCCCCTCGTCCTTCTTGTGCAGCATATTGAAGGAGAGATCGTCGGTCTTTACCGCCGTAAAGAGCTTGACCGGAATAGTGACGAGCCCGAAGTTAATGGCTCCCGACCAGATTGCATGTGCCATAGCCCGACTATTCTACCCAAGGCGCGGGCCTGTTTGCTACCCCTGATCCGTCCAAAGCCGATTGGCCTTGGCGCTCGCTACCTCCAGCCTCTGCTTCTTCCAGGCTTTCGGCCCCCAGAGGTCCCCTTCACGTACCACGCGCCCCGGCAGCGTGCGAATCGTGAGCTTGGCGAACTCGTCGGCCGGCGCTACGCCTGAGCGCCGGCGGGCAAAGGCCTCGACCTCGGCCCAGTGCAGCGGGGTCGAGACCGGCGCGCCGTCCCGGGCACGTACCGAGTAGGGGGCCACGATGGTCTTGCCAAGACCGACCTGGACGTAGTCGATGTAAACCGCGGTTTGCGGGCGCTTGGCGATGGTGCGCTGTAGCGTTGCGAGCTCGCCGAGTTCGGTGGCCGCGCGGCGGGCAACGATTTCGGCAAAGACTTTGGCCGTCTCGTACGAGTAGCCCGCGGCAAGCGGTACGACGACATGCAATCCGAAACCGCCGGTCGTTTTGACCAACGGCTTCAATCCGATTTCGGCGAGAAGAGCGCGAATAGCCAGCGTCACGGTCGCAAGCGTCCGCAGCGTACACTTCTCTCCGGGATCGAGATCGAAGAGCACGAACTCGGGTTCGTCGAGCACCGGAATGCGCGACGTCCAGACGTGCAACACGATCGCCGCGAGGTTTGCGAAATAGACGAGGCTCGGTTCGTCGTTGCAGAGCGGAAAGGTGACCTCACTGCGCGATCCTCCGGGCGTCGGAACGGTCACGCGCTCGACCCACTCCGGCATGCCGCGCGGCATCTGTTTCTCAAAAAACGTTTCGCCGTCGATTCCATTGGGATAGCGCTGAAGCGTGAGCGGCCGATCCTTCAAGTGCGTAATGACACGCGGGGCGACGCTTCGGTAATAGGCGATCAGATCGCCTTTTGTGTAACCGTCGCGCGGCCACAGCACCTTATCGAGATTGGAGAGCGAGAGCGTTTGCGCACCGACGCTAATGGTCGAGCGTTCTTTGGAGCTCACGCGTCCACCGGGATTTCCGCCACGACGTCAGCGGCCTGCTTGTCCAGGCGAAGTCCGACGTACGCGGGTTGACGCAGATAACCGTCGCGCGTCCATTCGGCAAAACGCACCTCGGCGACGAGCTGCGGCGAGCACCAATGGGTTGGCGCATTTGCATCGACGCCGTTGACGAACGGCGAACTCTTGCGCTCGATTTCTCGCAGCTGCTCGTAGAGCGCGGAAAGTTTTGCGACGGTAAAGCCCGTTCCGACGGACCCGACGTACCGCAGTTTCTTCTTTTCGTAAACGCCGAGCAGCAACGCTCCGAAGCCCTTGCGGCTGCCTTTCGGTTCAGTCCAGCCGCCGACGACGAACTCTTGCTCGTACGTCGTCTTGATCTTGACCCAGTCGCGGCTGCGCCGCTCTTGATACGGCGAGTCGCGTCGCTTTCCGATAATGCCTTCGAGCTTACGCCGGCGCGCGACTTCGAAGAGCTCCTCGCCTCGGCCGATAACGTGCTTGGAGTAGAGCACGAGTTGGTCATCTCGAATCAAACGTTCGAGGAGTTTCTTGCGCTCGTCGAGCGGTTTCGATCGCAGATCCTCGCCGTCCGCATAGAGTAAATCGAAGGCCGCAAAGGTAAGCCCGGCCGGTTTTTTCTGCGATTCTTGCAGGCGCTGAAACTCCGAACGGCCCTGCGAATCCAAGCTGACGATCTCACCGTCTACCACTACCGGTAGGCTTGCAAATGCGCCCGAGAGTTCCGCAAGCCCCGGAAAGCGCTTGAGCATATCGAGGCCATTGCGCGATGTCAACGAGAGCGTGCCGTCCTCAACCGTGCAGAGCGCGCGATAACCGTCCCACTTAATTTCGAAAAGCCACGCCGGATCGTCGAACGGCTGGGCTACCAACGTCGCCAACATCAACGACTTGGGATGCGGCAGGGGGTCGCGTTTGACGGGGG
Source organism: Candidatus Cybelea palsarum (assembly GCA_003166915.1). GTDB lineage: Bacteria > Vulcanimicrobiota > Vulcanimicrobiia > Vulcanimicrobiales > Vulcanimicrobiaceae > Cybelea > Cybelea palsarum. The sequence continues at coordinate 5,278 of PMUK01000165.1, forward strand.
CACTCCGTCGCGGCGGCGCGGCCTGGCGCCCCGACGGTTTCGATTGCCAAGTGCGCGCACGCGGATCGGCCGCGATGTCGGCGAGAGACTTTCCACTCTTGACCGACTCGGGGTGCTGGGCGGGATCGTAATTGGAATCGGCGTGTTCGTCGCGATCCTTGATCAATAGCCAAGGATCGCCGTGCTCGTCTTCGCGCGCCTTGATTTTGACGAGCGTGAACTCGCCGTTGAGCTTCTTGCCGTGTAGGATGAACTTGATCTTTCCCGCGCCGATTTCCGCGGCCGGATCCGTCCCTTCCGCGAGCGTGTAGGTGCCGCGATCCCAGACGATCACGCTGCCCGCGCCGTACTGCCCCGCAGGAATGTTACCCTCGAAGTCGCGGTAATCCAGCGGGTGATCTTCGACGTGCATCGCAAGCCGCCGATCGCCCGCGGCCAGGGTCGGCCCCTTCGGGACCGCCCACGATGCGAGCACGCCACCGGCCTCGAGCCGAAAATCGTAGTGCAGCCGCGTCGCCCGATGCATCTGCACGACGAAGCGCATCGTCTTGGCGGCCTTTTCCTTCCGACCGCTCGGCTCCGGGGTCGCCTTGAAATCGCGCTTCTCGCGGTAGGTCGTCAGCGAACCGGGCCGGACGGCGTCGCTCTTTCTTGCCATCGTCGTTGGCGTTCGACGTACCCGTACGCTACTCTTAGAAGCGAATGTATAGTGCCGTCGGCTTGGTGCTTTCGCTGGGAATCGCTGCAGTCGCCTTGCGGCGCAGCCGCTCGCGCGGCGGGTATTACGAACGGGAAGTTTACGGCATGAACCGCAGGACCCACGTTGCCTACGGCGCGATCAGTCTAGCGTTCGCGGCGTTTTTCTGCGCAGCCCTCTGGCTAGGACTGGTGTCGGCAGGCATCGCCGCACTTGCGCTGTATGCGGTCATCTCCGTGTTTTACCTCAGTTCCTTCCTGCGCGGAGCGTCCGACATCGATGAGTGACTTTCGTTTCTCGCCGAGACCCAATCGAGCCCACGAAATCGCTTGGATGCCCTGGGATGCGCAGACATTTGCTCGCGCGGCTGCGCAGGACCGGCCGATCCTGCTCTCGATCTCGGCCGTCTGGTGCCATTGGTGTCACGTGATGGACGAGACGACCTACTCCGACCCGGGCGTCATTGAAACGATCAACCGCCGCTTCGTTCCCGTACGCGTCGATAATGACAGACGCCCCGACATCAACGCGCGCTATAACATGGGCGGCTGGCCCACGACGGCATTTCTGACGCCCGACGGACGAACGCTGACCGGCGCAACCTATCTGCCGCCGGCGCAGATGCATCGCGCGCTCGAGGAGATCGCGCGCTTTTACGACGAGCAAAAGAACGAAATCGCCGAGCTTCCCGCAATGTCGCGATCGCATGACGCGCTGCGCGAACCCGTGGTATCCGGCGACGTAGGCGACGCACCGATTACACGCCTGCTCGAAAATCTTGAAAGTAACTTCGACGAGGAGTTCGGCGGTTTCGGTGACGAGCCGAAGTTTCCGCAGCCGGAAGTACTTGAGTTCTTACTCTCCGAGTGGCGTCTTTCGGGCAATCAGCGCCATTACGCGATGGTTTCGAAGACGATGCGCGGCATGTCGCGGGGCGGAATGTACGATCACGTCGAGGGCGGTTTCTTCCGTTACTCGACGACGCGTGACTGGAGCGTCCCGCATTTTGAGAAGATGGCCGAAGAGCACGCGGGCCTGCTCCGCGTCCTCGCGACGCTCGCGATTTTCGCCCCAGCCGACGATTTTCACGCGACGCTGGTATCGGCGACAAATTATGTGCGTAACGTTCTGCTCGATCCGCAGACGGGGTTCTTCGGCGGCAGTCAAGATGCCGACGAGGCGTACTTTGCGCTGCCGCTCGACGAGCGCCGCCGGCTGGTCGCGCCGTTCGTCGACCGCACTTCGTACACCAACTGGACGTGCGCGCTTGCGGGTGCATTTTTTCACGTTGCGCGAGCGCTCGACGACGATGCGCTGCTCGCGCAAGCCATCACGACGCTCGATAACGTGACGTCGCGCCTCGTCGATTCGGACGGTTTGCTCTATCACGTTCTCGTACCGGGCGGAGCGCCCGAGGTACGCGGTTTGCTCGTCGACCACGTTGCCTACCTTCGCGCCCTGCTCGACGCGCACGAAGCGAGCGGAGAGGAACGCTTCTTGGAGCGCGCGCGAGCGCTTGCGCAAACGACGATCGAGGCTTTCGAAGCGCCGGGCGGCGGGTTTTACGACCGCCTTGCGGGCCGAGAATCCTTCGGCAATCTCGCAATTGCCGACCGTCCGATCGCGGAGAACGGCCTGCTCGCGGACGCGCTCTTGCGTTTGGACGCACTTACCGCGCAGTCCGCGCACCGCGATCGCGTGAAGCAAACGCTCGCGCTCTACGCGGACACCGCTGCGAAGGCGGGTTCGTTTGCGGCATCCTATGCTCGCGCGCTTCGCCGGTATCTCTCACCCGAGGTCGTGCTTCGCATCGTCGGTGATGCGAAGGAGACCGACGGATTTCGAGAGGCCGCGCTGCGGTTGCCCACGCCCTTTGCTTCGATTCGCACGCTCTCCCCACGGCAAGCCGCGGCCGAGTTGCTGCCGGCAGAACGCGCCGCGTACGTGTGCGCCGCTGAGAAATGCGGTCCGCCGGTTACGGATCCGGCCGTGTTACGTCAGGCGTACGACACGCTGTACCCGAAGGAAGGTACGAAGAGATAGCTACGTCAGCGGAGCCCGAAGAAGAACTCATCCCGGCGCCTGGACGAATCCCGTGGCGGCCGGTCCCGGCCTGGCTCGCCGCGGCGGGAGCCTTCTTCGCACTCTTTCTCGGCGTGGGCGTGTACTCCGAGCGGCTATATGAGACGATTGATCTCATTGGCCTATTGAAGACTCCTGCGTCAGTTTTCCAGCACAATGCCCTCATGGCGCTGATGTACGGCGCCTTGGTACTTTTCATCCCGTCGCTTGGCGCATTGGCGACACTGTGGGCGGCGTTTGCGAGTCCGCGGTGGAGCGACCGATCCCTATGGAGCGCCGCGATGATCTTCACCGCCATGGAGCTTGCAGCGTTGGCGCAGCAGTTTTTTTCGCGTCCCGGACCGTCGGGCACGATGGAGCATCTCTATCCGAATCCACTTATCGTTACGGGATTGATCGCCTACGGTAGCTGGCTTCTCATCGCAGTTCGCGAAACGCTGCCGATTCCGGTGAGACGCACCATAGCGTCGGTATGCGCTGCGGCGCTCGTGCTCGTCGTTGCGTTGCCGCTCGTTACGAGAGGCGTTCGGTGGATAGACGTCATTGGATCGATCCTATTCGCCGCAGCATGCTCTTGCGCAGGTGTCTTGGTCGCTCAGGTATGCGGCGTCGATCTTTTCAAGCGTAACAGCGTAAGTGCGATCTAGATGAGCCGCGGCGATCAGGTTCGCACGAACTGCAGCCAGTACCAGCATCCCCAAACCCCGACGACGATCGAATAGGCGATGAGGGCTTTTCCCCATGCCGGCACGCGCTGCCGTACCGCGAGCATCATGAGTGCGACGAGAAACGGCTCAAAGTCGAGCGCATGCCGCATCCCGAACTGCGCGAAACCATTCACGTAATAGAGGAAGTTCGGGATCGCAACCAAGATGGCCGCGACCCAGAGTGCGAGCACCCAGCGAACGGGTGAACGAGCGAAGAACGCGAGCAGTAACGCCGGGGACGTCCACGTTAGGGCGACGCCCGAAAACTCCGGACGGAGCCACGGGAAACTCGGCAAGACCGTCGGCAGCTGCGCGAAGAACGACCAGAGCTGGTTGCCCAGATACTCTAAGCGAAACGGCGAGCCAGTCGGCATTCCGACTTGGTCCAGATGGTACCAGGCGCTGTAACCGATGTCGCTCAACGTTCCCCAGCGCGCCTCGTTGTAGAGAACCCAGAGGATGCCGATCGGAACGAGCATGGCGCAGAATGAGCCGAGCCTTCGCACTTGCACGGCGCGCGGTGACTCAGCTGCCAGCAAGAAAGCGTAGACGGGTAACGCGACAATCATCGAAAAGCGTGACTCGAATGCGCAAGCGGCGAAGATCGCGACGAGCCAGCCGCGCCGCTTACCGGTAAGCTCTACCAACGCCAGCAGGGTAAAGCAGACCGCGGAAACATGCGCGGTAAACCAAACGTCGCCGAGCACCGCGCACCACAAGAGATCGGTTCCCGCCAAAAGGAAGGCGCAGACCCACGCGATGCTCGTGCGGCGTACTCCCAAACGCTCGCCGAGCTCCCACGCCGCTCCGACCGCGACGGCGGCAAGCACGACCGCCAAGCCGGTTTGGTTCGTTCGCGCTCCGAAGAGCGCGACGAGCGGCATAAGCAGCAACGCCGGCAGCGGGCCTTCGATCACGAAGTAATGGCCATTGTAGGGCAACGCATCGATGTAGGAACCGGGCCAGTCGATCCACGTATGGCCCGCTAACAGCGCCTGCGCCAGCAGCACGAAGTTGTTATACGGCGTCGCGTGAAGCTGCGATGCGACCGCCGTCACCACGAAGGCGACGAAGGCAGCAGCGTACGCCGGCCGAATTCGTGCGGTCAAATGGTCGGGAGCGTCGCGTGTGGGAGCGGTTGAGGCGGCTGGAATGTTGAGGGTGGTAAACTCTGGGGGAAACGATAATCGCTCCAGGTGATCCGCTCGCGTGCCGGTTTGCCGCCGACTTGCGCGGTGGCATCGGCAGCGACGGGCATCCAGTACTTGCCGAAAGGCCCGAACTCGACCTCGCCGCTGCCTTCGACGCCGGCGCTACCGCTTTGAAAGTGGACGGCGCGCGGAAGGAAGTTCGAGCCATCGATCGTCAATCGGTCGATCCGAGTGCCGGAAGAGCGATTCAACGGCGTCGCTTCGTAGACGTAGTCAAAATGCCGGCCGTCTTTGACGGTTCCGAGAAAGAGCAGCTCGTACGACGCCGTGCTCGGCGCAAAGCGGGCGACGGCATAACGATCCACATGCCGTGAGATACGCACCACCTTTCGAAGCAACGTTATTCCATCGACCGAAAGGGTATCGTCCCGCACGTCGAGTCCGCTGCGATAAATTCGATGATGTTGCTCGATGTTGCTCGGCCCAACTTGCGAGACGGTGTACGAGAAGACTACGACTTTCGGGGCGGAGGCTGCTTCGAGCGCCAACGCGTATCGCTGCAAAACGTACTGCGAGTCAAGGTGACTTGCGCTCGCGCCCACTGCCGCCAACAGTGCGAGCATCGAGACCGCACGCAAGCGGCTCACGTCAGCACCGCGTCGCGAATCGCTTGGAGGGCCGCCTCGGCGCCGGCGCCATCGCTGCCGCCGCCCTGCGCCAATGCCGCCTGACCGCCGCCCTTACCCGCGACCAGCGGGGCCGCCAACTTCACTAGTTTGCCCGCGTGAATGCCGTCACCGATCAGATCGTCGCTCGCGCTGACCAAAAGGCTGACGGTGCCGTTGTCAATACCGGCAAGCGCCACGACGCCGCTGCGAAACCGATTTCGGATCGCCGAGTTGAGATGGCGAAGAGCTTCGCCATTGGCTTCATGGAGCACCGCGCCGACAAAGGCGCGATCCCCTTTTCGCTCGGCCTTTGCGACGTATGCGTCGGCTTCGGCCGCCGCAAATCGAGCGCGCAGTTGCCCAACCGCCGTCTGCATCTCTTTGAGGTCGCGCTGCATCCGCTCGAGCCGCTCGAGCAACTCGTCCGGCGCCGCCGACATTGAGGCCGAAAGCGTGCCGATGAGGTCGCTCTGCTTGTTGACGTGCTCCTCGGCAGCCGCCGAAACGCACGACTCGATCCGGCGAATGCCGCTGCCGATCGACGATTCCGACAAAATTACGAAAAGCCCCAGTTCGCCGGTTGAGTGCGAATGCGTACCGCCGCAGAACTCAATGGAAGGCCCCGCCTCAACGCCGCGAATCATGTCGCCGTACTTTTCCCCGGCCATCCAAATCGCTCCGGTCTTTCTTGCTTCCTCGAGCGGAAGCACGCGTGTGATCAGATGCGCGTCGTCGCGGATCATCTCGTTGACGCGATGGGCGACGGCACGCCGTTGCTCGGGCGTTAGCGCGCCTTCCGGCCAGCGGAAGTCGAAGCGCATGCGGTCGATCCCGACCCACGAACCGGCTTGATTGACCTCGTCGCCGAGCACGTCTTTGAGCGCGCGTTGCAAAAGGTGCGCGGACGTGTGGTGCCGCCGAATCTCGCGCCGCCACGATTCAAGAACGCCCGCGCGGACCCGATCGCCGGCCGCGAACTCTCCCTCGATGACGCTGCCGTAGTGCGCGATCGCTTCGCCCATGTACTGGGTATCGCGCACCTCGAAGAGAGCCTGCACTGAGCCTGAAGTCGTGCGAACGATTCGCCCGCGATCGCCGACCTGCCCACCGCGCTCCGCATAGAAGGGCGTGCGATCTAAAATCAACACACCTTCCTCACCGTGCGACAACGAAGCGACGGACCTTCCATCTTTGAGCGCCCCCACGACCTCACCGTCGGCTTCGAGGCCCTCATCGTAACCGGTAAAGCTGCTGCTGATCGCCGGCAGATCGGTTAGCGCCACCACATCGCGCTTCGCGGCGGCGTCGCGGCGCGCGCGATTGCGCTGTTCTTCCATCAGGCGGTCGAACGCGACGGTATCGACGACCGCACCGCGCTCGCCCGCGATTTCACGCGTCAGCTCGAGCGGGAAGCCGAACGTGTCGTGCAGCGAGAATGCTTCCTCTCCACCGATCACTCGCCCCGGCCGTTGCGTCGCCTCGTCGATGACGCGTTCCAGCATCGTCATGCCGCGCTCCAGCGTCCGGTCGAACGTCTGCTCTTCTTGACGTAGCGCCGTCGTTATCCGCGCGGCGCTTTCGCGAAGCTCCGGATAGCCCGGCCGCAACGATTGCACCGCCGCGGGCACGAGCTCGGAGAAAAAACCGTCGGGATAGCCGAGCAGCCTTCCATTGCGAATCGCGCGGCGAATCAGAAAACGCAGCACGAACCCTCGGTCCGTGTTCGATGGATAGACGCCGTCATTGATCAAGAACGTCGCCGAGCGAAGATGATCCGCGATGATATTCTGGCGCGCCCGTTGCTCGCGCCGCTCGAGCGTCGTGTGACCTATCGGTGGCTGCGCCACGACTAAATCGGTGAAGAGGTCGGTCTGATACATGGAGGCAAAGCCGTTACACACGGCGAGCATGCGCTCGAAGCCGGCGCCCGTGTCGATGGACGTGCGCGGCAGGTCTTCGAGCTTGCCGTCGGCCGTTCGATTGTACTGTTGAAAGACGACGTTCCAGATCTCGACGTACCGATTCCCGCGATTTGGCCCCGTGTCGTCGGCGCCGCTCGCGTGCTCGGCGCCCGTGTCGTAAAAGATCTCAGTACACGGTCCGCACGGGCCGGTCGCACCCATCGTCCAGAAGTTATCTTCGTCAAAACGCGTAATACGCTCGCGCGGCAGGCCGACATCGTCGGCCCAAATCCGCGCCGCTTCATCGTCATCCGTGTGCACGGTGACGTACAAGCGCGCGGGATCGAGCCGAAGCACTTGCGTCACGAACTCCCACGCCCACGCGATCGCTTCGCGCTTGTAATAGTCGCCGAAGCTGAAGTTGCNNAAGAGCGTCGTCGACATCTCGTGGGGAACCAGACTCGCCGGCGGGAGCAGCTTATGCTGCTTGCCCACCCAGAAATCAATCCACGCTTGCCTAAGCTCCTGGCTCTTCATTCTGCATACTATAAACCGCCGCGGGGGGAGGCGTC
>PMUK01000183.1 GCA_003166915.1 Candidatus Cybelea palsarum
TCGACTGCGCTCAGGATGACATCACTGCGCTCAGGATGAGATCATTGCGCCCAGGGTGACATGGCTCAGGGTGACAAGGGGTCTTTTTTTTTGCGGGAGGGGTTGACGGGGGCGTACCAGTGCATTATTGTACTAGTGTACTAGTACGACAGTAGATCGATACTAGACGCTAGGAAGGATTCGAACATGACGCACTTTTGGAACAACCGCCCCGAGGCCGAAGTGGCTCGCGAGGCGCGCACCCCGATTCGCCTGCCCGACAAGATGGGCGGAGGACTTTTCCAGGGCTGGGGCCCGAGGCTCTAAGGTAAGCCNNCCCGCGAAGCGGCGTGCCGATCTACCTGCAGATTGTCGAGCAAGTCAAGCGATCCGTCGCTCTTGGAATCTTGCAGGGGGGCGAACAACTACCAACCGTTAAGCAGCTCGCGCTCGACCTCACCGTCAATCCGAATACCGTGGCACGGGCGTACCGCGAGTTGGAGCACTCCGACGTTATCGAGACTTCCCCCGGGCGGGGATCTTTCATCCGCGATAACGGAGGCGCTCAGTCGGCGAAGACGGCCGCAAGCGACGTCGCACGCGATGCGCTCGACATCGCCCTACGAGAGGCGAAATCGGTCGGGCTTTCCCGCAACGACGTACGCGAACTAATCGACACTGTTATCGACCGGTGGTTTCCGGAGGGGCAATGAGTAGCATAAAGATTTCAAACCTGCGCAAGACGTACGGCCAGTTTGCGGCGGNNCGGCGCCGGCAAGACGACCGTGTTCAAATGCATGCTCGGCTTAGCGCGCGCGACCAGCGGCATCGTTCTCTTCGATGGGAAGCCGCTCGTTCCGGAAACGTTCGAAAGTATCGCCTACGTGCCCGAGCGCAGCGTCCTTTATGAATGGATGACGGTCGCCGAGCACGTCGAGATGAACCGGCGAGCCTTCAAGAACTTCGACCCGGCGCGTGCACTCGAACTGTTGGCGCAGTTCAACATTCAGCCCGCAAAGCGCAGTCGGGCGCTCTCGAAAGGGATGCGCACGGCGGTGATGGTCGCCTTGGCCTTTGCTCGCAACGCGCCGATCTTGGTGCTCGACGAGCCAACCAGCGGGCTCGATCCCATCAATCAGCGTCACGTGCTGAGTCTAATCATCAACGAAGCCGCGCGCGGAAACTCGGTGCTCTTCTCGTCGCATCAAATCGGTCAGGTCGAGCGAGCTGCAGAACGCATCGCGGTGATGGATCGCGGGCGTCTGGTACTCGAAGGGCTCGTTGACGATCTCAAGAGCGATCGTAAGATCGTCGAGGGCATCTTTCCCAACGTTAGCTACACGCTCAACGGGATCGCAAACGATCCCCGCGTGCTGCGGGCCGATCGAACCGAACGCATCGTGCGGCTCCTCGTTCGCGACCGCGCGGACAACATCGCAACGATGCTGAGCAGCGCCGGGGCGACGGGCGTGCGGGTCGTCGACCTCAACCTCGAAGACATCTTCTTGTTCGCGGTGTCGCCGGCCGACGCCACCGCCGACGTGATCGCCAAAGGCAGCTCGTAATGCCCTACGTTGAATGGCTGCGCGTCGGCCGCTGTCTTAAGTGCACCGCCATCGTGCTGGGCGTGATCTTGTTCCTTCTGGTCGTGGCGGAGTTTAGTGTTTTGAACTTCGGATCTAAAAATACGCTGTCAGACGTCGATCTCCACACCTCCCACGGCGACGTCAATGCAGCGCTGATTATGAAAAATGCAACGACGACCCATTCGACGCTACCTGACGGGACGAAGCGCACGACGATCGTGAACTCGGGACACGGCATACGAGTGACCATCGACGATCACGGATACCGGGGCAAGCATATCGAGGTTTTCGAGCGCGCTGTATCGCGGCCGGCGAGGTTGGTCGGATTCGGCCCAGTGACTTTCAAGCGCGTCTCGGTTCCCGGCGGCAGCATGCTCGCCATCGATACCAATAAACCCGAAGATTTTGCCTACTATGCCGCGATTGCCACCTTTCTGGCGCTCATCGTAGCGACGGTTCTCGGCGCACCGTTTGCGCGCCAGAACGACGGGCACCTCGAGATCGCACTGACGAATCCGGCCCCGCGGACAACGCTGGGATTGGGAGCGATGATTGCCGACGTTACAGGCATCGCAGCCGTGTGGCTGATGACCGTCGCGACGCTCTTCATCGCACACATCGTTGAATACGCGCCAAACTACACCTACGGTCCGCGGGACACAGAGGTCATCGTGCTCGGTTTTGCCGGCCTGCTGGCCTGGTATGCGATGCTCTGTGCGTCGACCGCCTCGATGCGGCGTTCGTATGGCATCGTGCTGGGCATCTCGTGGCCGGTCGCGTCGCTGGTCGCGGTGCTTGCGCGAGTTAATCTGGGCGGGTCTCCTATGGCACAGCTCGTGCATTGGCTCGCGACGCCGCTTTCCTGGATCGATCCCTTCAACTATCTGCACTTTGGGCCCGCCTTTACAGTTGACGGCAGGCCCGCCGGATCTCTGGCCGTGTCGCTGCAGAGCGAACTTCCGGCCTTACTCATTCTTGCGCTCGTCTACGTTGCGCTCGCCATCGTTCAGTGGCGTCGCGTGGAGGCTTAATTACATGGAAATTCTTGGAACGAACTTCTGCTTAACGCTCGGCGCCTGGCGCTTACGATTCGTCCTTGCACTCGAGGACACCGATGCGGAGCAAGCCGCAAAGGCGCGGCCGCCGCATCGCATGCGGGTCGTACCCGAGGACGAGTACGCGCGCTGATGACGTACGTAGAATGGTTGCGCGTTCGCGGCACGCTGAAGTGGACCACCATAGTGCTCGGCATTCTCTTCGTCCTTGCCTGCGTGGCACGGGTTACGATCCCGGCCCATGGCCACATGGAGGGAAATCACGAAATGAACTTCGGATATTTCGTGGTCTTTGGGGCCGTGGTCGCCTTGATCGTGGCAACGATGCTCGGAGCACCGTTTGCGCGTGAGAACGACGGCCATCTGGAGGTGGCCTTGACCAAGCCCGTCGACCGGATAGGTTTAGCGCTGATGACGATGGGCGTCGACGCCGTCGGCATCATTGCGGCCTTGGCCATCGGAACGCTCTTTGGGATCGGGCTCCATACGATCTTTTTTCCGCCGTGGATTACCTTTCATTTTGTTGATGTGATCATGATCGTTTCCGGCATCATCGCTCCGCTGTCGTGGTATGCGATGCTTGCCGCCGCCACCAGTTCACTGCGGCGCGGATATGGAGCGATAATCGGCATCGCATGGCCGGTCGCGGCGATCGTCGGCGGCCTGAGTCTCGTGGATCCGAACGACAATGCGTTGGCCGCCCTCATCCACATGGTATTCTGGACGCTCAGCCGCATCGATCCGCTCGTCTACATGCACCTTAACTTCGAGGAGATGAGCATGACCGCCGATCCGACATGGCTACTGCGGCTGACGATGCTCGCGATTCTCGCAGCAGGTTATGGCGTCGCGGCAATCGCGCAATGGCGACGCGTCGAGGCGTAGGGTATGCCGATAAAGGTCGGCTCTTTGGTTGCAGTAGCCTCCCGGACGATGGCTGAATAGGCATCTCCACGAGCGAACCCGGGCTCGCCCGCCACGAGCGCGCCGAGGCAAGCGTCTGGTTTTTTGGGGGATTCTTTGACGTCCTCACAACGCGTCCGAAACATTGCGACCGCAGCTCTTCTCTTAATCTCTGCCTATTTTCTGGCCGGGGCCGGGGGCGGCTACGGCTTCCACCACTGGCACGCCGCTTACGGCGACGCCGGTTTGTTTTCGTACATTTACTCCGAGCGCGTACGCTTTGTCGTTTGCGGTTCCTGGATTCTCGCGGCGGTTCGCTTCGGCTACTTTCGCTGGTTCCCAGTCAGCATCTTGGCCCTGGTGATCGCATGGCTTTTCAATCCAATCGTTCCTGTGATGATGACGAGACTCGGCTGGCAGCCTTACTACCGGCCGACCATGATACTATCAGTTGCCGCCGCCGTTGCATTGGTCGCCCTAACGTACAAGAACCGGCAGGCCGTCCCGAAATGATTCCGCGCAGAACGCCGCGGGTGCGCCAGTCGGGTCGCACGCGGGTTGGCGAGCGCTCGTTCGGCGTGAAAGAAGCAGGCGGTGGGTAAGATACGGGGATGAAGATACTTAACGTTCTCCTTTCTACTGCTGTGCTTTGCCTCGGATTAGGAACCGCGACCTACGCACAGACCTCTCCGTCCGCTCCCTATACAGACACCACGTGCGGCACGTGGCAAGGCGACAATTGGACACCAAATGGGAGTTGCACCGGCAGCGTGAAACGTCACGCTCGTGTCGAAGGCACGATCACGATCGTCAAGGGTCACCTCGTGACCGTCCAGCAAAGTACTGCGGCAATCGTTATCGACGACACACCGGCGCTGAGCAATGGGTTCACCGGAAAGGTGGCCGTCGGACGCCGGATCGTAGCGCACGGCTACTGGGATGGCGACAACTTCTACGCAACGATGATTACGACCCTTTCACCGAGTTCGTAACGGAGTGGCGCGCCAATTGCGCTCCAACGCATAGCGACCGTACGTTGGATCCAGGAAGGCGCTGCGAAGAATCGGCGAACAACCTATGAATGCGGATTTCGTCGATAATCGGGCTCCTTTTGACAGTCGTTTGCGTTATGGCGGCGTGCGCGCGCGGTGGAGGCACCGCAGGCGCGTCGGCATCTCCGAATGCGGTGCAAATCGCAGCAGGCGACAACGGGCGATCGATCTTTCAAACCGGCAGCGATAGCGATGGAAAGCAGATTGTCGCTGCCAAGCCGCCTCTCCGTCCCTCGTGCGCAGCCTGCCACGGTGCAAACGGAGCTGGCGGCGTTCACTTGCCGGGCGGCGCTGTCAGCGCGGACCTTCGTCATAACGCCTTGGTGGTTGGACAGAAACACGCGTACACTCTAGGGTTGCTCGAGCGCGCGATAACGACGGGCATAGACAACGACGGTCAACCGCTGAATCCCGTCATGCCGCGTTGGAGGCTCTCTCATCGCGACTTGCACGATGTCGCCACCTACGTGTTTACCCAACTCAAGTAGGCACCCGATCAGGGTTCGACTATGGCTTGCTGATATTGGTTGGCAGCGCTGCGTCTTGCCACCGCGCTGATCCTGCAGCGCGTTCCGGTTGGCAATCCCAGCTTTGTACGCCCAGCCGACGCAATCGGGCCGAGAGGCATCGGCGCCGTCGATGCCACGAGCACCTGATCTAGTGAGTCGTGTAAAATGACGCCCGCCACGGCAGAGCGCTCGGCGCAGAGCGCACCGGCTAGGATCATCGCGGGCAGGAGCCCCAGGAGTGGCGTCTTTGACATTTGTCTCATCATAGCCAAAATCGTTAAGGAATTTATGAAGGCTTAATCGTGAGCTTTCTATGTCGGCCAGCCGGCGAGATGCTGGATGGTAAACACTCCGGCGAGAAACACTAAGACGATGCCTGCGGCACGCTGAGCAGCGCGTTTATAACGCTGCCCGAGTCGCTCACCAAATGCAAGCCCGACGCCGCGCCATCCAGATCCTTAAGGTGCGCGAAGCGCATCGGAGAATCGACCGCATACCTTAACTGCGACCGCCGGATCGCGACTTTGAATGGATACCGAGACCCGCCGCGTGGGTAAGGAGACCTCATGGATGAAGACAACTCCGGCCTTTCGCGGGCCCTTACAAAAGGCGGCCGCGTTATTATGAGCAATGGGGCGACGGCAATTGCCCTGGCCGCATACCCCCCGAACTATACCGGTAATGTTCGTCTGTTGCTCGATGGCCAGGAAGTCGCAGACGAAGCTGAGTCTCTCGTTCTTCCGGATACCGACGACGGTCAGGAAACGCTAGGGGAGTCCGAGAGCCCTATCGCCAGCGGAGGCGACGGCGGCGAAGCACGAGGTCGAAGCCGCCGAATGGAGGATTAGCGCGCGGGACTGATGACGGCCGAAAACGGATAGAAAACGCCTTTGGTGATCGTCTGAGTGGATGCTCCGGCCGCCGGGTACGGGTAATAGAGCACACCCGAGCCCGACTTGCTGAAGAACTGATCCGGCTCGCGACGCACAAATCGCACGACGCTCTCCTGGTCGGGCTGGCGGCTTCGATCGGTGCCGGCATCTCGATGGCGTTCGCCGAAGCGGCGAGCGACGACGGCAGCCTCACTGGGCGCGGCAGCCCGGTGCTTCGCGGCATCGTCACGGGGGTCATGACGACGCTCGGTGGCCTAGGGCACACGCTTCCGTTTATCATTCCCGAATTCCACACCGCGCTCGTAATCGCGATGATCGTCGTGGCAATCGAGCTGGCGGCGATTTCGTTCATCCGCAACCGCTACATGGATACGCCGCTTCTGCGCGCGGCATTTCAAGTCGTCGTCGGCGGTGTGCTCGTCTTCTTTACCGGCGTCATCATCGGCGGCGCCGGCTAACGGCGCGATGGTCCGTCGAAGGTCACGACAAAAGCGGAAGGCGCGGTTAATCCAAAGCTGTACGTAATGTCGCAAAGCGCGCCAGCTCTGGCCCGCGAAGCGTGGCCTATACCCGAGGCCCAATCTTAGAGGTCTAGGTTTAGTGCGCCAAGCTCTCGGTTATAAGGCGAGAGCAGTGAACGAACCAGCTTCCAAAGAGAAAGGTTTAGTCGTGATCAAGACCCTCAGCGACCTGTTTTACGAAACGCTTCGGGACATGTTCTATGCGGAGAAGAAGATTCTCCGAACGCTTCCCAAGCTGGCAAAGGCCGTTAACTCGGATGAACTGCGCGAGGCGTTCCTGCACCATCGGGACGAAACCGAAGGACAAGTTGAACGGATCGAGCGCGTCTTCGAGATTATCGGCAAAGCGCCGCGCGGAAAGACTTGCGACGCGATCGACGGCATCCTCGAGGAGGGCAATGAGGTTATGCAAGACTTCAAGGGTAGCCCGGCGTTGGATGCCGGTCTGCTTGCAGGAGCGCAAGCGGTCGAGCACTACGAGATATCTCGCTACGGAACGCTGATCGCTTGGGCCAAAGAAATGCGACTGCCGAAAGCTCCGGATCTCTTGCAAGAAATTCTGGAGCAGGAAATCAAGACTGACGAGCTGCTGACGAAAATCGCGAAGAAGGCTGTCAACGCCGCGGCAGTTGTAAAATAGTTACTATGGCTCGGTAAAAGGTCTTATGGCCATAAACGCAACGCATTACGACTACATCCCTGCGCTTCCGAATGGCAAAAGGAAACGCGATCGCATCGTAAATGCAATTATTGAGACCCCAAAGGCAAGTCGGCATAAGTACGCGTTAATGCCCGAATACGGCATTATTGCGTTTCACGACGTGCTTCCAGAGGGTTTGGAGTGGCCCTACGATTATGGCTTCATTCCGCAAACGCTCGCGCCCGATAAGGATCCTGTGGACATCCTGGTTGTGAATCGGGACGGCCTGTTTTCAGGTTGCCTCATCCAAGTGCGCGTCATCGGCGCGATTCGTGAGACGAAGGACGGGACTGAGAACGATCGTCTGATTGCCGTTCCATTACCGAGCCCGGCGGCGCCACTTGCCACCGACGCTTATACGGAGATCTCAGACCTGCCTAAGGAGGTATTTGAAAGAATCAAAGGGTTTTTGGTGCGCTATTCCTCGGAGCAGGGGCACGCAATAAGGATCAGCGCTGTTGTAGGGGCGGGGGAAGCGATGAAGACCATTACGAGTGGCCGGAGGAAATTCAAGAAGAAGAGGCCTGCGTAAAACGACGGATTTCGGGAAGATACATCCCATGTTGAGCCGCCGCCGCTTTTTCTTCCGCGCCGCCATCTCGACGCTGGCGGCGCAGATTGGGCTGCATTTTCGAGCCGCGGCGCAAAGGCTACCGACCCTGCATCCAAATGATTCCCGTGCAGCGCGCGCCATCACGATCAACGTCAACGGCGTCGAGCGAACCCTGACGGTCGAGCCACGCGTCACGCTGCTCGACGCGCTGCGCGACCGCCTCGGCCTTACGGGCACGAAAAAAGGCTGCGATCAGGGAACCTGCGGCGCATGCACCGTGATGGTCAACGGCCGGCGCATCGATTCGTGCTTGACCCTCGCCGTGATGCACGCGGGCGATCGCGTCGTCACCGTCGAGGGAATCGCGCAAAACGGGGTGCTGCATCCGGTACAGCGCGCCTTCATCACGCACGACGGTTTTCAGTGCGGCTTCTGTACGCCGGGACAGATCGTCTCGGCCGTTGCGCTCCTCAACGAAGGCAAGAGGCTCGACCGCGAGACCATCCGCACCGAGATGAGCGGCAACCTCTGCCGCTGCGGCTGTTATCCGCACATCGTGGACGCCGTGCTCGAGGCGGCTGGAACGTCGTGAACTCCTTCCGTTACGCGAAGCCATCGAGCCCGTCGGCCGCCTTGACCGAGTTCGCCGGCGAACGGGGCGCGCGCTACGTTGCGGGCGGCACGAACATTCTCGATCTCATGAAGATCGCGGTCGAATCGCCTCCGCTGCTCATCGACATCAACGCGCTTCCGCTCACCTCGATTGAGGTGACCGGGGATGCGATTCACGTCGGCGCGCTGGCTCGCCTGACGGACGTTGCGGAGAACGAGAGCGTTCGTACGCATTTGCCGCTGGTCGCGATCGCCCTCGCGCAGAGCGCGTCACCGCAGCTGCGAAATATGGCGACGATCGGCGGTAACCTCCTGCAGCGCACGCGCTGTCCGTACTTTCGCGATACGGCCACGCCCTGCAACAAACGCGCGCCGAAAAGCGGTTGCGGCGCGTTGGGCGGAGAGATTCGTCGCGAAGCCGTGCTGGGCACGAGCGAGCACTGCATCGCGACGCATGCCTCCGACCTCGCCGTGGCGCTTGCGGCGCTCGATGCAACGGTGCACGTTACCGGCCTGTCGGGCAATCGGGAGATCGCTCTGCACGATTTCTATCGCCTCCCGGGCGACACGCCACACGTCGAGACCTCGCTCGACCCCGGCGAGCTGATCGTGACGGTCTCGTTACCACTACTGAGCTACGGCGCGCGTTCCACATACCTCAAAGTGCGCGACCGCGCGCAGTACGACTTCGCTCTCGCATCGGCGGCCGTGGCGCTCGATCTGAGCGGCGGCACAATTCGTCAAGCGAGGGTCGCGCTGGGCGGAGTCGCGACGATCCCATGGCGATTGCCGCAGGCCGAGGTCCTGCTGCGCAATGCGCCGGCAACCCGCGACACGTTTGAGCAAGCGGCCGACGCGGCGCTCGCCGAGGCGCGCGGGCGGGGCGGCAACGACTACAAGATTGCCCTTGCGAAGCGCACGCTCGTGCGCGCGTTGGAGATTGCGACGGCATGAGTCAACCGCTCATCGGCGCCCCGCGCGACCGCGTCGAAGGCCCGGAAAAGGTTACCGGCAAGGCGCGGTATACAGCCGACGTCGCCATCGAAGGCCTGCTGCACGCCGCCATCGTTCCGAGTGCCATCGCCAACGGGCACATTGTCGCCATCGATGACGCACAGGCGCGCGGGGCGCCCGGCGTGATTGAAGTAATGACGCATCACAACGCGCCGCGAGTAAATGCGGCCAAAAGCGCCGATAACGATTCCTTGCTCTTTCTGCTTCAGAACGGCCGTATTGAGTTCGATCGCCAGCCCGTCGCCGTCGTGATCGCCCAAAGCCTCGAAGAATCGACATATGCCGCGCAACTGCTCCGCGTGCGCTACGAGACCGAGCGTCCCGAAACGAACTTCGACGCGGCGCCGCGCTACGTTCCCAAAGAGATCTTCGGGGAGCCGGCGACGCACCACCGTGGCGATCCCGAAAAAGCGTTCGCCACGGCGCCGGTGCGCATCGACCAGACGTATCGCACGCCGACCGAGCATCACAACCCGATGGAGACGCACGGAACCATCGCGCAGTGGAACGGCGGGCGTTTGACGCTGCACGATTCGAGCCAATGGGCCTTCGGCGTGCGGAGCCGGATAGCTAAAGTCTTCGGTATCGACGCCGAGCAGATTCGGGTCATCGTACCGTACGTCGGCGGGGCCTTCGGTTCGAAGGGACAGATGTGGTCGCACGTGGCGCTCGCTGCAATGGCAGCCAAACTCCTGGGCCGTCCGGTTAAACTAATCGTCACGCGTCCGCAGATGTTCGGATGGGTCGGCCATCGGCCGCAGACCGAGCAACGCGTCGCGCTCGGCGCGCAGCGCGACGGGCGCCTAGTGAGCGTCAGGCACGACGTCTTGAGCGAGACCAGCGTCTCCGACGAGTTCGTCGAGCCCTGCGCCGTCTTCAGCCGCGATCTCTATGCGGTCGAAAACTACGGCATGTCGCACGCGCTGCCGCGCCTCAATATCAGCAAGCCGACCTATCAGCGCGGGCCGGGAGAGTCGACCGGCTCGTTCGCTGTGGAATCGGCAATGGACGAACTCGCCTACGAACTCGACATCGATCCGCTGGAGCTGCGGCTGCGCAACTACTCGGAGCGCCAGCCCGATTCCGGCAAACCGTACAGCAGCAAACACTTGCGGCAATGCTACGCACTTGCCGCCGAGCGATTCGATTGGGGCCGCCGCGTCCCGCGGGCACGTTCGATGAACGACGGCCGGCTACTGGTTGGGCTCGGCATGGCGACCGCTTCGCGTAACACGCATCGCACCGGCGCCAAAGTGCGCATTCGGGCCAACTCCGACGGTACCGTCGTCGTTGCCTGCGGAACGATCGAGCAGGGTTGCGGTTCGCCAACCGTCTACGCGCAGTTAGCCGCCGAAATTCTCGAAATACCGTTCGAGCGCGTTCGCTTTGAGTTCGGGGACACGAACTTGCCCGAAGCCCCACTGGCCGCGGGCTCGCAGACATCGGGAAGCGTTGGCTCCGTCGTCGTCAAGGCGGCAACGTCGTTGCGCGATAAGATTGCCGGCCTCGGCGGTACCATCCCGGCCGCCGGCATCGTGCTCGACGTCGAGGACGGACCTGGGGAGGAGGACGAAACCTATGCGACGCAAGCCTTTGGCGCGCAGTTCGCGCAAGTCGCCGTGGACCCCGACACCGGTGAAGTGCGCGTCGTGCGCTTCGTGGGCGCCTTCGACGGTGGACGGATTCTCAACGCGAAAACGGCGAACAGCCAGTTCGTGGGTGGCATCGTCTGGGGCATCAGCATGGCGCTTTTCGAAAAGACGCGCTACGACGCGCGCACAGCCCGCATCATGAATGCGAACCTGAGCGATTATCTCATACCGACCAACGCCGACATTCCCAATCCCGAGGTCATCGCGATCGAAGCTGACGATCCGCATATCAATCCCGCGCACGTGAAAGGGATCGGGGAGGTCGGCATCACGGGCGCGGCAGCCGCGGTCGCCAACGCCGTCTACCACGCAACCGGTATCCGCGTTCGCGATCTACCGATCACCCCGGACAAACTCTTGGTGTAGAGGCGCACGCACTTCATGCGGCGCGGCCGGACTCGCGCGCTCACGTTCGCGTTCGGGAATCTCGGAACCCGAGAAGTATAAGAAATGCCACGGGTGCCGCAGCAACCCGGGTTAGATACCGTATTCTGCGTCAAGCGTAATTTGCGTCGAAAGCCACGCCTGAGCGGAGAACGCCGTAGGCGAGTACTAGGGCCTGTTAACACA
>PMUK01000029.1 GCA_003166915.1 Candidatus Cybelea palsarum
TTCCGAACGTCGCCGAGGTGCCCACCGCCCAAAACACGTTGCGCGCCTGCGCGCCGTTGGTCAAGATGACGCTGCGACCAGTTGTCATCGCAAAATTGGACGCGACCTGGAACAGGAATACCGCGCCGGAGTGCCCACGGGCATCGAGCGTCAGATCTCCCGATGATATGGAAAGCGAAGTCGTCGACTTGTAGAGGCCGGGGTAAAGCGTCTGGCCGCCGATATTGCCGGCGACCTTGATAGGGTTGTGAGTCCGGCCCATGGCGTCGTTATATGCCGCCGTCAAATCCAGCTTGGCTCGCCGTGCGATGAGATCATCGATGTATACGTGCCCGTGGATCACTCCGGGCGGAAAACCGGTCATTGCACTTCCCGGAGAGATCCCCACGTCCCCCACGATCTTGGTAGGCCCGGTGTTCGTCACGGTAGAGCCCGCGAGGATTGCGAAGCGAGCCGCGCTCCGAAGATCCACGAATGCCGTTGCCGGTACGATTGGCGACGCTGCGCGACCCAGAGACACAGAACTGCCAAATGCGGCTGAACTTTGGCCGGGCACCGCGGGGGTCGAGTTGCCTGCACTGCACGCAGCCACCAAACCAGTCAACAGCACGACTAGAAGCGTTGGCTTCGATTGTTGTTTTTCCATTAAAGCACTCCAATAGTCCCGGTTGCACGGTTATACCCCAGGCAGGCGCCAGCCAACCGAGAATGCCGGTACGGTTTTTGCACTCAACTTCTCGTCGGGTCAAGAAAGCGTCCTGTTTGCTTCCTCGGCAGGGGGACGGGGGACCAATCCCCTGGTGGGTCTCATCGCCGTGGATGGAACGTTTCACCAATAGGCATCGTTCTCGGGAATCGACTTGGTCGAACGATTTCACGAACATCGCTGCCAAGGCGGTCGAAGCCGTGCGCTTCATCTTCGACGTTCAGGATACGTTCAGCGAGGTGACGCAGAGCCTCGGCCTTGATTGGCTCGGAACCTTTTCGCCCGACGTTGCGATCCATGCGGGACGTAACCTCGCGGGCACGGTCGGAGCGGTGAACATGATTTGCAGCGTACAAGACGTGCGCTTCAGCGACGGTCAAGTCTGGAAGAAGGGCGCTCGAAGCACGCCCGTGACACCGGGTGTTTACTATCCGCCGACGCGGGCGCCTAACGCGAAGCCGTCATTCATAAGCGCGCTGACTTTGTGGCCCACATTTGGCCCACATACTCCTGGCAACCGGCGACAACATGAATCGCGGACCTAGCCATGTTCTCGGACGGAGGTCCCCGGCTCGGAGCGGTGACTGATGCTTGGCTCACCGTCGAACGTGGGCTCAAGAACTGGCTGATACTGTTGAACTGAGCCGGTACCGTTCAGCGATACGCGCGATGATTTTAGCATTTCGCGAGCGCGGCTCCGCGCGGCCCGTTATGATATCGCGCCAGCGCCGCTGCGAAATGCCGAGCGCCATCGCAGTCGGCCCTTGAGGAAATGTTGCAAGGTACGCAATGTCAACCTCAAGGCCACGGCAGCCCGCCGCAGCGTACTCCTTGGGCTCAGCTCCTTCCAGAGAGGCGCCCTCGTCTTCGTCAAGCCGATCAACCTCCTTCCCGATCCGCGCGAGGTGAACAGAGGTCAACGCAAGTCTCCGAAGCACTCCGGTAGCATCCGCTCCGGCTCGATTACCGTTCGAATCACCCGCCTTGCCCTCTGGATGGCGGCGGTACTCGCGAATGTATTCGTCCATGCATAGGACTGGAATCGTACCGGCGTGGTGCTCTCCGCTCCAATCCAAAGCGAGTTTCCTGCCAGTACGAAAGTCGATCCACGGGACATTACGCGATTTCGAAAGCTCTCGTTCGAACGGCGCGATTGGAAGCACGTCGCTTGTACCAATCAGGAATGCTGGCGTCACGGATTGCACGAACCCGAACGGTTTTACACGCGAGTCGTAGTTTCGGTCTCGGTTGTAGGAATCGAATCGCTTCAGGATGGACGGCTGACTGATCGGGAACTTACGACGCAGCGGAACGTCGAAGGCAACGAGTGGCTGAGCCCGGTGCCGCTGCTTAGGATTGATACCCGGGAGCTCATTGAATAAGATTTCGAGCCACACACGACGTGCTAACTTGTTCGTAGTTTCCTTTGCCGAGCGTCCAATGATTGCGCCAAGGCCGCTTTCGGAAGCCTTGATAATCTCGATCCGATCCCCAGCTCGTCTCCCGAAGAGCACGTACCGTTTTGCAGATACGGCGAAGCAGTGCAGGTTAGGAGCCTCTTGATACTCGACCTTTAGCAGGTGCGGAATAACATCCGGATTGTATGGACTTAGGGCATCGAATCTCGTTACGGTCTCGCCGATGTTGAATCCGTGAAGAGAAGGAACCTCGCTTGGGCATTCACCCCCCACATACGATTCCGAGGCTGTCGGTATCGCAAAATGCAAAGACTCCTTGTCTCGCGGAAACCTCGTGTTCGAGCAGAGCGAGCATGAGGCGGGCGCCGCCGGTCACGAGACTTGCAATGATGGGATTGCCGAAGGCGCCCGGACGCTCGTCGTGCACGTCCGGACACAGATAGGTTACGTCTGAGTGGATCATTCCCGCGAGCGGCTCGCCGAGTTTGTGTGGGGTGACGTTGACCTCGGCGAAGATACCGTATGATCCACTCGCTGCCATTTGCTTAAGCCCGCGTTCGAGCGCTTGCAGGTCCGCATCCGATTCTGCAACCTTCTTCGCTTTCTGGCGTTCCTCCACGATAGTCTTAAATATCGGCTCGCATTCACCAAGCGACACCTGCCCTCGAAATAGAATTGGCTTTGGCGTTCGAGGCTTGCCTTGTGTGACGAATCGGAGAGCTCTCAAAATCTTCGGTAGTCTTCCGCCGAGCAACCTCGACGCGATAACGTCTGCAAGCGTATACCAGCGACCCTCTGAAGCGTCGAACGGTGTCACCGCTATGGTGTACGGCTCATCCGTAGCCATACGCATTCGTACCGGGAGAATAGCTGAATCCGGCTCGACCAGGACGAGGCAGTTAAAAAGTCGCCATACCGTCTTGTCGAAGAGACGTGCGGCGGTCATTTCATTAAGGAGTTGCTCAATCTCGCACGCAGGGACCTCGATGGCTGCAATCCTTCCCGATATCAGGTTCTCCAGCTCTTGCAGGATGAAGATGGATGCGTACATTGACGTGAAGTCAAGTACCGTTACTTGTACCTCCGACTTTCGCACACGTATTTCGGCTCGGCCGCCGAAGTACGAAGCACTACCGTGCCCCAAGTGTTCCGCATTGAAGTCCGGCTGTGCTTTCAGTAACGGGCAGAAACCAAGAAGGCGAAGATATTGCTTCGCAATACTGGCGCTTGAGTAGAGCTCACCCATGTAGGCTACATCCTTAGGTTTCGCTCTTTCGTTCGCCGAGGTTGCAAAAGGATGCTGCTTGTGGTAACGGCGGCGTGGATTTGACCCCTAGCGGCGGGAAGGAATTGACACCCTACACGTAAAGCGGGCGCCACGCTCGAACAGGTTGGTTCATGACAACTAATCTGCCAAGCGGAGCGCTAAGGGGTTGATTTCATTGGACATTTGGGAAACCATCCGAATCCGGTGCGTGCGGGATAAGGAACCGTACAAGCGGGTTGCCCGGGAGCTGGGCATTTCGAAGAACACGCTCAAAAAGTACGTACTCTCGAACCAGCCGCCGCTGCCGGCGCGGCCAGCCGGAAGAATGTCGTCGATGGCGCGGTTTGAAGCGCACGTCGATCAGCTCTTGCGCGAAACGCCGAAGATCACTGCGGCGCGGGTAGCACAAGTCATTCGTCAAACGATCGATCCAACGTTTCGTGCAAGCGAACGTTCCATCCGTCAATATGTGGCATCGCGCCGAGTGCGCCTTGTAGCAAAAGAAGCCTTTGTGCGCCTCGTCTACTTGCCGGGCGATCAAGTACAGTTCGACTTCAAGGATGTCGTCGTACGGATTGCCGGCATCGAAACGGCGCTGCACATGTTCGTAGCTCGCCTCTAAGCTACAGCACGATGTTCTTCGCTCGTTGCTATCGCTCCGAAGATCGCCCGGCCCTTTTCGACGGCCTTCTGTCGTCTTGCGTGCGCTTTGGCGGGGTCGCTCGCGAAGGCGTCTTCGACAACGCGAAGACCGCAGTCAAGCGCATCCTGCGCGGTCGCGATCGACAGATTACTCGGGACTTTGGCGTTTTGTGCGGTAGTCTCGCGCTTGGCATGCAGTTCGCGGCTCCGGCCAAGGGCAACGAGAAGGGCGGCGTCGAGGGATTGCACGGTGCGATCGAAGACGCGCTGTTTCGACCGGTGCCGAACTACGACACGCTTGACGATCTCAATGCGGCCCTCTCCCAGCTATCGAACGATCACCTCAAAAAGCGCATATCCGGCGAACTGGTCGGAGACCGTTTTTAACGTGAGCGTGCGTCTCTGCGACCGCTGCCGCAGATTCTTCCCTCAACGTGCGTGCGGGAACCAGCTCGCATCAACAAGTTCTCCGAGATCACCTACAAGACCAATCGCTATTCTACTCCCTCAAGGTTCGCCCATCGGGCCGCGACCATTGAGATCTTCCACGATCACCTTCGTGTCATCGTCGATACCATCGCGGTCGCAGAGCACCCACGGTGCTTTGGGCGAAACGAGGCCGTTCTCGATCCGGTGCATTTCATCGACCTCCTGTCGTTGAAGCATCGAGCGGTCGTTCGGGCTGAAGTCTTCCGCCAACGCTCATTCCACCACGCACTGCGCACGCTCTTGAGCGGCTACGTCGAGAATGATCCGATCTGCGCCGGCAAGCGCTTCATGCGCGTTATCGCGTTGCTTGAGCACCACTCAATGATTGATGTCGTGCACGCCGTCGAGGCCGCATTGCGCGAGGCACCGACGACCCCGCCGCCATTGCGCTCACTTTGCGGCAGGGTCAGCAGCCGTACCGTGCGGCGCCCCCGCTGCATCTGGAGCCTGGAACGCGCGGTTCGTTGCGGCCGACCGTGGACCTCGCGCCCTACACCATCACTGCTCTCAAGGAGTATTCAACGTGACCGTTCCGTTTATCGAAGAACACCTCCGCGCTTTACGACTTCCTACCATGCTCGGGCAGTACAAACGCCTTGCCAAGGCAAGCAAGAACGGATTAGCTATCTTGGCGAACTCGCTGGGCTTGAGCTTGCCAAACGCCACGAGAATGGCGTGCGCAAACGAATTACCGCGGCGAAGTTCCCTGTCACCAAAACGGTCGAGTCGTTCGACTTTGCGCTGCAACCAGAGCTCCCTCGGCGCCAGTTCTCAGACCTGCTCGACTGCACGTTTATCGACCAGCATCAGAACGTTATCTTTATCGGCTCGACCGGCGTTGGCAAAACGCATCTGCTCTCGGCAATTGGCATCGCCGCCTGCACCAACGGCTATCGCGTGCTCTTTTCAACAGCGGCCGAGTTACTTATGGCCCTCATCGCAGCTAAACGCGAGGGCCGTCTCAAGCAACGACTCAACGCGATCGACCGATACGCATTCGTTATTATCGACGAGCTCGGTTACATACCATTCGAACGCGAAGCTACCGACCTGCTCTTTCAGGTTGTTTCAAATCGCTATGAACGCGGAAGCATCGGCATCACCACGAATCTTGCGTTCCCTGATTGGACTCAGGTCTTTCCCGATGACATGGCCGCAAGCGCCGTTGTCGATCGCCTTGTCCACCACGCCGTCATTTTCGAACTTACCGGCGAGAGCCACCGGCTGCGATCACGTAAGAAGGGTAACGCTCCAGCAGGCACCAAGTGACAATTCTCGGGGGTCAATTCGAAACCGCCGAAAAGGGGTCAATTCGAAACCGCCGTTTTTACAAAGCGATCCCAACGCGTCAGTTGGTCCGGTAGCTGGAAGTCCGGGCAGCGGAGTGCCCAAGAAGCCTTAACTAAGGCGAGCCGTAAGTCACGACCTATAACTTAGCGGACTACCGCTGGGGCCGCCTAACCCGTTCCAATAGGTGCAATTTGTATAAGACAGCGCTGTACCGCATTTCAAACGACAAGCTCGTAGGGCTAATGGAAACGCCGCTTGGAGCTCGCGAGTCCGCACTTCAGCAATGGATATGGGAGGACCCCGCTTTGCTTGGAGAGCCGCTTGCGCTGCTTGGGAGCGAAGTGTTAACAGCACATGGTAAGAGGATCGATCTGCTAGCCATCGACGAGCAACAAAACATCTGCATCCTCGAACTAAAGCGCGACATGACGTCGCGTCAAGTGGTCGCGCAATCGCTGGACTATGCAAGCTGGGTCGCGGAGATTGAATGGGCAGCTCTCGATGAAGTACCACAAAAGCATTTCGGTCAAACGGTTGCCGAACGATACGCCGAAAGGTTTGGGAGAATCCCGAACTTCGACGAGGCACCCGAGCCTAGAATGATCATCATCGCGTCAGAACTAGACGAAGCTTCGGAAAGGATCGCACGGTTTCTCACCGATCGAGGGATTGCGATTAACGCCCTCTTCTTTTCGGCGTTTCAAGACGGAACGGAGCAGTTACTTACCCGCAGTTGGCTGCTGAACCCCCAGGATGCTGAGCAGCGTACGATGCAAGCTGCCAGGAAAAAGTCTAAGCACCCTCCCTCCGGTTACTGGCGTGTCAACGTAGGTGACTCCATTGAATCCGGCGGCCCCCGTTCTTGGCTCGACAATCAGAAGTTTGGCTTCATGTCCGCTGACGGTGATCCGGTCGCCAAACTGAAAAATATTCCCGTAGGCGCGTACGTATACGCCTACTTGAACGACCACGGGTACGTCGGCCTCGGCAAAGTTACATCGGCTGCAGTTCCGATTGCTCAATTT
>PMUK01000186.1 GCA_003166915.1 Candidatus Cybelea palsarum
CAAACAAGCTGAAAGCTTCCGTCGGCAGTACTTACCACACAACTAATATAGCGCAAGATCAGAAAATCGGACAATCTCATTGGGCGAATCAATCAGTCCGTTCCTCCAGGTCCTTCTAGAGGAGCGGCTGACAAGAATGCTGCTGGATCCTTACATTCGTGTGAGGAGCGCTTCCGCAACTCAATCTCTCCTCGGGTGCGGCGGTCGGTCCAATACTTTCCTGCCAAAAGAGTTGCATCAGCAGCAACCGTAAGCAGGGCCGTGCCTTCATGGATTGGATTCCCGTCACGATTCGATAGGTACGGCCACGCAGCATAGCTGTAGGTTAGTCTCCGTTCTCCGCTACCTTCATCACAGTAAAGGTCCGCCGAGAAGCTCGCGCTTTTCAACTTTGCCGTCCAAACGCTAACAGATGTTTGAAGAAGCGATTGCCGCAGGTTGACTACCGTTGCGATCTCTTCCGGAGAGACGCCATCGACAGGCTTTATCGTGCCCGTCCAGCAGCCGCTTAAGTCCGGAACAAGAACGAGCCAGTGACGAAAGATCCCGCACCGCCATCCCCATATACCGAAGATAAACCCGAAGAGTGTTGTGATTGTGACGGCCCCATCAAGTGATGCAATCACTGAACCTCGCGTAAATTCCTGATCGCCCTCCAGCTCATGAGCCCCAAAGAACGCTAGGAGTATGACGACCACTAAGATCCAAGGCATCACCTCCCAACGGATGCTGCGCACCTATTCGAAACCTACATGGCGCCACGCGGCTAACATAAGCTCGCGCACATTGTCGCGTGCCCACGGCTGCTTCGGGCGAAATAGCCACTTCAGAGCATTGACTTCAACCCATTCTTTGCATGATTCATCGTCCTTTGTGGCAGCATAGATACCGATAATCGCATTGCGCACTTGAGTGTAGCGATCAACGACAGCGCTTAGAGATGCGTCCGAAAGGTTAAAGACGCAGCACTCGATAGCATAGGAGGGAACTAACTTCTTGGCGATTACACTATTGTCTATCAAGTCAAACTGCAGACGTTTGAGCATCCGGACGATCTTCTTAAATTGATCTCTAGTGCGTGCATGCTTTGCATTCCCATTTTCGATGTGCTGCTTCGGCCAATTAATGATGCGCTTCCCGGAGTCGGTATTGAAGGCAGTCCCGGACAAGTAGTCGTCGGCTTTCGCAGACCTGTACCGCCTATGTTCGAGGGTTGCGGTAACGTCTGCATCGACCCGATAGCTATTTTCACGCAAGCTGAAGCACTTATCGCCACGGTTAATATCGTTTCCAAATCGAACGCGAAGGGCGTCTTGGACGTCGTCTTTGAACTGTGGGAACGTAAAGGTCGATGTTGCGTTGCCGAAATCAGCATCACCTAACCCCTCCGGGTACTGAGGAAAGAACGATCGCATGCTGCGGATACATATATCCACGTCGCTTTCCTGCGGTATGTTTGTGCGATTAGCGAACGAGCCTTGTGTGAAGACCTCAGTACGATACTTGTCGAGAATGCCGGCGTCTTTGAGGCTTTGCTTCACCATCCGCTCCGCGTTAGCGCAGCGCTCACTTTCAGTCTTCCGGGGGCCCTCGGCCCAGGACTGAAATCCCTTTTCCCACTCCGCGTAAGGCATTGTGTTCCTAGGGTTTTCTTAGTTGCTCGTCATTGCTCGGCCGCATTTCTAGCTCACGCTGTCCCAGTATCTGTGCCTCAGCGCTGGACATCCGTGCGATCCCCGCATGGGCTGAGACCGAGCTGTTGTGTTGAAAGCTCACACCGGGAAAATCCGAGCCCGGCCCGGCGTTCACTATCTCCAGCACCATCATGCCGCTAATTGTACTCGGCCAGCACTCGCCGCGGTTCTCATAATCTCCCACCGCAGGGTAAAGCCTGCGGTCAACTCGCCAGATCTCCTGGACCTCATTATTCCGGGTCATGTGCGCCAGTAACGCCGCAGCGTGCGCTCGAAAGCGAATCTGGGACCGCAGCGACACGCGCCACGGATCGTGCAACGTCGTAATCTCCGGATCGGCTACCAACTCATCCATTGGCGTCCTCCAACGCAAGAATCTATCTGAATCCGGTTCCTCGTAGGCCCCCTGAATCGTTTCGGCTCCGTGTGAGCCAATGCTCTGCCTCCTCGCAGACTATCCGATGGAAAGACCCCCACGTGCCCCGGCCGATCACCCGGCGGTCGGCTTTAGGCAAAACACTTGCTGTACCGCCTCAATCCAAACGCGCGACGAGTCGATCGACCGGAACAGGCTTGCCGCGCTACGAACACACGTTCGGAATCGCAGGATGCCTTCCCTCGCAGCGCGAGGCGGCCCGACGTCTTGCCTTCCGTCGGCGTGGCGTTGGCTTGCTGAGCCTGTTGGAACGTCGGTACATTAGCGGGCTAATATCCCGCTGGCGCTTCAACGATACGCGTTGTGGGTTCGGCGGTTTTCCGTTATCGGTTTGGAGGTTGGCCCACATTCGGCCCACGAGCGGCCTCTGAAGTACGCAGTCGAGTCTTGCTTCAAGAGCGCAACAGCCTCGTGCCTTTAGCGTACAAAGGGCCGGTGGCCCCGAGCGACCCACCCTGAAGATCGAGTTCGTTCTGTACCGTCTCCCGCATTGCGCCGGACAAATGTCACCGCCACTCTCGATTGTTGCGCCGAATAACTGATGCCGAAGGTCGGAAGAGCCGCGTCTCCGCATTGCGCCGCCGAGGGTGCTACCTAGGCTCCATAACGTGGCGCCACGAAAAATGCTACGGCCCTCGACGAACAGCCAACTGCGGTCGCGCCGCAGCATAAAATGCGACCGAGGAGCCCAACTCCAGTCATCATGCGCGGCGTCGGGCGCGTACTAACGAAATAGCCGACGCCGACACGAAGCGGTGCAGCGGAGTTCTAAATCGACCCTGTAAGGCGCTCGTCTATGTGGGCGCCTCGTGTTTTGCGATTCGCGCCCTACTGCTGCACGAACCACGACATCGCAAGCGTGCCGATCTCCTGTGCGACTTCCCCGCCCCGTTGGCGCGTTGGGGATATAGCGTCTTTCGTGGTTCCAGGTTCCACATAGTAGAGATAGTTGTTCAGTGTCATCATGCGGTTCTGTAAGGTAGAGCTATTCTTTCGCTTCAGAAGATCACCGAGCCGCAACCCGTTCCTTAGATCGTTCTCCAGGGATTCAATCTCGCCAGCGTCGACCAGTTCAATGGGCTCGACGCTAACCAGCAGCCCTTTGCTCTCCTGAAGCCGGGGGATCGTTTCGGCAATAATCCGGATTCGCGGCCATTCGTTCGGAGAGACGATGATCGGGAAGATGCGCTGGCCAGCCGAACGCGGAAGGTCTGGTAGGAGCTTTCCACTCCGAAAATTTTCGATATGCTTGTGGAGCTCACACATCTTCTTGACGACGCCGGCAGCGATGTCAGTTAGAATCGCTGCTTCATCCAGCTTCAGTACGGATTCGACGAAGTTTAGGCGTTTCGCGACAATCTCCACAAAGAGCACGTCGCCGTTCTCTACGAGAATTACGTCGGTACTGTTGCCGCCGACATAGTCAAAATCGAGATAAACCTTCGCGCCGGAACGTTGTGCGTATGATCGTTCAAGTAGATCGGTTATATAGGCCTCGAAGAAGTCGCCATAGAAACGCGACAATTGTAGCTTCTTGGTGCTATCTCCGGTTTCGCAACCGTAAGCATCGAAGAGAGCAAAGTAAGCGCCTTCGCCCATCGCGTTCACCAGAAGACTCGGCGAAGGCGCGAACAGTGCACCCTCGGCTTCCACCAGAGGCGCCCGCATTAAGAGACCAGCGGAAGCTAACGAAATCGATTCCTGTTGACGCCAGGTTGCCGCAAGAACTTGCAGGTCGATCTTGTTATACTGTAGCCACTTCGTAAGCGGGCCTCTATCTTGCAGGTCTTGCATCCAAAACTCAGGATCAAAGAAAATCTTTTCACGCTCGACGGCCTCCCATGTTGTAAGAGATGCGTAACGCGATAGAATCACGTACGCGCAAGCCGCGTATTCGCGCCAGGTTAGTCCAGAGAAGCGGCAAAGATCGGCCGCAACAGGCAGGTGGTTTTTGGAGCGCTGGCCGTCTGCTGTCTCGCTCCATCGCATAAAAGCCTCGGTCCGAGCAAGCAGATCGTGCGGGTTTTGAAGCTTCATGACTTGCGAACGGACTTCACTTTTTGTCAGGTCCGCGGCCGTATGAGTGATGCTGATAGGGAGTAGCTCATCGGAAATGATCTCATTTGCCATCAGGAGCGCCGTTACAAATACGTCTTGAGCGTTAGGACAGAGCTGCTCAAGCACTGCTTGCTCTTCGAGGGCTATGCGGACGATGCCGAAAAGCCCCTCGCGCGTAAATATCCTGCGAGAGGGTTCGGTCGTCATCATCGCGAGGAGCCGGCCACCGTAGTCGAGACCGCTAAGCATATTGGCTGCTAGATCCTGCTGGTGGGCTATGTCTTCGACGCCGCGCTGCCATGAAATCGAGCTGATGCCGGCTGCGAACGTAACTACACTGCGCCAGTCAAGCAGCGCAATGGTCTGCGTCAGGTCCGCGCGCGAGGGCTTCGTTCCGAACAGCTCAGAATACAGAACTGGGACGATGAAGGGCCCTGAATCAGAGTTCATGTTGGCCTACGTTGCGCAACTGCCGCGCATGTTTCAGGTCCGGGCGGATATTCCACCGCGGTTCACTCTCGGGGTTTTCCATATCTACGTCAACTGTTCCTCAAGGAGGGCAGGCGCCTCAGGCCCTTTCCGTGCTGCGATCTCGCGCGCCGCGAAAAGCACCGCTTCATCAAACCGCCGATGGGACATCCCATTTTCAAGCCGTCCGTCTATCGTTGTGGGATGTTCAACGAAAGGGGATCTCGGATCAGAGAGTTGACGCTAAGCCCGAATACTAGCTGGAAGACCGTGATCCTCTCCATCGCGCGGCGCACGTTTACGGTGGTTCTCAAGCGATCATCGGACACTTTTCGCGTTGCGCGGTCTACGCAATCCTCTAGCTCTTTTCGCGAGTCGCGCTCGAGGCCTTTGCAATCATCCAGCGTTGGATATACGTCGCTGCCCCCGCCCGGCCACGGATAGTAATCACGCCAGGGAAGATCGTCCCATTCTGATACGTGCCGGATCGTGTTTCTGCCGGCGCGCAGCAGCTCCCCCCGGCCGCGTCCGCTGTTGCGCCTGCGGTGCGAGGCGCTAAATTATTTCTCAGTCCTCGAATTTGGACGGAGGCGTGGCTTAGTACCCTTGGAGCCAGCTGTTGATTTCTTGATGACGCTTTTGCTTCGCATTGGCAGAAGAGATTCTATCCGATCATTCATGCCTGATCCGTCTCTTTTTGCGATTATCAAGAGAGCATCGATGACTCCACCAGCCGTGCTCCTACGAGTTCGCCCTTTCTTGAAATGCGCGACCAGGTCGGTCAGAATATCTGAGGCCTCATCGCTCAACCCAAGCGTGAGCTTGTTGGGGTACTCGCGATCTGGTGTTGAGTTCCGCGCCGGCATGGGCGAACAGCATACCAGAATTGCTACTTCCCGAGAAGACGGACCTACATCTTACTGTCAAAAACATCTAACTTATTTACACATATGAACATCTTGCCGTTTTTACAGTTTTATGGTAACTTCTCCTTAAGTGCATCCTTACATTGGACCAACGGGTCTTGAGGATCGTGCCATTAGCTCGCAGGCCGCTCAGGAGAGCCGCCCGCTAGGAGCGAGTCATCTCCCGGTTGAACCCCTCCGGCCTGGCCGTTCGCCACTACTCGCTTGTCGTTCGTGGCTACCGAACGCCCAGTGCTTGGCGCTTTTAGCCAGGGGTAAGATTCGAATCTCTCTCAGTCCCCGCTCACCAAAAAATCGAGTAATCATGACCGCTGCCAACACCCTTTGCAACCACACCCGCTTCCAAGCTGGACCGCCAGCATGATCCATTTCTTGCCAGCGAAACAGGTTACGGCCGAGCCAGTTACGCCCTCGCTTCACGGGAGGCTTAACGAGTCCATGAAATCCCTCGGCGTCGTGTGTACGGGAGCCGCAGGGGGCACCCTTTACTTTGACCGACAATCGAACGAAGCGAAAGCGATGCCGCCAGCCCAACTTGCGGACGCCATCATTAAGATAATCACATCGCAGCCGGAAGTTGTTGACTGGATGAGGCGCACCGCTACCACGGACATAGCGATCCGATAAGGACTGCCGGTTGCGTCTTAGGCTAGACCGGCTTGGCCACGCAATAAGAACCAAGGGGCTGGCATTGCTGGCCCGTTTTCTTCCCGCCGTTCGTCGGATAGGCGAGATCGCGCTGATTGTACTCGGTGTTCTCGTCGCCGCAGCTATCGCGCTTGTCGCTTTGATTAGTGGCGCGATAGTCGGCGCATACACCTGGCTACGTGATTTAATCCTGGAGTACCTAGCCGTCACGCTTACCATCTTGGCTGTGTTCACATTCCTTGGCTTTGGCATCTCGTATTGGCGGAACTATCCAGGTCTTAGTTGGCAACTTTGGCAACGGTGTGCATACGGTGACGCCCATTGTTCCGAAGCGGCCGCGACTTGGACTTTGGCATCCTTCGCCGTCTTGTCGTTTCTGGCGGCGGCGCGGGCGGTAATATGGACAAGAAAGTTGTTTGAGATCGAGGTGCAGCTCAAGCTTGGGCAGTCGGCCTGTGTTGATCGTAGTGAATCGCACATCAATAAGGAGATCTTCGTAACCAGTGAGAGCCAGGTGTTACTTGGCTATAGGCCGGCGGGGTTCACGAGAGACGAATTGAGTTCTTATCACGAGCACCATGTTGCGTTCACCAACCTTGGGAGAACAGCACTTGCTGATGTCGGTGTTAAGCTATGCCTTGTAGACCGCAACAACGTCCATTCCGAGCAGTATCCGCTTCATCTGGGGAGCATTCGCTGCAACGACGAAATCCACGTTGCTGTCTACATCGCTAAGCTCTTTCATGATATGAAGGTACTGTGGGGACACGCAACCGAGCAAGGCAAGACGCTTCCATTTTTTGCGGTTGATTCGCTTTCGGCCCAACCAACTTTTGCCTTCCCTGATCCGCAGTTGCCGCTGCCGCCCATGGCTCAGGCCATCAACCAACCAAATGGAGGGGCCGAAGGGATGCAGCCAAAGCCGCCGCAGGATAATCCAGGCCAACCCCTCTCGGGCTAACAGGTTGGGCACGCTTGGAGTTGACCATATCACGTCTCCGAAGGACTGCACAACGAAGGATTTCGATGTCGAACCACTGCGCGTAGGAGCGAACGCCGTCTTTGTAACCGCGACGCATCCATCACGCCTCCATAATCGAGACCTCCGAAACCTTTCGGATGACTTCAATGAGACGGCCTTACATACTCGAGCGCGACTACTAGCTGGCATCCCGGAGCGCGGTGCAACAGCGACGTAAAGGCCTCCAGCGTGCCCAGCCGTCCTCCGAATGACTGTAGACTGGAAACCAAGCCCCTCGATCTTAGGCCGATCCTGGAAAGATGCAAATGGAGATAAGGACAGTCGGTGACTTTCATAGATCGCGCCGGCGCGACGACAGTGGCGGCCCCGACTACACCGCCCCGCTCTATGACCGCATGCTTAATCTTATCTTCGATGGAAAGCGCTTAGACGAGCACGCGATTGAAACCGAGAAAGAGGCGGCGAAGCGGCTCTATGAAAAGGAGGCCATCGCGTATTCCTTAGTCGGCTGCAACGTCGATAGCGAAATCGCTGAACTTCGTTCCGCGTGTCCCCCTAAGTCCGACTTTGATGCGGTGCTAAGGGGCGGAGTAGTGGTGCATGTTGAAGTCGCCCGCCTGATCGACCCGGCCGAAAAGCGGTATCTGAGTGCGCTTGATAAGATCACACGCAGGACCGCAGGTGTTCTGGGAGGCGGTCCGGGACTTAGCGCGCTGGCTAAGGGCGGAAAGATCGTTCTCCGTTTTTACGGCGACACTCCCGCGGAAAGCGATATCTCTCCCGCCGTGTCGGAACTCGCAGACTTTCTCAAGGGTTGGTTTCGAAACACTAACCCGTCGTCGAAGCTGACAAGAGTCGATGAACGCTGGCCCACACTCCGGCGCCTAGACACTTACGTCGGACGCGACGATTATGAAGGCCCGGCGCGACTAGTCCCCCACGTAATGCGTATCAAAGCCAATCAAAGTGTGACGCTTGCTCAGTTCGATATTATGGTCAACAAGAAGAAGGCCAGGTTCGCCAACTATTCAGAAGGTAAGCCAGTGTGGCTGGTTTTTTATAGCGATACGCGTTTGTTCTTTCCGCTCGGCCTGGTGGAACAGCTTCGCGATATTAACACTTTCGATCCTAGGCCCTTCGCTCGTGTAATGCTAGGATGCTTTACCGTAGGGGTCGTGTTTGAGAAGCCGTGCACGAAGCCGTCCTATCGGAGTCTCTCGACCTCGTAAAACATTCGGCGGCGACGATCGCGACTCCACCGCGCGTAGCCGCGCATACGAGCGGGCGCGATAAGAGAGTCACTTAGCGCGGCCGGCTTTCTTTGTTGCGATTGAGAGGCCAAAAGGGCCCCTGAATAGGTCCGCCGTGGCAAGTTCGCGCGGCAGGCCGGGCAAGAGGGCCCGTCGTTCCGAAACCGGGCCGCGGAGCCCGCAATTGCCTTACAAGCGGTAGGTGTTGCGTGGGCTTGAGCATCTGTCGGCGGCTTCGGGGGCGTGATAACGGGTCTTAATCCCGCTGGCACTCCATCGCAAACGTCGCTTCTCGTAGTGTTTCTTCGCGGTAAGCTCGCCGATTGGCCCACATTCGGCCCACGAGGGAGCGCATCACGCCGTAACACGACTAACGAGTCGTACCCTCGCGCATTGTCGCGTCTGAGTCGAGCCGGCTAGGTCTTCACCCTCGCGACCGAGCATTAGCGTTGAATGATCAAAAGATGCCGCCCTCCTGGACGCCAAGCGAGTCGCTATGCGGATGCACGCATGAAGTCGGTTACGATAGCGGTAATCGCCCTGGTAGCGTTTTTCTTCCTTAGCGCAGAATCGCAGGCTCAGATGGACAAGACCGATGCAACAATGGCGGACCGCGCCGCTATCGGACAGACTATGGCCGCGTTTATGAATGCTTGGAACGTGCATGACGCTCGCGCCCTCGCGCTGACTTTCACACCTGATGCCGACTTTACAAATGTCCTTGGTGCCCACGCGCACGGTCGTGCGGGCGTTGAATCCTTCCACGCCCCGGTTTTCGCGACCATCTTCAAGAATTCGCACTTGACCGGCGCTATCCGCAGCATTCGGTTCCTCACAGCGCAGTTGGCAGCGGTGGATGTTGATTGGCAGATGACCGGAGCAGAAAGCCCTGGCGGAAGCCCCGTCACGTTGCGGAGAGGCTTGCTTGATTGGATCATGCAACGCCAAAGTGACGGCAGCTGGCTCATTGAGATCATGCACAACACGAACCTGCCGTTGGAAAACACAACGCCACCGAAATAGATGCCCGCTTGCCAGCCATCGCCGATAAACCCCCAGGGCAAAGCGGGGTTGGAATCGGTCGCTCAGGCGAGTTTAGGCGGCGAGTTGGGCTTGGGGCCTCCGTGGCTCTGAAAGAGCGCTACGGGGCCCGCGACTGCCTAACACGGCGGTCGGTGTCGTGCTGGCTCCCCGATCTGTTAGCAGCGTCGGCGGTGAACGGGGTGCGATCCCGTTGGGATCATCTCAAAACCGCTTATTTCGCGTTGCTTCTGCGCACGGTGGTCCAGGTGGCCCACAATTGGGCCACGGGAACGATGTTGCCCGTATGGACGCTAGGCGTCGATCGACAGAGCAAAGCTGGCGAAAGCTACTGCTCCAATAGGCGCCGAAGTGACGGCCTCGCGATGATCGTGAACTTCGGCCCGCCAGCGCTACTTACGCTAAGGTCGATATGACGATGAAATTCCAGCGACTCCAGCACGCATCGAAGCATCACGGGATCCATGCCGAGCCTGCTTTGAATCCTTGAGCCGACCAGCAGGTGCTCGTTCACGATCGCGCTCGTTACGGCAAGCATAGCCAACGCAAACTCCTTGGCGCGGTACGCGCGCAGATAATCCTCCATGCCGTGGGACGTGATCGAAATAAATCGTGGCCGAGGGTTGCCAACGCCGCCGCTTGCGGCTTTGATGAACCCTCGGTCGGCAAGTACCTGCAACGCCACTGCAAGGTCGCCGTCGTCAAGGCCAGCCTCTCGTATGGCATCGCGAAGCGGCTCGACGTACATGATCTGGGCTCGCACGTCAGAGAGTCGCAACGCGCACGCCTTGGCGAACACGATCTCATCTTTGCGTTCGAGCTGCAGAGGGCGAACCGCGATCTGCGTCCATGGCGGGGGATCCCCCAGCTCCGGAGCTGGTCGGGTCTCGAGAATCGCATTGGTGATTTTCGCAAACACGGGCTCTAGGTTCGCCGGGTCATCGCTGCGGTGCCAAATCGTTGCTTGCAGTGCGGTGGGCACAAGGTGCGCTGGGAACGCATCAAGGAGTATCGAGAGAAGCCGGCACTTGCCCTTGGCTCGTTGCACCCAAGCGTGCTCGATCTCTTCCTTGACGAACCCACTTGCGATGCTGCTCTCAGAGAGTACGATGACGACGACATCGGCTAAGTCGATCCCGTAATCGAACATCGCCTGCGATGTGAAGTCGCCACCAAGGAAGTCTCGCTCATCAAGAATGGGCTGAACGCCATGCGCTGCCAAATACCGATCGAGAGGGCGAACGAACCGCTCTTTGTCAGTGCTGGCGTGCACCAAGTATGCTTTAGGTGTCACAATGTGACATTTCGGCGACGCGAGACCGGCCGCCCGTGCGCGAGTACGGTTGGCTTAGCCGTTGCGCGGTTCTTGCGGTTGGACGTCTCCGTTGGGCATCGCCCGTGCTAACTACGCTGACTTACCGTCTCGCTCGTCGGATCTAAGTTATCAGCAACCAGAACGCGTTCGGCAGCCTCGCACCTAGCTTACTAACGCGATAGCGTCCACGATTTGCTGGAAACTCGGAACGTTATTTCTTGACACATATCCGCTGGCCGGTGAGTTGACCTTCAGCGTCGGATATTGCGCGAGTTCAGGAACCACGCGGAGAAGCGCCCGCTTGGCGCGAACCAGTATGATTGTCGCCTTGCGTTCCATCGCACGTTGTATTTGGTATACCGCAAACTTCTGTGATGGGACGTGACAGCCACCGCGGAACTTGTGAGAATG
>PMUK01000098.1 GCA_003166915.1 Candidatus Cybelea palsarum
GCTTGGCGCGCATGGAAAGACTGACATTGCTACCGCGCAACAAGCGGCGCAAGCATTGCGGCCGCTCGCTGGGAACTTCGCGGCCCTGCTGTTTACACTTGGCATGGTGGGAACAGGCATCTTAGCGGTTCCCGTGATAGCCGGCTCGTCGGCATACGTTGCTGCAGAGACTTTTCGCTTTCGCTCGGGTTTAGGTGAAAAACCGAAACGAGCCGTCAACTTTTACGCCGTCATCACGGGCGGCATCCTGATCGGGATTGCAATGGACTTACTGCGGATCGACCCGATTAAAGCGCTATTTTGGTCGGCGGTGCTCAACGGCGTCGCTGCAGTGCCGCTCATCGGCGTCATCGTGTGGCTTGCGTCCGATGCTAAGTTAATGGGCAAGTGGCGAAGCTCGCGGCTTGCAGGGGCGTGGGGCTGGGCGGCATTCGTGCTCATGGGCGCCGCTGCGGCAGGCATGTTCTACTTCATCGCACGGGGATCGTGAACTAAGCGAGCGTTCAGAGCTGCAGCGACGCCGCCGCATTGTGGGCGACAAAATATTGGTGTCGCGTATACCCCTCACTGTTACGGGGCGCAATCCTAAGGCCTTCAAAAGCGTAGACGGTCACCTTTTTCTTTTCTCGAAGGATTCCGGCTAGGTAAACGGCAGATCGTGCAGTACTGATCGGCGCCCTTGACGAATGCTCCTCTTCGCGGTGAACTTCGGCCCACGCATGAATGCGACGAAAAGGCACGCCTGCGCTCTCGCTCCTGCCACGCCTGAACGAATGCCACGATCGTCGCAATAACGATCACGGCGGCCAGCACCGACAAGATCCAGAACAAGTGCGTCACCACTCCCAGGAGCGCCATACCGGCGACGACCACGATAGTCCACAGAATCGCGGGGGCAAGCTCCCTGCCGGCGCGAAACGCCACGCCTCGGTCAAGCCACTTCATGGGAAATAGCAGTCCTAGAGCGCCCCGAAATCTACGGCAATCCGGTCGAGTCCAGGGAACATGTGCGTGGCGTCGGGTAGCTCATCCAGGCACTTCCGCGCGTATTGCACGAGGTCGCTTTCGTCAATGCGCTCTCCATCCTGAACTTGGTTATCCGCGGCCGGGTTGTAGCGAAGCGTTAGAGTCTGCCCGTCAAACGAGCGTATTTCGAGGTCGCGCTCAGCCAGTTTTCCTGTATAGGCATCCCGGTGGTCATATTCCATAGGGCTATTGTACATCGCCATCGTGAAAAGAGACGGGACCACAAGCTCGCAGTGCGAGCCCTTCCCATGCGTCAGTAACTCGCGCGAGTCCCTGCTACAGAATGGCGAGGATCGCGTACCAATGGCGTGCGGGCGGGACACGCTTCCCAGCGCGAACCCGCGAGCAGGCCGCAAGCGATAAGCTCGATAACTTCTCGTCATTGCGGCGAAAAACAAGTGACCTCGAATCGGCGCAATCTCCGATTTCAAGATCAGAGTCGCTTTATCGCACGATCAGAACAGGGAGCGTCGCTTCTCGTACAACCGATTCTGCAACGCTACCAAGCCACAGCCTCTTGAGTCCGGTGCGACCGTGACTACCCATAACGATAAGGTCGGCCGTCGTGTCCTTCGCGACATCGAGTAAAGCCGAGGAGGGGTAGCCCTCTAACACTTTCATGTCTATAGCAACGCCCGAATCCGCATATTTCGCGATAGCCGCGCTTTCGATTTGTCGAGCGTCTTCATTGAGTGTTGCGATCCACTCATTAACGATATCTCCGGTCGCGAACGTCATTGAAGTTGCCGCGCTCACAATATCTACCACGGTGCAAACCGTACAACGCGCGCCTTGCTCCTTCGCGAGTTGTACCGCCATATGGAGCGCTTTGTGAGAGCAATCCGATCCATCCAGCGCGACTAAGATGTGGTTGAACATAAGGGTGGTTTCGCGCGCGCTGGCAAATATCCACCTATGACGCGAATAGTCCGAACCACACGGGTCCAGGCTTCTGAGGATGCGCTGGTCGATCGAGTCCAAAACTTCTTTTCGCAGCACCCAAAACTCCAGGTGAAGGCTTTAGGCTCCTCAACTGCGGTTCTGGAGGTCCAATACTACCTGCTTTTCGACTGGCTCCGCATCGTAAAGGCGTAGCATTTGCGTGGCGCCCAGCCTTGCGAGGTTTTCCAGCGTTCGGTGCCACGCTTACGGTTCAGCGGACCGGTAAGAAAACGGACCTCATACTCAAAGGTTCGTACGAACCGCCGGGAGGTGCCGCCGGTCGCTTTTTCGATCGGATCGTCGGCCGAAGGCTAGTAGCACACACGATGGACGCGTTCCTTAATCAGCTAGCGGGTAGCACCTAACGGAAGCAAAACGCCGTCGTCCGAGAGGGACTTCATCGTCGCTCAGGATGTGGTTGAATCCCGTTTGGCTTGCTCATCGTGTTGGTAGCGTGTCTCCATTTCATTTCCGAGGCGACGAAGCATCGCTTGAGCGGTAGAGCTTGCGATCCGCCCTCCCGCCACTAGGTCGAATGCCGCTCCTGCGATACCCCCTGGGGGACGATATGATCCGCGCAACTCGACCCGCGACGTTTCGTACGTCTCATCCGCGCGCACGCTGACCTCACCCTCGAACTCTGGATATGGCCCGCTCTGCGGTTTCCAATGAATGCGCCAGGGCTGATCGAAGTGCATGGGATCGACAGCGAAGCGAAGCTCACCGTCACGCCCCTTGCCAGGTCCATCCCGGGTTCCGATTCGGACCCCGAATCGGTGCAGTGTCGGAGACATGTGGGTGCGCGTCTCTTCGTCCTGAAAGCTCTGCGCGGTTTTGCCCTGTCTTGGCATCCAAGACGTATACGACGACCTTATTCTTTCGGAGACGAGGCGAGCGACGTGGACGCCGCCATTTGATAGTCCGACTCGATAAACTGCTTGATGTCTTGCAAGAAGGCGTCAGCCGTCGCCACGGCGATCCGGTGACCGAGAATTGCATCGAAGATGGCTCCCACCGGTCCGAAAGGCGCATCGTATTTGCCCGCGAGA
Organism: Candidatus Cybelea palsarum; assembly: GCA_003166915.1. Taxonomy (GTDB): domain Bacteria; phylum Vulcanimicrobiota; class Vulcanimicrobiia; order Vulcanimicrobiales; family Vulcanimicrobiaceae; genus Cybelea; species Cybelea palsarum. The sequence continues at coordinate 3,018 of PMUK01000098.1, forward strand.
GTAAGGCGCGATTTTCCGCCCTCCAAAATTTCGCCGGATAGCGCGCCGGTAAACCTCGGAACGAAACGGTCGTCCGGATCCCAAGTCAACTCGATGCTACGTTGGTCGCCGGCTCCTTCCGAGATTTCGTAACGCATTCGTACGTCGTGGCGTGCCTGTACCTTTCCGGGAAGGCCAGCTTTGCGCATGTCGATGGTTAGGCTGAACGTTCCAGGTGTCTGATCGCGGCGGTGAATGGTAAAGTAGCGCTCTGCGTGATGAATCAGAAAGTAGCAAGGGCATTTTACGTCAACGTGTTCTCTCAGCGTACCCATACCGGTTTCATCCTTTCGACCTTCTCGGCTGGCCGATTTGCCGGCCGTCCAGAGTATACCGCCCCGGCGAGAAGTGTTCGTGAAGACTTCGCCGTCATACCAGCCCTCGAACCCCCGACCCCTTACATGCGAAGCAGGGAGATTGATTGCCGAGAAGCTTGCTCCAAGAGGTTTTTCGGCCCGTTAAACCGCCTTCTCCCCATCGTTCTCCCCCCACGGGCGATCGTGTTAAGGATGGCCTCCGCGGCGGTCTTGGCTTGATCGCGAAGATTGTCTGCGTCCTGGACGTAGCGGTTCTTCGTGGGCCGATGCTAGACTATTTTGACGACGATTGCCATTTGGCTGTGATCGGCACCGCACGGAATCGTGCAGTGTAGAGTATACGTGCCGACCTTTGAGGGCGTGAACGTTACGGTTTGTGTGGATCCAGGCATAATCGTGGTGGCCGGAATACCGAGCGCGGTCGAAGCTATCCCGTGAACGCCGCTCTTGCCGACGAACTTCAGTTCAACCGGCTGTCCGGCGTGAACCGTGATTTCCGACGGACTGAACATTGCCTCGGAGGACGCAGTAATTGTTATAAGTTGGGGGCTCGGCGCAGCAGACGTAGAGATCGGAAAGGCGAGACTCAGCGACAGGCCGAGCGTACTGGCAGCAAGTGCCAAGAAAGAGTTTTTCATGTTTCCCACAGTACGCCGGATCCGAGAACGCGTCGCGAATGATCTGTGAAGAACTTATGAATCCGACTTCCGTCACGGCCTAGACTTCGCGGGCAAGCGCCCTTAGCAGCGCCCATGCTACGCTGGTCGGCCTTCTTGCTGATCGTAAGCCATTAGCAAAAGCAGCTTCTGGATCAGACGAAGGGCTCGTGTGACCATGAGATTCAGCGGGGACAGGATACTGCATGCTAGTGCGGGGACAACTCGCGGCGAGCGACACCAGCGGTTGCATCGTTTGTCCGCTCCTCGTGGGGGAACAGCGCTCGTCCCGTGACGGTACAGATGCGGCTCTCGATGTCGCTCTCGAATTCCTCGCTTTGTTCTTGCGAGCGGCCTTCAGCCGCCGCACTTCTGCAACGGCTGATGGCGTGCTTATGCGGCTCGCAAATCTAGAAGAGCCTTAAAGCGTTGGGGCTATAGCTGACTAAGAGATTCTTGGTCTGGCGATACGAGTCCATCTCCATCTTGTGCGTCTCGCGCCCGAATCCGGACTTCTTGTAACCGCCAAAGGCGGCGCCCGCCGGGTAGAGGTGATAGCAGTTCGTCCACACTCGTCCGGCCTGGATGCCGCGACCCATGCGGAAGGCGCGGCTCATGTCCCGCGTCCAGACGCCTGCGCCGAGGCCGTACATGGTGTCGTTCGCGATCCGAAGCGCTTCCGCTTCGTCCTTGAACGTCGTGACTGCGAGCACCGGG
>PMUK01000016.1 GCA_003166915.1 Candidatus Cybelea palsarum
CCCGAAAATCGGCGCGACCTCTCCGCACGTCTGCTTCCCGGGCCCAAAGGGGTGTTTTACGGTTTGACCGAGCAGGGCGGCGAGAAGAAAGGGAGTGGTAACGGCACATTCTTCGAGCTAACGCCGAAGGGATCGTCTTACACCGAAAAGGTGGTCTACTCGTTCCAAGGCAGCAGCGATGGCTCGGACCCCGACGATACGGGGCTCGTCGCCGATACGAGTGGCGCGCTCTACGGCACGACCGCGCAGGGCGGCGGCGTTTCGGCTTGTTCCGGGGGCTGCGGTACGGTCTTTAAGCTGACTCCCTCGGGGTCGAGTTTCACCGAGAGCGTGCTCTACGCGTTCCAAGGTGGCACGGACGGCTTCAACCCGTACGGAAGCGTCGTAATCGACGGCAAGGGCAAGTTGCTAGGACCCACCTTTCACGGCGGTTCGGGCTCTTGCGAGCTCTCGTCCGAATCGGGTTGCGGCACGATCTTCAGCGTTACGCCGTAAAGGATCTTCACCACATCGAGGGTTGCTAGCCAGAAAACTTAAGATTCCGGTTAAGACACCGCTAGTTACGCATGATATTCGCACTGCGTTTCTCGTCAAGGCGCGCTGAGTTCATTTCCGCTAAATACTCACGGTCGCTCTAAACGGCGGACTTATTGCATTTGAGGAGACAAACGATGATAACGCGGCCGTACTAGGTAGTTGGTCCAGAATCAGAGCACTGGCCCAATATCGCCACGGCCTTCCGGGCGGATAGATATCATCAGAGGAGTGGATACGTAACTCAGGCCATTTGCACATATGTCCGACCTTGCGCGGACCTACAAACATTGACAAGGCTAGCAAGAAGGCGCACCCTGGACCCAAGGGAATCCTCCCCGCAGCTTTACATTCCGTTCTTGCTGCGCCTGTCAGAGAGTAGGGTTCAGAGCTTATGCGTATTTCAACCAGCAACGTCATCGGCGCGTGCCTTAGTGCAGCGATTCTCACCGCGTGTGGTGGCAATACCGTCCCATCTTCGTCAACGCCTACGTCGGTCGCGCGTTCGCAGCCTGCCTCAGGTCCGTACGCTGCGCACGGGGTAACGGAGAAGGTGCTGCACGGCTTCACAGGCGGATCAGACGGCGCGGCGCCGGTAAATATGATCCTGGCTGACGTGAAGGGCGTGCTCTACGGCGTTACCGAGCAAGGCGGTGGTTCGGGGTGCCTAAGCGGCAACGGTTGCGGGACCGTCTTTAAGCTGAGCACGTCAGGGGCCGAAAGCGTGCTCTACAGCTTCAAAGGTACACCGGACGGCCAGAACGCGAAAGGCGGCGTAGTCGAGAGAAGTGGCGTTCTTTACGGCACAACGCAAGGCGGTGGTAAATACGGGGGCGGCACGTTCTTCAAGATCACCACCTCCGGCAAAGAAACCGTGCTGCATAGTTTCGGCAACCCCGGCTACTACGGTCCCTACGCGGGAGTGATCTACGTAGCGGCAAACGACATGTTCTACGGCACGACGCTCGATGGCGGCACCGGCACTTGCGGCACCAGCGGGCTCGGGTGCGGCACCGTCTTCAGCGTGACCCCATCCGGCAAAGAAACCGTGCTTCACAGCTTCCAGGGGGGTCAGGACGGCCATTTCCCGACGGGGAGCTTGCTCTACAGCAACGGCAAGCTTTATGGCACGACGGAACTCGGCGGCGGTGGCGGCGGCTCTCTGTGCGGCAGCAGCGACCCCGGATGCGGGACGATCTTCAGCGTGAGCACATCCGGCACGGAGAAGGTGCTGTATAGCTTTACGGACGGGGCAGACGGCGCATACCCGGACGGGGGCTTGATCGACGTGAACGGCACGCGGTACGGCATGGCCGGCGGGGGCGGTGGCGGGGGATGCAGTGGCGGATGCGGGACCATCTTCAGCCTAAGCGCGTCCGGGGCGTTCGACGCCATACACAGCTTCCAAGGCCCCCCGAACGATGGCGCATCCCCGTGGGGGAACTTGACCAACGTCAAGGGCGTGCTTTACGGCACCACGGACCAAGGCGGGGCGAGTACCGCATGCGCGGTAGTCTCTGGTACCACGGGTTGCGGGGCGATCTTCCGCGTCACCACGTCTGGCAAGGAAGATATGCTCTACAGCTTCGAGGGTAGCCCGGACGGCGCGTGGGCTAACACGACTCTGCTTTATATGAAAGGCGTACTTTACGGCACGACAATTTTCGGCGGTTCGGGATCCTGCACTCGCGCAGCGGGCAATGGCTGTGGCACCGTCTTCTCGTTGTCGGGATTTTAATAATTCGTCGTAAATTCTTGGAGAGTAGGCGAGATTAACTCTCGACGCACACGTAGCAGACATCGGCGCGGCTTCGGAGTGGTCTTCTCCTTAACACGGTGAAACCACTACGCTGAAAGCATCGCAAACACGGGCCTGCTTTAAACGGTGGGCTCGTTGCTTTTTCTTTAACAGCGCTCGATTGATTTGAGCCAGCCTTCATCTGTGGCGAAACGCCTAACCGGGCCGGGAATATGAATCCTGCAAAGCCCTACAACGACCCAGGAAGCAAAAGAACTCAACTGGATGGCTCCACGCTCGCATGAGAGCATTCCGACGAACCTGAGGCCCTACAATCCGTTTTCTACACGACACACTGGAACACCGAAAGTCGGCTGATAAAGTAATTGGTCCAGAAAAGACCGACCTAAAGTCCGACTTAACTGCAGTCAAGCCTGCGCAGGCCAAAATGTCACATCCGGTTCCTACGCCCAGCGTTGATTTGTCTTGGTTACTTGACAAAGCCAGCAAGAAAGCACACCTTCGGTTATGAGGGGCGGTACTGTCGAAGCCTTGGCTTGCTGCATCTCGCGTTTAGGCCGCCTTCGGAAAGCAGATTAAACCATGCGCATCTCAACTTCGGCTCGCTACGCATTAATCGTGTGCGCCTCCATTGCCATGCTCGCAGGCTGCAACAGCAGTTCGTCAGTACTCAGCCCCCCATCCAGCGTCGCGCCCGGCGGCAATGTGTACGTGGCCGACTCAGCCACCGATACCGTCAAGGAGATGCTGGCACCCGGCTACAGCACCATCAACAAGCTCGGGTCGGGATTCTGCGATCCGCAGCGTATTGCGTTGGATGGATCCGGCAACGTCTTCGTTCCCGATGTCTGCGCCAACGAGGTGAAAGAGATCCTAGCGGCGGGCGGCTACAAAACCGTCAAGAAGCTCAGGCCGAGATTTGATGCTCCAGTTGGCGTTGCAGTCGATTCATCCAACAATGTGTGGGTGGTTGACGACAACAGCTCCTCGCAAGGCGTGTACGAGATCTTGGCGGCCGGCGGCTACACAAAAGTCAAACAGTTCGGCTCGGGATTCAACCATCCGGGGGCTATCGCAGTCGATGGGGCGGATAATGTCTATGTGGCCGACAGCAATAACTACGAAGTCAAGGAGATGCTGGCAGCTAGCGGCTACAAAACCATTAACACGCTCGGCAGCGGTATCAATGATCCCACTGGTATCGCGGTCGATGCATCGAGCAACGTGTACGTGGGTAGCGATACTGACGGCACGATCAAGGAGATCCTAGCGGCAGGCGGCTACAAAACCGTTAATACGCTCGCTTCGGGATTCAAACAGCCGCAGGGTCTTGCAGTCGATGGGTCCGGCAATGTCTATGTGGCCGCCGTCAACAGCCCGCCGGTCAAGGAGATCCTCGCTGTTGGCGGCAGTGTCCCGCCATCGCCCAAAATCATAGCGCTTGGCTCGGGAATCTCCCAACCAGCTGGGATTGCGATCCAACACCCCTCTATATCCAACATAAGGCGGTAGCATTAAGTGAAACGGCTTTGCAATCTCGTCTGCGCGTGTCTTAGCGCGGCGCTTTTGACTGCGTGTGGCGGAGGCAATAATGACGGGTCATTACCGCTCGATCGGTCGGGGCCAAGCGCGGCATCCTCAATTTTATTACGCGGGTCCGCGAACGTGGCGCCGCTGACTCAAGAGCACGTCGTTTACACATTCAACGGCGGTGCCGACGGCGTTGGGCCATACGGCAGTTTGCTCTTCAAGAATAGCGAGTTCTACGGCACGACGTTCGGCGGGGGCACGGGTAACTCGGGCTATGGCTGCGGCACGGTGTTTAACTTGTCGGCGTCCGGCACCAAAAGCACCCTGTACGAATTCCAATGCGGCACCGATGGCGCAGAACCGGAGGCAGGCCTTACCGCAGGCAAGGGCGGGGTCCTATATGGCGACACCCTCTACGGCGGAGGCGGGACTCTATGCAGCGGCGGCTGCGGCGCTGTGTTCGCATTGACTCCCTCGGGCTCTAGTTACAGCGAGCGTGTCCTTTACGCGTTTCAGGGTGGCGCCGATGGCCAAAGCCCTGTGGGCAATCTCCTGATCGACAAGAGCGGTGCACTCTATGGGACGACGGTAAATGGCGGTGCCCTCTGTTTCAGCATCGCG
>PMUK01000086.1 GCA_003166915.1 Candidatus Cybelea palsarum
CCCCGGAAATCGGGCCGACCTCTCGCCGCAGTCCTAGCCGATACTGTAACATTCGGTCCTTTTCTGCCCTCTCAGTTACCATTTTAGTTACAGAGGCAGCGCCAACGGGGCTAACCGCGCGAACGGCCCGTCAGGCGTAAGCGGACATGCTCCGAAGCCACGGGAGGAGATCGCCTAAGACACCCGCCGTGGGAAAACGCGGCGAGCGGCCCGATCGAGACCGCGTAGCCTTATGGACGGCGCCCCCGCCGTGCTACGGATGGGACATGCTCTTCGGCGAGGGCTCGATCAAGGTCAATGGTGTCTTCCCAGGGCGGGCGGACTAGTAGGTGCCCATGCCTCGAAAGCGGCGCAGAGCGAAGGGCACCCGGCGGCCCAAGGCTGCGGGTTTCTGGCGGGAAGTCAGCACTCATGTAGTCGCGGACGTAATCTCGTCTACCCTGAACGATGTCCGGCGCGCTCTCATCGCCGCAGCGTTCGGCGCGGCCATTTGGCTCTGGCCGAAACCACCCTCCCCGAAGGTTTGTTCCCTGGGGCATGGCCCGACCGCCTCAGTTCAGCTATCCCGAAAACGACTCGATGGCCGTCGCCAAGGCGGAGCAGGTCATCAAGGAACTGAGCCCCGAGGCTCGCGCCTACGTCATGGCGTGGCTCGTGAAGTATTTCAACGACAGCCGCGGCATGTTCTCACCGCAGATAACCCAGGAGCGGAGAAAAGTGACCATTGACGCGACGGCCTATTGGCTTGTGAAGGTTCCCGGGAAGTGACCGCGCCTGGCAGCGAACTCTACCGACGAAAGGCAACGTGAATGTTTGACACTTCGAACTTTGACGCGCTTGAAGCGAAGTTGGACGCGATCTTCGAGCAATACGCTCCCCAGTATCCGCCGGGCAGCCCCGAGCGCGACGCGCTCGATCGACTGAAGGCTACGCTGAAGAAGCAACGGCAAATGTACGCTAAGATGGCGACAATGCAAATGCAGAACGCGACAGCGTTCATTGCAGAACTTCAACAGGCCCATGCAGAGATGGTAAAGGTCTTTGCCGACTGCGGAGACGTGCTCGCGAAGATAGGCGTTCAACCGGACGCGGACCTTTGGCGAAGAGTTCAAAACTTCCCGACGTTTCAATAAGCCGTGTCGTTCGAAACTATTGACGACATAACGCTCGATGACTTACTCGGGTTAGTCGATGTAGCTCCCGAAGATAAATGGCGCGAGTTCAAGCTCCTCTTGCCGGAAAAAGAGCCCGAGGCTAACGCCGAGTTTGTGGCCGATGCGACCGCGTTCGCGAATGCCGAGGGCGGCTATATCTTCTACGGTATTGCCGAGAATCCGAAAACGCATCTTGCCTCGGCGGTGCTTGGCATTCCAACGGCGGATGTCGCCAAAGAGCAGATGCGGTTAGAGAACATACTGCGCGACCACGTTAGGCCCAGGCTTCCACTGAGCCGCATGCGGCCGATCGACGTTGGCGCCGGCAAGTCGGTACTCGTGTTGTGGCTCGGACGCAGTCACTTGGCTCCTCACCAGAATGCCTACAACTGGCAGGTGTCCATTCGAAACAGTGCGGGGAAGAACGCAATGGAGATTTCAGAGCTTGCGGACATGATTACGCGGCGCGAGAGTTTGCCTAATAGAATGCGGCAGTACCGGCAGAATCGAGTAAATCTTATCAGGTCTGCACCTGAAGATATGCCGAGTCCGGTCACGCCAGAGAAGAAGCTCGTCGTTCATTACATACCGGAAGAGAGCTTCGGCCGCTACGACGTGGTTGACGTTGGGCAGTTCAACGACCCGACGTTCCGCGGAAACACTGTCCTACCGCTGAGAAATATCGCGGGCTTTTCGAACCGCGCAAACATCGACGGGTATATGTACATGAATGGTACTATCCAAACGGAATATGGATGGTACGTCCAGTTCTTCAACGACGCGACAGTTGAGCTAGTTAGCGGGCTTTCACTCGCTCCTTCAAACGATAACACGTTTCATCCGTACTGGATTGAAGTTGACCTTTTCCACTCATTTCGCTTTGTTCGAGAGGCATATCGCAAGTTGAAACTAGCCGGTCGCGTTTCGATCATGGTGAGTCTGCTCGGAATGCGCGACGCGGAAATATATCTCGGTCCAGGGCATATTCAAAAGCTAATGTTCACCGGACACCATTCGGCGATTGGGCGCGACCCGGCGCTCTTCAACGAAGTTACGGTGCCAGACATGGAGGAGAACGAAGAGCGAGTGATGTGGCCGATCATTCAGCAGCTTTGGCGAGCGTGTGGCTACGGCAACGCCGCGTCTTACAACGCTACGGGCGACTTTATCGGCTATCCTAAATAAGACAACGGGACGGTGCTATGACGAAGCTAAAATTTCGCGACATCTTGGACTCGTACAAGTCGCAAGCAGTTGGCGCAATCGACGAAGGTGAGCGTTTCGACTGTGCCGGTTGCGGACGCAGGTTCACGGAACCGGGCACCGCGGCCGTTGGCTGCGTCAGAAAGCCGAATCAACCATCTCACTTACCCATGTCGATCGAGCTTTGCGAGAAGTGCGCGAAGTCGGTTGAAGCATACAATCCGTAGCCACTAGATCACGACAGGAGGGCGGGCGATGTCCGGCAGTCCGGCAGATCAGACAGACGATCACCCCTGTTGCTTGGAGGGTCTTGGACGTATAACATGGCCTGACCCGTGGCCCAATAACGACGCTGACGTTAAACGCTGGCGCATAACCGCTCCGTATGAGTTCTTTGAAACGCGAGCCACTCTTATCGAAAGGCTTCTTGTTCATAATCCTGACTCGATAGACGCTATCGCTCTTGCGGGCATTGCGCTAGGCAGCCTTTCGGAGTTTAGATTCCGAGACCCAACGGATAGAGCACCCGACCCGAACCAAAGACGATTCAGAATGCTGCTGCTACAACATTGCAGTTCGTTCGTTAATCGCATGAGCATTCCAGAGGTGCTTCGCATGATACGACGTGACGCGCAGTATCGGGCTTTTGAAGCGCCGATTGCAAGTCATTATCCGATTGCTAGAGTCTTTCAGATGCGTCGCGCGGAAGAAGACCCTTTAGCTGCGGATTTTAGGACGTGGGCTAGTTCGCAGTCGCCGCCGGTGCCGGATGCGTTGTTTGCCCGCGATTACGCCGGTTGTATCTTTCGACTGTATCGAAACCCGGTCATACACGAGCTAAGAGTGGCGAACGGTAGAGAGGCGCACTATGTGGGAATCGAGCCGCACGACGAGCGCCCGATCTTCTACTCCAATCACTCCTCGTCGGCCGACTCAACGATCGAGGCTGTACGCGATGCAGACCCGGTAGAGTATATGCGCTTCGGCGTCCAGCCAACGTATCTCCTGACGCTTCTGCGCGAAGCGATTTCCTCAGTGAGAGAATGGGCTCTAACGAATGATGTGGACCTGTTTCCTAGGTAGGGGCCGCTTTGAGTAGCTACGATGAGGACCTTGGCGCGCAAGAGCGGTCGAGGCAATACAAGGAGCAGCTGCAGTACTTAATGTGGGAACGCGACCCGATGCTGCTCATCTTGCGCGGGCATCTTTACGTCGAGCAGTCGCTAAACTATCTGTTGTGCCATAAGGTCCCAAGCGAAGTGTTTACGTTGCTCAACCTACCCTTCAAAAGAAAACTCGATCTCGCTCGGGACTTGAAGCTGATCGAACAGCCGACCTATGCTGCGTCCGACTTGCTCAATCAGTATCGCGATAGGCTGGCGCACAACCTCGACGGCGTCGTGGGCGAGGTAGAAGCCGAGAACTTCTATACGCTTCTCGAAAGGAACGGCGTATTCGAGGGCAGTCAAATGAAGCGTTCCGACGACCCAATGGCAATGGTGACTCTTAGTCGCTGTATTAGGGCACTCTACGCGGTATATTCAACGGAGACTGTTAGCATTCAGAGTGGTAGGAGATTCAAAGGGGTACTAGGGCCGTGGGTAACTGAGGAGATCGACAAAGACTCTTTCGATCAGATGCAGCGTGAGGACTACGATCGGACAAGGGGACGGTCGTACACTGCAACAACTTCGCATTTCATCTCGCGGCTGCGTTTGAAAAATATGGGCGGCCTATTCCGCGCCTTCCAACTCGTCGAGACGTTGCTGCAGTATCGCGCGGCGTTCCGTCCCTAAGATCGTCACCGAGTTAATCAGGTACGGAAAGCGGCCGTCTACGGAGCCGTAGAGCGACAGCGCGTAGCTTGTAAACTGCTGCAACCAAAATGTGCAACGGTACACGACGCGCAGCAACGGCTTCAAGTCCTCTTCGTTGACCGGCGCGGCCGTGGTCGTGATCGAGTCGTCGTCATCGAGGTAGACGAGCGACCCGAGCGTATCGGATGCGCGAACGTAGGCTTCGAAGTCGTCATCGTTGCGGAAGACCTCGGCATCATATCCGACGACGGTATTGCCTGGCTCAAGGTATGGTATGGCAACTGCGAAGCCGTGCTTGTACGCGCCGTAGACTCTGGCAGCGGCGGTTTTTATCGGGCGGCCTGTTCCCGGTTCCTTCACGAGCATCGTCCGCGCGAGAGCCTTGAATCGCTCCACCATAAACGAGCGCGTGAATCGCGCGCACTCGATTAACATAGGGTCGTCGATACCGCAGTTCGCCAGGCCGCACTTTTCGAAGAGTGCCGTACTCAGTGGCAGATTGAAGACCCTCGCGATCGTCGCGTGAGCGTTGTTGCCACCAAGCTCGTCGAGCGTTTGCAGTACGCTTGCTGACCGCAGATGTGATTCCGTGCGACCGAAGCTCAGGTACGCTTTGGCAAACCTGCTATAGTCGCCCTCGCTCGTCGCCTTCAACGCCGCGAACATCGCAGCGAAGTTTTCCAAAGCCTGGAACGCCTGACCGACGAGGTTTAATCCGATGAGTTCTTTCGCGAGATCGTCGCGCAGCGGACGACGCTCGGGCCATTGCTTGAATGCACGGTACGTCGCAGCAGCGAGCCGTGGCCACGCGCGAGCATTCGCGAAGACGGATTGCCCACCCAAGAGCGCGTAGCCGTGTTCGCCGAGCCGATCGAGAACGCGCTGAATCCGCGGCGGCAACTCCGGTCCTGTGCGAATCATGGTGCGCTGATCGTGAATGCCTTCACGTCGCAAGTGCTCGGCGAACGCTGCTTGGAACTGAACGGGCGCGTCACGCATCGCGCGGATGTAGTGCGGTGTCACGAGCGGTTCTAGCCGCTCAAGAACGTCCAATGAATCGGGAATGAGGATGATGTCGGCGTCGCCGGTCGCGTCCATCGCTTCGCGCGTTTGTGCAAAGTCGAAACCGTCGAGCGGCATCGAACGAATCCGGCTGACGAGCGTGTTGGCCATCGTCGTCTTGAGAATGACTATGCGCGTACCGTCCGAGCAGACATTTAGCTGTATCGGTCTGACGGTTGGGGCACCCGCAGTCGAGTCGATCATCATGCACCTGCATTCGGTGGAGCGTCTGCGCGGGCAAGCTTTTCGTTCCAAGCTGTCAGTTCGTGCCACTCGGCTTCGACTCCAACGCCGAAGGCCTTTAGGAACAAACAGACAAGCTGCAGCACTTGCCCCGCTGCGAGTGTAAGGAGCCTGTGCCCTTGCCCGTTCCGAAAGATTGCTTCAGGGAAATCTTTGCCGCGGCCAGCGACCTGACGACTGACCTGGCCGAGAGACAGGATTGAACCGTGCGAGAAGAGGCTTGGAAAGCTAAAGTTCGTCGCGTATGCGCTTTTACTGTCGGTGTATTCGCGTTCCATTAAAGCGCGCATCGTACCGCCGAGAGCTTTCTTTTCGCGAACTGGTTTCTCGTCGGGGCCTAATCCTCTCGTGTATTGAGCAATGAAAGCTTCGGCGTTTTCGTCTGGCTTGCGGTCAAGCTGCTCGAAAAAGTAGAGCACTTCCGCCGCTGCTGCTGCCTTGAAAGCAGCTGCAGTTTCCGGCTTCTGCACAAGCGTCGCACGAAAGGTGTATTCGTAGAGTGAACGCAGGTGAATATGGGCCGATTGCTCCAGGCCAAGGCTCGCGAGCAACAGCAACGCGCGAGACTCACTCATGGCGAGCATGCCGAACCCGACCAAAAGGTCCAACGATGCTGCTTCTGCTGAATCGGGGCCCTTCGGTTTGTGACCGCGAGCCGCAGCGACGCATGTGTCCAAGAGGCGAATGCTGCGGCGAAGCAGTTCAAGATATTCGGGTGGCTGACGGTCTCTGAAATAGCCGATGTTCGAAGTAACTGTCTCTGAGGGCTCCTCATCGAAAAACATGCTACCGTATTCTCCCTTCGGCTCGTGCGGCGTCAACGTCGCGTTTGAGCGCCTCGATCGCTTCGGCGGGACGGCCATATGCGTGTTTCAGACCGAGCACGTCGAAAGCGAGTTCCAAATCGGACTGTCGGCGCGCGATCGACTCATCGTTGGGTTTGAACGTCGCGATGAAAACACGGCAAAAGACTAAGGTGTTTGCGCCGACATCGACCATCATTGCGTCGAGTTCATCGTCGCCGACCGTAATGGTCGGAGCCGCATGCCCCTGCTCATTGGGAGGCATAAGAAACCGCATGCCTTCGGGGTCGCCGTGAATGTACGCAGACGGCAGCCGGTAGAGCCCAACGTATTCGTCGTTCGTTTCTGAATCGGGCGGACGCGTATAGTGACGCATTATCGCCGAAAACTCAATCGACTTCAGGTATTTCGGTGGAAAACGATCGAGTTGCGACTGCAAGTGTGTCGTTTCGACCTTGATGTCTGCCTCAGGCTGGCCACCATCGTTAAGCTTGCCGAGGACGCTTTTCGACTCCAGCGTGGTCGTGAAGTCGAGACAGTACTCGGGATGATCGAAGCAATAGAGACCCTTCGCGCAGTACTCCAGCAGCATGCGGCGTTGGATTCGCACGGCGAGGTCGGTCGAATGCACGACGGACATCACCGTGTCGGCGAACATCACGTCAATCAGCATGCTGAGGTAGACGAGGTATCGGCGAACGGCAGTGTCCGCGTCGATGATGGCGGGCGGAACGTGAATGTCGGTCCGCATGTCTTCGATCAGAGCGTTGACGTGGTACAGCGCGGAGAAGACCTCGGCGTCAAAGCCCGGGCGTTCGCCGCCGGGACAGGCGACGACAATGCTCTCGGTCGGCATACCGCCGCGAACCGAGGCTCCGTGCGAGCCCGGCCCGTTGTTCTTGGCCATGTTGCGCCACCGGCTTCTGCCCATTGCCGTACCTCCTCTTCGAGAGGCGAAGATTACAGGATACCACGGCGTGTCAAGGGCGCTGGCGGCCCGGGGTGGCGTGACGATCGCGCAGCGGGCCGTCGATGGTTTCACGATCGCCGTTAGACAGTTTGCAAATCAAATACCATTCGAAAATGCGCGACGGTAAATGTGTTATCTATCCCGCTAAGATGCGGTAGCCATTCACTTGCGCTTGTGCTAAAGTCGAACCGAAAGGATTGTTGACGATGACACGACGTTACTCGACGTACCGGCAAGCAGTGTGTGAGATCGACGGGCGCGACAAGACCATTGAGACGCCGAATGTGGAATTGCGCGGTGCCGCTGGAGTGGAACGGGTGGAGCACTTGGCGAGCGACTGTATTGACGACGTCACGAGGGAGAGACGATTTTGCGAGTGCGATAATCCCAAAGGAGTGCGGTAAAGTCATCGCCGCGATCTTTACGCGCGCGTAAACCAGGATACGCTAGTCTTAGGACGATTCGATCGCGAGTCGCCCGGTCCCAAGTTGAAGCCCAAGGCCCGCTAGGGCGCTTTCCATGAGAGCCGAGGTTCCAGCCATGACCTACAGTCAGGGCGAGGCCGCCGCTCTGCCTGAGTGGCGAGGTACTCTTTGCATGATATCGGCTTCTCAAACGCCATAGGCCCGTCGTACGGTTTGCTGGCGTCATCAATACTTTGGGTTATCCCGATGAGCGGATCGGTCCTCAAGCTCATGGCTTTGCCGCGCCTTCCGTACTCACAAGTTCCTGTGCAACCCACTCTACCGACGCCAATAGAGCTTTTATATTCTTTGCATCTGTCAGGTCCGACCACTGGATGCTCGGGCGCTTATCGATCCGAGCCTCTGGTATGTCTAGCGTCGATCCAGACATAAGACGCTCGCGTAGCTCCTGACGCTTCACGTCCGGTTTGAACTGCTGACTCTTTATCAGATATTCAAAATCGATTTCGACGCGCCCATACGTCCAGAGCGTCACGATGACGGTGTTGTCGTCAGCATAGGCGACGGTGATGGAGCCATCTGATTTTCCCCGTCCAAAATATGTGGTGAGGAGAGGTTGACCTTCGGCCCAGTCGTGGATCGTCCGAAAAACTTGCACTGCTTCGGGACCGCACCGGCTTGACAGGTCGTCATAGAAGCGCTCCGCCGTCCACGCCTCGCCCCGACCCGCTGCGATTGCGCGTCGATCCGCCTGCAAGACTGATGGGTTGAGAACGCGAGGAACCAGTGTCCGCAGACCCCCACCAGTGTATTGGGGAACCTCGACCGCAAAGGCTTCCGAACTCTCCATTTGTCGATTTAGGAACTCGATGATGCGCTGCGTCTCCGGGCTGAATTTATCGCTGAGGAACACAAGACGAAGCCGCTCCTGCTTTAAATTTTGAGCAACTTTCTCCCAGATCGCTTCCGGGTCGATGTCGGGCGCTGTTCTAAGTTTCGCAAGCTCGTCGCCCGGCGAAAGATACGCCGCCGCGCAGCGTCGTTCAAATGTGTCGCGCAACTTTTCGACATTCCAGTAGGCACAGGCGTTGGCCGCATATTCGAGTAGCTGGCCGACCACCTCGCGTCGTCCTCTGGTGTCCGTGCTCCGCTTGACCTCGACCAAAGTTGGAATCCCATCTTGGTCTATGAACAGGTGGTCCAAGGAAAAGTAATCGCTGCCCGCTTCTTTGATAGCGACGCCAGCTTCAGCAGTGATCAGAACGAATCGTCGTGGATCGGTAGGGTTCATCTGGTCGCCAGCCAGTAGAGCAGGATGCTTCGATAGGAAGTCTTGCAGATCGACTTCCTTGGCGAAGAGCGTCTCCTTTAGCTCAACCAGATCGCCGTCGCCGGTTGCACCGTACATTACTGCAGCCACAGAGCTACACCAGCGTCAACGGCGCGAGCGCAGCTAGATCGCCGAACCGCGAAAGTTCAGGGGCCTCGAAGTCTTTTTGCGGAACCCTTAGGTACCTCCATTCGACGCTGGTTAAGCTCGTAGCGTTTTCGCACCATCTCGTGGCAGCGGCATCTTTGCGCATAACCTCCAGATTCTGACTATTCCTCATATCTACTCTCGGGACCATACCAGGGAAACAGACGATGGTGCCGCTCGCGAAAGGTGCGCTCAAACCACAGGTGGGATCGCGGACTGATGTTAGCAGTTAGTAGCCATTCCCGAATGCCTCGACGGTGGACGAAAGAGGCGAATGCCGGCCACACCCACCGCGTGCCCCCGAGAGCGCTGTGACCGATCCAAAGGTCGATCGAAGCACCGAGAGCATCGTAAAGGTCATCTAGGTGCCGATGTCCGTTGCTTTCCTCGACCAATCGTTTCGATATATGCTCAGGCTGCTTTGCCCACTCCGTCATCGTGATGAACGGACAAATGTTCGTCATGACTAGAATGAAGCCGTCCTTGGCGATTGGTCCTGTTCTGCTTGTAGCATCAGGAGATCCATAGAAGCCCATAGGACTTTCAGGATCAACGGCCTTGCGCGACGTCCAGGTATTCTGGTTTCGCTGATACGCCGCAACCACGGAAACGACCGCTGCCGTGGAAGCGGTTGACCTCACGACTCCCGCGGTCGGTCCTTCGTAGCGGAAGAGGCCGTCCATGCTGCACCGGCCGTTTTGCGTGTAGTTTATTCCGACAGCGCATATAACTGGCAACAGCCTCACATTTGCGTTCTTAGGCTTGTCAACTGCGAAGTACTGAATGGAGCCTCTAATGTGCGGCTTCAGTTCTTCGGGCCAACCAAACGCGGTTCTGATACTGTCGAACTGCCTTTGTTCGAGCATCGAAAGGGCGCGCTCTACATCCTGGAACTTCGCCAATGTCATACTTCCTGATAACTAAAGTCTGGCCTCAGCCGTTTCCGTGATTTCACGCCCGCATAACTCTCTCGTAGATCCCACTAAACGCAACCAGAATTTCCTCACCGGTGGCAAGCGGGAGGCCTTGTTCCGCGGCAAGTGACGCCAACTCGACCTTCCAAGTCGCAGGTACCTCGATCGTTGGCGGCCACGCGTGCTCTGCACGCTGCTCGAAGACGCGGATGCATGCCACCTGAGCGGACTTATAGTCGAGTTGCCCGAGCATGTCCAGAAAAACGATGTCGAGGATATCTCTGGCTCGATTTTCGGCTTGCAGCACTCGAGGATTGGTGCAGGCATGGAGCTTCTGGGCAACTTGAACATCAAGCGTAATACAGCGGACCGGCGAGGTGACCGGAATACCGAGCTCCGCAACGCCTCTGATCGTCGGCGCGACGAGGTCTACCGCCGATTCATCGGCAGGTCCTAGGTCAATCTGTATCGTTTGGAAACCGCGACCACGATAGGTGATAGCGACATCAACGCGCACGGTGTCGACGAATTCGAGATCATGCGGAACCTTCACGCGGAACTTGAAGTCATCGAATCCGAGAGAAACGGCCCGTTCAAGCGCCACGAATCGATCGCGACGGGTGCCGGGTAGCCCGACGTCCATATCCTTAGTGGTACGAGCCCGGTCGGCGAAGCGTAGCTCGAGTGCTGCACCGCCTTTGAGATGGTAGTCGCCAATAACGCCTTCATCGATTGCTTGTTGAAGAACGCCGCATAGCGCGAGGAATGAGACCCAACGGCGCAGACGGAGCTCGTCGACATCCGCATCGCGCGCAACGCGGTACAGTGCCTTGTCTAGGCGCTCATGCGCCATGCAGCTTTTTCAATTCGTTGGTAAGCCGGCGGCTTTCCGCTTCTGTTATATAGCCTTCGCGTCGCCCTTGCGTGATGGCGTCGCCAGCGAAGCGCAGACTCCCGCTTCGCGCTAGATCTCGAATGGTGCGTGGGACGGACGTGACAGGTAACCCGTCGTGTTGGATCACATCGTTGCTGTCGAGGATCGCGCGGTGGATCGCGACGCGTGCGGGTGCGCGGCGACGGAGCCGAGCGTGCGGGGGAACGGTGAGCTGGATTTTCGAGGGGTTCGCGTCGGTGAGGCCGAGGACCGCGAGAGCGGTCTCATGAGAAAGAGCCACGCAGGGGCCTCTGTGCGACTGAGCCCAAAGGATCGCTTCCCTATACGGGGAGAGCGGATCGGGATGCGAATGGACGAGGCGATAGACGCCACGGGAGACGCGCTCGAGGCGGCCGCGATCGACCATACCGGCGAGCGTCCGCCGGGTGATGCCCGCATCGGCCGCCAGCCGGGTAGTTACGAAGCCGTCGTTTTCGGAGGCAAGCTCCAAGAGGGCGTTGAGGTGGCTCGATGGCATGTCAAAATGTTACCATAATGGTGACATTTTGACAAACCATGTTCATCGATCCAACCGGCATCTTTATTAGCGACCAAACAAGGGAAGCATCCAAAGCCCTGTTGTACGGGCACGTAGATGGTGCCCCCCGATCTCTGTCCCATATCCTTTAGGTGACAGGCTTGGCTCCAACGGGCGCTGCTAATGCAGTGGCCTGAGCCGAAGCGCGGCAGCCGGGGCAACTGTGGCGCGGTAGCGCCGAGACGGAGACCGCAGCGCGCAGCGCGAGGATCGGAGACGGCGGTTGCGGCGGCTGCCGCGCTTCGGCTACTCGACTCTCAGCAGCGCACGATGGAGCTTTCGGAAAATGCCAACCTTATGGGACCGTTGGCGGCTATTGGAAACAAAAGGGACCCCGACCCCCGATGTCTCGGCCAACACTTCTGCATTGGTAGACGCTCTATAATAATGTGATGATCGCGGAGAGCGCCCCGTGGCCGGGCGTGAAGCTTCGGACCGATGTACATGGGCTCTCCCGTGAAGCGTCTGATGCTGAAGTTGACTGCTTCATACGAGGCATCTGGCCGCAGGCTTATCGGGTCGCCTTTTCGGTCTTGCGCGATCACGGATTAGCGGAAGATGCCGCACAGGAAGCGTGCGCAAGAATCCTCCACGCCATACCCAAACTCCGGGCACCGGGGGCGTTCAACGTCTGGCTCTATCGGATCGTCGTCAGAACGGCATTGTCGATCGGAAGGAAGCAGCATCGCGACGAGCAGTTCGCCCTCGAAATCGTGGCTTCCACTGAGCCAACTGAGAGTCTCGTCAGAATCGATGTCATGCGCGCCTTAGACCGACTGACGCCGCGCCAACGCGCAGTCGTCGCGCTTCATTACTATGCCGAGATGAGCAGCCGAGAGATTGCGACAGTGCTCGCAATTCCCGACAGCACTGTGCGATTTCACGTTATGAACGCTAGAAAGATATTGGAGCCATTGCTCACCGTGCGCGACCCGCAATCCGGGAGCGAGAAGGGATAAGGAAAGATGCCGCTCGATCTCCGAATCGCAATACGCGACGCCCTTGCCGTTAGCGTCCCGCCGGCTCCGACCGATTCAATTCGCAAGCGAGCTAGGCAAATATCGCGCGGTCACCTCGCGCGATCGGTGTCTGGAACGGTTGCCATTGCCGTCTGTTCGCTTTGCTTTTGGTTGAGCGTGGCTTCGCACGCAGCGAGGAACGGTACAGCTCTTTCCGGAGCGGTTCTGCCTACTCCACTAGTCTCGGCGGCGCCCGCAACATTAGTAACGCCTGGGCCTCGCCCCGCGCCTGGCCCTGCAGTTAGCTGATCCGACAGCTCGTCGCTTCGATCTGCGCACGGATTGCTGCCGTTATGATGGAGCTCTTGGAGCCGAGCTACAAGTGACGGATTCTTCGAACGCCAGGCCCCCAGCATACGTCTACGCGAGCCGTTCCATTCAGTCGGGGTGGCTATTCCTCACGATTATTCTGATTTTGGGGTTAGTCTGGCGCCTCGCCTCCGTGCGAGCGCAAGGCTTCCCCAACGACATCTCAAGTTTCGAGGCATGGGCGAGTGCGCTCGTCGCACATGGCCCAACCGGCTTCTACGCCTCGACGAACTTCGTCGACTACCCACCGGGCTATTTCTATATTCTCGACATTGTTGGTCAGTTCTGGTCACTTTTTTTCAAAGCGGACGCTGCCGGATTGGAAGTCCTCGCGATCCTCGTCAAGTTACCCGCAATTCTCTTCGACCTCGCGCTCGGTGTTCTCGTCTACGCGGTCGCGCGACGCTTCGGATCGGAGAAGCTCGCACTCGGCGCTGTTGCGCTCTACGTTCTCAACCCTGCGGTCGTCTTCGTCTCGGCGCTATGGGGACAAGTCGATTCGGTCGCGTGCTTCTTTGCGCTGCTCGGCGTCTACGCGCTCCTACGCAGCGACGACTTCGAGCCTCAGCCGGCGAACCAGTGGCGCAAGAGCGCGCGCGGTGTGTTGAGCGCACGCGCAACGCGCTGGATCGTCGGCGGCTGGATCGCGCTCGCGTATTCCCTGCTTATCAAGCCGCAAGCCGCCGTGTTGTTGCCGCCGATAATTGCCTTCGCCTTCGTCGATCCCCGGCACCGCTGCGCGCGCATCACTGCGACGGGAATCGGGATCAGCGCGGCAATTCTCTTTGCGCTCCTGATCGCCGAGCCGTTTCACCCCGGCAATCCGATCTCGACCTTTGACTGGCTCGCCCACATCTATTCGTACGGGTCGAACCTCTACCCATACAACAGCGTCAACGCGTTTAATCTCTGGGCACTACGCGGCACCCTCTGGGTTCCGGACAATCAGAAGATTGTGTTCTTGTCACAGTACGCTTGGGGCACCACCCTGGTTCTGGCAGCGCTCGGGCTGATCGTTTGGCGGTACTTGCAAGACCGGACGCCCCAGGCGCTGCTCGAAGGCTGCGCGATCGCAACGCTTGCCTTTTTTACGCTCGCGACGCGTATGCACGAGCGATATATTTTCAATGGCTTGGTCTTTACGATCGCCTGCATTCCCTTCGCGCGCCGCTATCTCTGGGGCGCTGTTGCGATCTCGATCATTTTTTTTGCGAATCTCGCGTACAGCTTGGAGTACGTCCACGTCGTCAGCGGCAACATCGCCGGCGCCAACACTCAAAATTTATGGGGGACGTGGACGACGGTGTTGTCGCTGGTCGCCATCGGTGTCTTCTTCTGGCTAGGCTATCAGTATCTCGAAACCAGCGACGTCGGTGCGGGTCGTGCGGCGCCGGCGCCCGGAGGGCCAGGAGCGGCCGAAGAAGCGGGGGGCGAAGGCACGCGCAACTGGTTCGACCCGCGCGAAGGCCTGGCGGTGATGCGCATGCCGCTGGACTACGCGATCATGGTGGTGCTCGGAATCGGGAATTTCATTCTGTCCTTTGTCGGCTATTGGCGGCCGAACGGCTCCTCCTGTTGGGCAGAAGCGGGTCTTGCGCGTTGCGGCATCTTCGACGAGACATACTTCGCTCGTGCCGGTGAAGAGTATCTGCAGAACCTGCGCATCTACGAAAACACGCATCCGCCACTCAGCAAGCTTCTGATCACATTCTCGATGATGCTCTTCGGTGGCATGCCGAGGGGTCACGGTCTCGGCGGATGGACGTTCCTCAACGGCATGATCGGCCACATGAGTAACGGCGACAATCCGTACGGCTGGCGCTTTCTCGATCTCGTGTTCGGCGCGCTCGTCGTGATGCTGCTATATTGCTTCGCCAAACGTGTCACCGGCTCGACACTCTTTGCGACCACGACAGCGCTGTTGCTGACCTTCGACGGCATGCACTTCGTGCAATCGCGGACGGCCACACCTGAAGGCTTCGTCATCTTCTTCGCGACGCTCGCGGTCTACGCGTTCTATCGTTTCTGGATCAGCTCGCAGGTCGGCGAGCGCGGGCACGTCGCCGTGCCGTGGTGGGCATTCGTGGGCGCCGCGGCTGCCGCACTCGCAATCGGCGCCGCGATTGCCCAGATCTGCCGGATCTTTTGGGCTTTCGACGCTGCGGCCACGTCGGTCGTCACGCTCTACGTGATGTGCCTCGCCTATTTGCTCCTGCGCTATCTCATCGTGCGCCAGCAGTTCGGGGATGGGCGCCGCGAGCTTACGTATGCCGAAGGCTCCTACGCATTGCGCGGCGGCGATGGAACGGCGGTCTTCGCCGCCGACGGCGGCACGATCGACGCGGGGCTGCCCGCCAATCCGGGCTCGCTCTTCGGCGGGCCCAGCGATCCCACGCGCGCGCCGGTGCTCGAATATCCCAATGACGGCACCATGCTGCCGCCCAACCTGCGCGTGCTCGACGTGCACTGGATGCCCGGCTCGGCGAAGAACACGCTCTACAAGATCACGTTCGCGAGCGCCGCCGCGAGCGTCAGCGTCCCGAACATTTATTTCCCGACGGCTTGCTTTGCGAGATCGAGCAGCGTTCCAAAGGCCTTTGCATCGGTGATCGCAAGATCGGCGAGCGCCTTGCGATTCAACGTGACGCCGGACTTCTTCAGCCCGTGCATGAGCAGCGAGTAGGAGAGACCCTCGCGGCGCGCGGCTGCGTTGATGCGGCTGATCCACAGCGAGCGGAAGTCGCGCTTGC
>PMUK01000223.1 GCA_003166915.1 Candidatus Cybelea palsarum
CGATCGACGATCGCGGGACGGTCGTTTTTTGGAACGACGCAGCGACAAAACTCTTAGGGCGAGATGCCGCCGAGACGATGGGACGGCCTTGTCACGAGGTGGTGCAAGGCGTGACGCCGGGCGGCCGCCATCTCTGCGGCCGAACTGCCCGGTGCAGGTGAGCTGCCGCGAACTGCGCGCGCCGCACCGCTTCGAAATGATCGTCCGCCATCCCGACGGCAGCGACTTGTGGCTCGAAGCGACGACGTTCGTCGTTATCGACCAAGACGATCGAGGGGTTGTCGTCCATATGCTTGCGGAAAGCGTCTCCCAGGGCAAGCCGGAAGCGTCGGTTCCCGACAGCCGGATCGCAACGCGGCGCGAACTCGACGTCCTGGCCATGCTTGCCGAAGGTTTGAGCACGGCGGAGATCGCCTCGGGATTAGGTCTCTCTTCGGCTACCGTGCGCAACCACGTGCAAAACCTCTTATTTAAGCTTGGCGCGCATTCGCGTGCCGAAGCGGTCATCGTCGGCCTAAAGAGCGGTCTAGTGCGTTTGCACTAGATTTTTACTGGCCGCCGGGCTGAGGAACTGGAGAACGATGGGACAACGATCGATTATCGAGCCGTTTCGCATCAAGAGCGTCGAGCCAATCCGCATGACCACACGCGAGGAACGCGAGTCGTTCCTCGAACAGGCGGGCTACAACCCATTAGCGCAAACTGCCCGAAGATGAGAGGTTCAGGCGGGATGAATGGACGGGGCCTCGATCGCGCGCCCATCAGAGCTCCGGCCGCAGCAGCACGACGGCGGTCGGGGGGGCCACTCAACTCTGGCACTGTCTTCAAGATATCGCGGTGATTTCTCGCGAGCCGGGCGGCGTTCTCAAAGCGCGCCGGCGTTAGCGACACTGGCGCGACCGCTCGGACGCCAGTCCCTCCGGTATGCTGAAGATACAGACGACTACGCTGAATATCAAGGCGGCAGCGCAGGCGAGGCCTTCACGCTTAGGAGCCGCGACCATGAGCGCCAAGTCCAACAAAGTAATATCGACTACATAGTCCTGGATGTTCCGAAGAACGCGCCAACCGGCTTGTACGCTCTCTCACACTTTGAAATGCGCCTCGGTTCCGGAGCGACACGCCGATTTAAAGTATTCAGCATAAACGACGTATATCTGCCAGATATTGAAGTCGAAGAGGCTACAGAACCAGAGATTCCGTGGCCGAAGGTTGGCCGTTCCGCTTGACCCATTTCGGCGAAACGCGATCAGCATGAAGTGCTGCCGCGATCCCTAGCGCTCGCGAAGCGGGCCTAATGCCAACCGCTTTTGACGGGGCACGGCAACCGAATGGCAACCGTCCGCCCTTTCGTAATGCGGCGCGATAATCAACGCCCTTGTAAGGAAGCTTTATGGCGCGACTCGTCCCATCGGCTGTCACCCTGAGCGAAGCCGCCGTAGCGAGCGTACCCGTGTCATCCTGAGCGCAGCGAGCGGAGTCGAAGGGCCGGTGCTGAACGTTCGCTTGCTTGAGGGACACGAGCCAGAGCCCTCGGCACCTTTGGTCGCTTCCGAGAGGACCGCACATGAAACAGCCCTACAGCCTGATCGCCGCGTGTTTGAGCGCGGGGTTTTTATCTGCGTGTGGCGGCGGTTTTTCGGCGGCTCCCCCTTCGAGCGTGTCGCAGAGCGCGGCGCGTCCGATGGAGTCACCGCCCCGCCATAGCAAGACTTTTCAATACACCGGCGCGCAGCAAAACTTCACGGTGCCCCAGGGTACGACGTTCGTCGTCATCAAGGCTTCTGGCGCAAGCGGTAGCCACGGTTATTACGGTGGCGGCGGTGGCGCATCGGACGTGCGCCAAGGCGGTACCGCGTTGAGCAATCGCGTGGTCGTTGCAGGGGGCGGCGGCGGCGGCCCCGGCTTCTACTACGGCGCCGGCGGTGCCGGTGGCAACCTCGTTGGGGGGAACGGTGTCGGCGGTGGCGGCTACCATCACGAGGGCGGCGGTGGCGGTAAGGGAGGCACCCAGCACAGCGGGGGCCGCGGCGGGGCCGCCGGTCGCTCCCGGGCCGGCGACGGCACGGCAGGCGGCAGCGGCATGATAGGCGTCGGCGGCAGCGGCGGAAACGGTTTCAACCGCACCAATTACGGTGGCGGCGGCTCGTCGTTCGTTGAGAGCAGCGCGATAAACGTCAACATGATACAAGGGGGCGGATCGGCCGGAAACGGCGTCATCATCCTTTACTGGAGATAAGCCGCTACTCTCTTCCGATGAAGCTCCGATAGATCCGAATAATCGTTTCCTTCTGATCGGTTGTCAGGCGCGGATCGAGCTTGACCGTGTGTTCGACGCCGTGGTTGCTCTCGTCGCGGCTTTGGGAATCGTCGAGCAGCCCCGCCTGCGCGTACATCGTCTCCGCGGAGAGATGCAGTGCGTTCGCGATGTTTTTCAGCACGTCGGCTGAGGGTTTGTACAGCCCGCGCTCCACTTGGCTCAAGTACGGATTCGAGATTTTCGCGATCTCCGCCAGCTGGCGCATCGAGAGATTCGCGAGTTCCCGTTGACCGCGGATGAAGTCGCCTAAGCTGCTTCTTTAGGTGAGAAGGAAAGCGGGTAGGCGCGTTTCGTAGCGATCCCATACTACCAAGGGTGTGATCCAGTAGCGTGATCCTGTGCTTGAATGCGATGTAATAGACGTTATGTTGCTCAAGCAGTCGCTCGAGCTCACTAGAGCTCAACGAAACTTCTGGCACTTCGCGCAGGACGCAATCCCTTGCGGGTCGCGCCGTCGCCGTTACCTGCCGCTGTCGCCGGCCTTGCGTGTCGGCCGAGGTTTCGAGCGCGCGAGGGAGTTGAAAAACCCTGGTGCGCCCGCCAGGCCTTCTAGCTCCGGCCGGTTCCCTGGCGCGCGGGCAGGCCGCAATGATGCGTTTCACATTGTAGAAACTCTCGCAATAATGCGCCGCCTCTCAAGCGCCCCGGGGCCTTAATGCAGCCTACCAAGATTTCTACACTGCCGTCGAGGTAAATGCGGCGCGATCGCTCTCGCTACGGGTTCTCGTACGCGCACGCAACTCGCGGGCGCCCGGACGGAGGGCCGTCAGATGCGCGACCGCGAGCACGTCTTGAGCCCTGGAGCGGACGGGAACACTCGAACAGCAACGGAGGACCCGAAAGGCCGGTCGTTAGCGAACGTCCGCGCGAACAGCTGGGGGTGTCGATAAGTGAGATTATCGATAGCTAGGTAGCGTCAATCAAGTGGCCTCAACCTGTGTCTGGTTGCCGGTTCCGGAGGCGTAGAGACTTCTGGGAAGAGGCGCTAGGGGGCCGTGCGGGCGGCTTGGATGTCGGCGCCGTTTTGGCGCAGCGTTAAGGACGTGATTTTGCCGGTCGCGTCGCGGATGAAGCGAATTTGCGCGGCGACGATTTTGTAGAAGAAGGCATCCTTGGCTGAGGCGTAGACGGGAGCGGCGGGCTGGCCGGTGAGTTGCACGTAGAGTCGAGCGCCGCGCAGCGTAACGGTTATCGTGTCAAACGCGCCGCTATAGGTGCCGACGTATTGCTGTAGCGTTGCGTGGTCGAGCGACACGACTGGCGGAAACGCCGGCGGGAGTTGTGCGGCAAACGGCTTGCCGTGTACATCGAGCCGCGTTGCCGGAATCACTTCACCGCCCTGGATGACGTACAAGCCGACAACATCGTCGTTTCGCCGCGCGAACTGGAAATTGACGTCTGCTTGTGCGTTTGCGTAGGCGTCCCTGTCGGTACGCACGGCCTCAAATGCGGGCTGCGGCAAGAGCGCGATAGACAAGCTGTCCGGGTTCTTGCCCGGCGTTACCGTGAAGACCAATCCGGCGCTCACGCTGCAGTAAACACCCGCGTACGAACCGCGGCCGACCTCGTCGGCGGGAACGCTCGTCGGACACTCCGTGATCGGGTACTCCGGGAAGAGCGCGTGCGTCGCAACGTCGGTCACGAGCGGCCCGTTGCTCAACGCGACGACGCCGCTCTGGTGATCCTTCGAAATCGCTACGAACGCGTGGTAGCCTGCGGTGTCGCCGCCATGGCTCACACTGCCTCGGAACACGCTGGTTTCCCAGACCAGGCCGATGCGATGTCCGGGTGTTCCGGCGGCGCGCGGCTGCTGCGCGAAGAGGCAGGCTGTGGCGAGCGGCCCCTGTCCTAGATTGCAGCGCAGAAACCTCAGCATGTCCGCAAGACTCGAGCGAATGCCGCCCGCCGGAAGAATCGCTTGCTGATGCCAGGACGGCACTGGCTGTCCGCCGAGATCATGACCGACGGCGAGCGTCGCGGGATCCGAGGCTGGTACTGTCGCAAACGTCGTGTCCGTCATTCCAAGCGGTGCCAGCACGCGCTGCGCGACCAAGGCCGGATATGTCTCATTCGCCCGGTTCGCCAGCAACTGCCCGAGCAGACCGATACCGTAGTTCGAGTATTCGTACGTCGCGCCGGGATCGCGCGGCAGCGTATAGGCGTTCAAAAACGCGTACATATCGGGAATCGTGTAATCCGCATACGGATCGGTGCCGGCGACGTCGTACATGTTGCTCGGCAACCGCGGTAACCCCGAACGCTGCTCAGCCAACGTTAGCAGAGTGATCGATAGGCCGTCTCTCGTCGGAACGTGCACGCTCTTGGGCAGATACGCCGCGGCTGGATCGTCGAGCTTGACTTGATGCGCGAGCACCATCGAAGCGAGCACCGTTGCCGTAAACGTTTTGGTCACCGAGCCGATCTCGAAAAGCGTGTGCTCGTCAAGCGGGCGACCGTTGCCGGCCGTGCCAGCGAAGTACGTCTCCACTTTTCCGTGGTCGATGCTGCCGACGGCGATCGCTGTACCCGGCGCCGCGACGCGCGCGTCGATCGCGGCTTGCATTGTCGGGGCCGGCGCGCTCGGCGCCGCCGCGATGAGCGACGCGCACCAGATGAGAGCAATCGAATGCTTCATTCCTTAAGCGACATTCCCCATACGACCGAGATTTCCGTGCGCCTCATTGTCGCCTCCCGGCGAAGGCGGAGGCGGTGCTCTGGATTCCGACCCAGCAGCGCATCCGTCCCGCACCGTTGGGGGCTGGGCCGGCCGTCTTTACGCGCTTGACGTGTTCACTCCTTACGTTCGTTCACGCGAATGATGTTCGAGCGGTACGCCCACCTTTTCAAACCATAGCGCGCAGCGCGTCGCCGAAACGGTAGATCGGATCTGCGCGTCCCTCGAGCCCGATTGTCGTACGGTTGTCGTGAATGCGACGGATCGCCTCGGAAAGCCGCGCAAACAAAACGCCAAGATCCCTTACAGAATCAGGATTTTCAATGGTGGAGATGGGGCCCCGAACCCTCCCCGACCGCTTACATGCGAAGTACTGAGTATCCAGTCGGCGAGAGTCTTAACAACGCGAAATTTGAGCAGCTGGTCACCGACAAAACCATAATTTTGGGAACGGCCGTTGCTTATCCGGCTTCTTCGATTCGGCCCACAAGACGGCGGTGCTCTATTCTCAATACGGCACCGCTTCGGATCTCACCGTGACGACGGTTTCCAGCGCACCCGCCGGACTCCCGATCCATCCAGCCCCTGACCGGACGCGCAATGGAGTACGCCTTGGAATGACCCTTGAGCAGGTCACGGCGATTGACGGGCCGGGCACCCTTTACTCGAACGGGCGTTACCGGCGAATCACGTACAATCAGTATTTCAAAGCGTCCTCTACTTCCGGCGGCGGCAAAGCGAAGATCGCCGTTGAGGTCACTGCCTACTTGGGCTTTCTATTCATGAACAGCAAGCTTGTCGCCATCGACGTCGGCGGTGGTGTGTAAGCCGGTACCAGTCGTAAGCGCCCGCCGACCCGGAGACAGGGCAAAAAGCAGCGTGACCTTAAAGACGCCAACGCCGTAAAGCTACTTCGCTCTGCTTACCGTCGCCCCAACGGGTTCCCCGAGACCCACTATGGTCTTAGTCGGCGAACCGCCAGCGGGATAGTTATAAAGCCCGACGTCGGCCAAACCAGCGTCCGGACCGATGACGCGCTTGCCCTGTACCCAAAACTGAACGACGTCTTTCGAGCCGGTAAGCGGAGTCGAGCCTACTTTCGTTCCACTGCTCCGCTAATGGCAAACCGATAGATCACGGCCGCGCTCTGATCCCCGATCGCCAAATGCTTGCCAAAGGTACTGAACCGTCGATCCGCCTCCGGGGCGCCGCAGGGCCCTTGGCGCCCGTTCGGCGTGTCGCGGATGGTGTCTAACGCATCCAGCGCTATTACGAGCGCATACGCGGCAATTCTCGCCTCCGGCGCGCCGACGAGATGCCGTTCTTGCCCTGGTAGTTGAAAGAGTTAGTGGCCCACAATTGGCCCACATACCGCTGGCTACCGACGACAACTGGCGACAACATGGATAGCGGCATCTTCCTCAGATGTGCCCATTCTGGTCGTCGTCAGTTGTCTTGGGTTGGGCTGCGGTATCGCTTTCGATTCCCGTTGGCGCTACAAAAAAACGTCTAATTCTCGCTCGTTACGTGGCCGTCAGTTCTTCGAGTTGATGTAGCAACGCTCCCCACTGGACGACGCGCTCCCGGCTGCGAATTTTTAGTTCAGCGAGTTCTTCGCTCAACGCCCTGGATCCGGCCGCGTCGGTATAGATCTCGGGCGACTCGAAGAGAAGCTCGATCTCGTTTACGCGCGCATCAAGGCCCCCGATTTCTCGTTCGATTCGCTCGATCTGCCCCTTTAGCTGCGAGCGCACGCGCAACGGCGTTTGGCGCGACGCCTTGGCACGCACGGTCGACTCTTCGACCGCGCGGTCGATCGCCGCTTTGTCGCGCTCGCGCTGGGCCGCCTCGTACACGTCGTAACCGCCGTCGACGAGTCCCCACGCGCCCCGTTCAAC
Organism: Candidatus Cybelea palsarum; assembly: GCA_003166915.1. Classification (GTDB taxonomy): domain Bacteria; phylum Vulcanimicrobiota; class Vulcanimicrobiia; order Vulcanimicrobiales; family Vulcanimicrobiaceae; genus Cybelea; species Cybelea palsarum. The sequence goes on from PMUK01000223.1 coordinate 6,893, forward strand.
CCACAATACCCGATCGCACAGGCGCGACAGAAGATAGCGATCGTGCGAAACGACGACGATCGTTCCCTCGTAGTCGCATAAGACGCTTTCGAGTGCTTCGCGGCTGTTGATATCGAGATCGTTGGTCGGCTCGTCGAGCAGCAAGACGTCGGCCGCGCGCGCCATCAGTCGTGCCAGCATGATGCGGCGCCGCTCGCCGCCGGAAAAGTCGCGCACGGCTTTGTCGGCGGCATCGCCGCTAATACGCATGCGGCCGAGCAGTCCGCGCGCCTCCTGCGGGGTCAGCGCAGCGCCGTCCAGCACGGCTGCGAGCGCGCTCTCCTGGACGTCGAGTTGATCGTGCGAGTTCTGGGCAAAGTACGCGACTTGCGCCGCGGGATTGAAGACGACCGATCCGCAATCCGGTTGCGCTTCGCCGGTGAGTATCTTCAGAAGCGTGGACTTTCCGGAGCCGTTTGGACCGACGATGCCGAGGTGCTCGCCGCGCTCGACGTCGATCGTTAGCCCGCTGAAGAGCTGTTGATCGTACGCTTTGCTCAAGCCCTGGGCTTCGAAGGCGAACCCGTTGCCGGCGCGCCGCGATGGGCGCAGGCGGACGGAGATCGGGCGCTCGGGAGCCGCAGGAGACGGGGCTCGCGTTGTCGCTTCGATGCGCGACAGCTGCTTCTCGCGGCTGCGCACTTGGCTGTAATCCGAGGAGGTGTGCGTCGCTCGCAGGCCGGCGATCGTCCTGCGCCGCTTGTCGCGTTCTACAACGAAGGTTTCGTACTCGCGCCGCTCCGCCTCGAGCCGCAGATCTTTCGCTGCGACGTACGCGGTGTATGCGGGACGTTCGGGTGCGTAGGCATGAAAGCGCCCTCGCTCGATCTCCCAGATGCGCGTAGTTATCCGGTCGAGAAAGTAGCGGTCGTGCGAAACGACGATATAACCGCGGGGATCGTTGGACACGAACGATTCGAGCCAGCGGATCGTCGCGACGTCGAGATGGTTAGTCGGTTCGTCGAGAATCAGGTAGTCGGGCTCGTCGATGAGCACGTGCGTTAACGCTACTTTCGCCCGCTGGCCGCCTGAAAACGAGCGTAGCGGACGATCGTATTCCGTTGGTGCGAAGCCGAACGCGGAGAGCATGGTACGCAGCATTTTGTTGCGCACGCCCGACTCTTCGTGCGTCGCTCTAGCCAGCGCAGCGTCGACCAGGTCCTGCAGCGTCGACTCGGTCTCGTCGGCAACGCCCTGAGCCAGATACCCGAGCTTCAGGCCTTTTGCCCGTACGATGGTACCGCCGAACGGCCGGTCGACGCCGGCGAGGAGACGCAAGAGCGACGACTTCCCCGCGCCGTTGGGGCCTACGAGNNTCGAGATCGGAAAACCGCAACAATTCCACGCCGAGCCGTACATTTGCGCGCGCCCAGCCCGCAGGCCTTCGCGCCTGAAGCTCAACCCGACGGACGGTCAGGTTCGCTCGTACGCCCGAGAGAGGTGGGATTCGAGCGGTTAGCAACCACCACCGGCAAGCCATCAAAAGAGCTTGCACCGTCCCCCCATCTCCACAAAAACGCGCCGATTTCATGAGCTCTTTTTGGGGATCGGCGCTTGATTTTGTACGATGCGCGACCAACGCGGCAAAGATGAAGTCGTCAAAGCCCATTCTAATCGACCAACCGTCGTGAGCGATTATCACCTCGATGATGCCCCGCGCATTACGCAACGCGCTTTGTAACGTCGGCGGCGACGACGTTTTTCGTGCAGTTTCGCGACAAGCGGCGAGGAAAAGCCTTGACAAATAATACGACCGGTCATAGTATCACTACGGTGAGCATTGGGGAAAGCTCCGCGTGGCAAAACTGAGCGTCCGCGAAAAGATTGTAGCCGCAGCGGCGGAGCGTTTTCACGCGCTTGGGTACAACGCATGTGGCGTCCAGGAGATCGTCGACGCGGCCGGCGTCCCAAAGGGTTCATTCTATAACTACTTCAAGGCCAAAGAACTGCTGGCGCGCGAGGTCTTAAATAATTATTGGGCCGGTGCGGGGCTGGAAATACTTGCCGACAAGTCGATCGGTCCACTGGAGCGCCTGCGTCGACACTTCCAGCACATCGCCTCACGATATAAGAAGTTCGGCTTTGAAAACGGCTGTTTGGTCCCGAAGTTCATGCATGAGGTTTCGGATTCGACACCCCTTTTGCGGACAGATCTCCGTAGACAGGTCGCTCGGTGGACGGCACTGATTGCCGAAGCCATTCGCGAAGGCCAGACCGACCGGACCATCTCGAATTCAATCGATGCCGAAACGACAGCTCGCTTCCTTATCGAGAGTTGGGGCGGCGTGACGGGCGCCATGAAGCTTGCCGCGAGCCGTGCGCCGATCGATGATTTCTTTTCCGTAGCTTTCGGCACGCTGCTGCAGCCGAGCGTGCCGGCGTCGAGGCAGCGCAAGACTCGAGTCTAGGGCGCCTTTTTCCGATTTGATTAATTTCGAGTCCCCAGGTCTTGACGTAAGACGACCGGTCGTATTATTATCTAGACTGCAGCCATACCTGCGGTAACATTCGAAAAAAGCTCTGGAGACGAACGATGACCGAAACCACAGAAACCACAAATAAGGCATTCGTGCTCGAAGCCTTCGACACGCTGTTCAATAAACGGGACTACGTTACGGCCGAGAGGTTCTGGTCGCCGAACTACGTCCAGCATAGCGCGCATATCCCGCCGGGGCGTGAGGGCTTATTCAGTCTGACCAAGAGTCTGCCGCCCACGCTGAAGTACGAGAATGGCTTGATCCTCGCTGAGGGCGACATACTGATGCTGCACGGCCGGTTTAGCGGCATTGGCCAACCCGCAAACTGGATTACGCTCGACATCGTTCGCATCGAGGACGGGCGTCTTGCCGAACACTGGGACGTCATAGAGGACGAAGCTACGCGCGAAACGTCTGTGAGCGGGTTGCCGATGTTCGGTGCGACCTTCCCCGAATCTAAAGGTTAGTGGACGGTCAATGGCTGGCGCCGGTGTAGCGCGCGCGCGCCACTTTTCTTCGACGTGCCCCTTTGACTAGAGTTCCCAGCGATAGCCGTCGACGTCGTGAAACATGAGGGAACAGGGCTTTGTTTCGCGCTTCCATCGTGCCGTCGAGCTAATCGGGCGGCGTCGGACGGGAGCCATTATTCAGGTGCTGTTGGCGATTCCCGCTCGAAAAAAACGCGTCAAAGATGGGTTTCCGGTAGTCGCGATGGTGCTATGTCCCAAGGCGAGCGAAACGGTCTTAAGATCAGTGCCGCTCGCGAGCATTAGCGCTCGCAAAAGATCCGCCGAGGTTTTCAGCATTTTTTCGACCGGGAGGTTGCGCTCAAATGAGTCGCGCGCACCGACGACCGTCTCGGGGGAAGGGTTAGCGCAACGCACTCAAATGCAGCGCCCGCATGACCGCGCGCGAGTGACGAGGGAGTGGTGCCCTTAAATGGGTTCGCCGCCGAGCCCGCAGCCAAGGGGTGAATGGCCTGCACGCGCGCGCAGCCGCGGATGCGGCGAGGGTGTCGGCGATTTTGAGTATACGGGCCTTTATGTTCCGCTGTGGGTGAACGTTCGGTGACGGTTACCGACGGTACGGTTGTGACCTGGCGAATTCATGCCGGGTTACATTGTGCCGGGATCCACCCATCCAAGCCCGCGCATGCCCGACTCGGTGAACCACAGGTCGCCGCCCGGCCCCACGACGATATCAGCGAAGAGTCCTGGATTGTTTCTTTGGCTATACGTCGGCACGACAATGAACTTGCCCGTCAGCGTCATCCGCGCCAGGCAGTGATTGCCGGGATCGACGTACCACGCGCTCTTCTGCGGCCCAAACGCGACCGTAAACGGCAGGCAGTTGTTCGGCACGGAATATTGCTTGAGGATCTTGCCCGTCGTCGACATCTCATAGAGCTGCTGGCTCTGCGGACCGTAGAACCAGAGATTGCCATAGCCCACCCAGAGACGGCTAAGCTCATAGAGGTGATATATGGGTCGAAACTTTCCGCCGGTCGTTACTCTGATGACGTTGCCGGCGTCGTCGTTATACCATAAGTTACCGTCAGGACCGGAGACAATGTCGAGCGGGGTTTGTGGCGCCTTGTAGGTTTTTAGCTGGCCGTCGGTCGTGAGTCTTCCGATCTTACTCGTAAAGTATTCTGTAAACCACAAAGCGCCATCCGAGCCAAGCGCCATCGACGACGGCGAAGCGTTGTCGCCGAGCGGATAAAACGTGACCTGGCCTTCCGGCGATATCTTACCGATTCGATCGTTCGAATAGTCGGTGAACCAAACGTTGCCGTCCGGGCCTTCCAGAATCGAACAGCCCTCCTCCGCGAAAGACGTCGTGGCGCGGTAACTGTGGACGCTGCCATCCTTGGCGTACGAGGCAATCTTGCCGTCTTTCAAACATATCCAAAGCGTGTCGTTCGGACCGGGAGTCAGCCCGAACCCGGTCGCCGGCAACTTCTTATCCCGCGGCGCCGACGGTAGGATCGTAGAAGGGTACACCCTGCCGCCGCCATCCGCATTTGCGCCAATGACGGCGTTCGTATAGTGCCCCGAGTACGAGACCTTGACGGCGACGCTGGAGGAGTCTACCGATCGTTGAGAAAGCGCCGCCTGCTTTGGATCGGTGCTGGTCAGATACACCGTATTTGGATAGTGACCTTTGATTACGTGGTGGTCCAGATTCTGAACTGAGATCGATAACGGAAGCTGTTCGGCGAGGCCCAGTTGGGGACGACTTTTGCCTAACGACAACGTGATCGTCGAGTAGACCGGCTCGGAGTGCCGCACCTCGTGCAACTCGACCCGGCCCATGATGCCCGACGACTGCGACTCGGTGAACCAAACGTTCTTGTCGCTTCCGACCGTGATATCGTAGGGTCGAGCATAATCTGCGGATAGCTTCAGCTCGACCACGCTTCCCGAGGTCGTAATGCGACCGATCTGGCCGGCGGATTCTTCGGTGAACCATAAGGCCCCATCCGGTCCGGCTACAATGGCGACCGGGCCGCTCGAAGGTGTCGGGATATCGTATTCATGGAACGATCCCGACAGCGTTATGCTGCCAACCTTATTTGCGTTCTGCTCGACGAACCACAGCTTTTCGTCGGGACCCTGGCAAATACCGACGACGCCAGCGCCCGGCGTGGGGACGGAAAACTCTTTAATCTCTCCGCTCGCAGTCATGCGACCGATCTTATTCCGCGCAATGTCGGTAAACCACAAATTGCTGTCGCTACCCAAGGCCAGCCATTGAACCGCAGAGCCTGCGGGGACCCCGAATGCTTTCATTTCTCCGGTTAAGCTGGTGCGTACGATACGATTCGGCGAGCCATTCGCAATGAACCAGAGCGCCCGAGCGGGACCGTTGATAATCGAGGAGGGAATGCCTAACTTGCGATCCAGACCAAACGCGGTCAAATGGCCATTACCTGCCATTCGTCCGATCGCAGGCGGATACAGCGTGATCCAAAGATTCTGATCCGGTCCCTCGACGATTGAAGTCACGTTTCCATAGACGGGCAGCAGAAACTCCGTGATATCACTGGTGATCGAAGACTGCCCGACCAGCGAATCTCCGGTGAACCAAATGTGCTCCCTCGGACCGGGAGCGATGCCCTCCAGGTTGCTCTCGGATGGAGAGTAGATCTCATCGACCACATAGGAATGGCCGCCCGCGCTAACGGTATGGGAAACGACGCGGGCCTGCGCTTGAACCCAGTTGCGAGACGGCATCAACGTCGATTGTTGCGTTTCGCAACCAACCAAAACTAACACCGATAACGCAAGAGCGAAACGACCGCTCGCGCCCTGGAACGATGCGTCCGTCATAGCCACCTCTGCCGGTAATGGTCGGCCACCTGACCATCACTCATTGGCACGAAGAAGCCGGCCACCTGCTCGGAAGGCCTTCGCTCCGAATAAGAGGGCGAGGGGCCGCCTAACCGGTACTAGCTAATTTATCCGTAGCCTGCCGACGCTGACGCTAGTGAGGTTTTTAGCGTGAGGATACTATCTCCGTACATTTGCTTGGGAGCCCTTCTGATCTCGAGCATTACGGGATGCAGTCGAGATTGGACGATGCCGGGGGCTACCGCGGGCGCATCCTCGCGAACTCTTTTGCAAGACCGGCATGGAGGCTACAAGCTCGTCTACAGATTTCAAGGAGGCGCTTTCGGAAGCGTACCATTCGGCGGGCTCACCGCAGTCAAAGGCCAAGTTTTCGGTACGACACTCTTTGGCGGCTTCACGTCGGCGTGCCCCTCGGGATGTGGAACGGTTTTTGCCGGGACGAAATCCATCTATAGCTTCAAAGGCCCATCAAAGAAGGATGGAGAGAAGCCGAACGGCGATCTTCTGCTCGTCGGAAATATGCTCTACGGAACCACGATGGGCGGAGGCAACGACAGCGGCGCGTGTAGCGAGGACGGCTATACGAACGGTTGCGGAACCGTTTTCGCTATCGATTTTAAAGGGAAAGAGCGCGTAGTTTACCGGTTCAAAGGCGGCTCCGACGGCGCAAATCCGAAAGCCGGGCTCGTCGCTATCAAAGGCACCTTATACGGTACAACGTACGACGGCGGTACGTACTGCGGGTATAGCAGCTCGCCGGGCGGTTGTGGAGTAGTTTTTGCGATCGATCCCTCGGGGAACGAGACGGTGCTGTATCGATTCGCCGGTCCGCCCGATGCGGCCAATCCCGACGCCGCGCCGCTCGCCGTCAGTGGCGTTCTTTACGGAACGACGGAGTTCGGCGGAAAGTGCCAGTTCAGCAATGGATGCGGAACGATCTTCAAGATCGGTCCCTCAGGCGGCGAATCAGTCGTCTACTCGTTTCAAGCGAAGAAAGACGGGAGCCATCCCGAGACGCCTCTCGTCTACGCCAACGGTTCGCTCTACGGGACGACGAGCGAAGGTGGATGCGAAAGCTCCTGCTATTATGGCGTCGGCGGAGGGATTCTCTTCAGTATGCGTCTTGACGGTCACGAAACGATCATCCATCGTTTCTCGGGAAAAGGAGACGGCCTGGTGCCGTCCGGCCGACTCGTCTTTCAGAACGGCGAATTTTACGGCACCACCTTCGGTGGCGGCTCAGACGAGCATGGCACAATCTATAGCGCTGACTCCTCCGACGTCAAAACTCTTCACAGCTTTGCCGGCACGCGCGACGGCAGCATCCCCTGGGGCCTCACTCCGCGCGGATCGCATGGCCAACTCTACGGCACCACCCAGACCGGTGGCAGGGTTAGTTACGGCGGGGCGGGTACGATTTTTCGCTACACGCCGTAGCCCAACTGGCTGCGCCGTTTTTGGCGGAAAGCTTTGCAGTGAGCACCGCTGGTAAAGGGTGCGTCCTCTACAGGTTCAAAAGGCGGAAATGACGATGCGGGCCCCGCGCGGGGCTTGATTCTCGTCAATCGCACGTTATACGGCACCACGTACTTCGGCGGCGGCTCGGGCTGCACAGACGGCGCTGGCTGCGGAACCGCTTTTAGCATCTCACCGTGATCTCCGATCTCGCCGCACCGACCGCGCCACTGCGATTTGCGGCATCCTAAACGGTAGCCATCCCGCGGAACCTTCGTCACCCTGCGTCGGCCCTCGTTAACCTAAAAATCCAATAGAATAAGGCTTCCTGGCTTCGCGTGAACTTTCGAGAGCCAGCACGGATCCGATTCGATTCCCGTTGGCGC